>NZ_CP149512.1:0-300000 GCF_040126305.1 Pararhizobium sp. A13 | reverse complement strand
AACGTTCTTGCCGTGCTTTCGGCAAAATCACCGCTCAGCCTTAAGGTCGCGCTCCGCCTGCTGAGGCTGGGACGGCAAACGACAAGCCTGGAAACCTGTCTCGAACGGGAATTCGCCGCGACCGCGGCGGTTCTGCGCAGCCACGATTTCTACGAAGGGGTGCGCGCCGCCGTTATCGACAAGGACCGCAATCCGCAATGGCATCCGGGCCGCCTCGGCGATGTGACCGAGGCCCAGGTCGCAGCCTATTTCCAGCCATCTGCCCATCCGCTTTTTGCAGAAACGTTTGAGGGAGGACCACGCACATGACATCCATCGGCTTTATCGGCCTCGGCCACATGGGTGGCCCGATGGCGTCCAATCTGGTCAAGGCAGGATACACGGTCAGGGGTTTTGACCTGTCGCAACCCCTGCTGGAACAGGCGCGTGAAAACGGCGTGATCCCGTGCGCGTCCCTTGCCGAAACCGTTGATGCCGTCGATACCGTGATCACCATGCTGCCGGCCGGCAAGCACGTGCTTTCGGTTTGGGAGGAACTGGTGGTATCGGTGCCCTCCGGCACGCTGCTCATCGACTGCTCGACCATCGATATCGACAGCGCCCGCAAGGCGCATGCCATGGCGACCGCGGAGAATTGTCCTTCTCTCGATGCTCCGGTTTCCGGCGGTACAGGCGGTGCTGCGGCGGCAACGCTGACCTTCATGATCGGTGGAGATCAGGACGTTTTCGCCAAGGCTCAACCAATATTCGCGGCAATGGGCAAACGCATCATTCACTGTGGTGGCGCGACGGCTGGCCAGGCGGCTAAGATCTGCAACAACATGATCCTGGGCGTCAGCATGATCGCCGTCGGTGAGGCCTTCGTGCTCGGCGAGAAGCTCGGCCTCACGCATCAGGCGCTCTTCGACGTGGCGTCCGTTTCATCGGGGCAGTGCTGGTCACTCACCACCTATTGCCCCGTGCCCGGTCCGGTTCCCACCTCACCGGCCAACAACGACTACCAGCCGGGTTTTGCCGGAGCGCTCATGCTGAAGGATCTGAAGCTTTCGCAGGAGGCGGCAGCAGCGACCGGAGCGACGACGCCGCTCGGCGCCAAGGCCGCAGAACTCTATCAACTGTTCAACGAACTCGGAAACGCCGACAAGGACTTTTCGGGTATCATCAATCTGTTGCGAGAAAAATCAGGCGCCGGAGCCGCGTAACAGGTCCAGCCTGCGGCCGCGAAAATTCAGGAGCAAGACAGTGGAAAAACCGATCATTATCGAACAACAGGACCGGGTCGTCATCGTCACGTTGAACCGGCCCGCGGCCCGCAATGCGCTGAATTCCGAGATCATGCACGCGCTGGCAGCCGAACTCGGGCCGCTTGACCGCGACCCGGGCGTCGGCTGTTTCGTGCTGAAGGGCTCGAACAAGGCTTTCGCCGCAGGCGCCGATATCAAGGAGATGGCGGATAAATCCTTCGCCGAAATGTTCGGCGAGGATTTCTTTGCAGCCTGGGATCGCTTTGCTTCTTTTCGGACGCCAAGGATCGCCGCGGTGTCGGGTTACGCGCTCGGCGGCGGTTGTGAACTCGCGATGATGTGCGACATCATCTTTGCCGCCGACACCGCCATGTTCGGCCAACCCGAGATCAAACTCGGCGTGATGCCCGGAATGGGTGGCTCGCAGCGGCTGACGAAACTCATCGGCAAGTCGAAGGCCATGGACATGATCCTGACGGGACGGATGATGGATGCGACGGAGGCCGAACGCTGCGGCCTCGTTGCGCGCGTCATTCCGGCCGAGACGTTGATGGACGAAACGCTTGCCGCCGCCCGCACCATCGCCGGTTACGGCAAGGCCGCAACCATGGCCGCGCGCGAGGCCGTAGATCGCGCACTCGAGAGCGGACTGCGGGAAGGCCTCCTTTTCGAGCGCCGGCTTTTTCACTCGCTCTTTGCAACCGTTGATCAGAAAGAGGGCATGGCGGCGTTCATCGAAAAGCGGGACCCGAAGTTTCAGGGAAAATAGACCCTACCCCCAAAACAGGCGGCGATATCAATGGGACCGGCGGGTCGGCTGTCTTTCAGCCGCCGCCGTTTTTATGTGTTTCCCAAGGCGGCAAGCAGCCCATCGTGCTGGCATCTTTCATCAGCGTTTCAACCGCACGTCGCATGCAGTCCAGAAGCGGACCAATCTGATACCGCATCAACCCATATGAAAATGAATTTCATAAAATAAAGTTTTCAGCGGATTTCGGTTGACGATGATGAAAATCTGCCTCAGTCTGAGAAAATAAATTACGACAATAAACGGGGAATACCAGAAGAATGAAAGTGGGCATCATCGGGCTCGGATTCCGTCTTGGCTATCTGGGCTATGTCTTCAAGGCTATGGACGAAAGCTTCGAGATCGCCGGTTATGTCGATCCGAACCCGGCCGGCTTGTCCAGTCTTTCGGAAAAAGGCATTTCCGCCGGCACCGCCTATGCGACCCCCGAAGAGCTGATCGCCAACGAAAAGCTCGATCTTCTGATGATCGGTTCGCCGAACCACATGCATCTCGATCATATTCGCATCGGGCTCGAAGCCGGCCTCAAGGTTTTCAGCGAAAAACCGATCGTTACGACCGTCGAGGAAAGCCTGGAACTTGCCCGGTTGATGGCCAGGTACGGGCATGAACGGCTGATGGTCGGTCTCGTGTTGCGCTATGCGCCGATGTACCGCGACCTGCGCGCCGCCCAAACTGCCGGAACCCTCGGTGAGGTCGTCTCGATCGAGGCGGCCGAGCACATCGAGCCCTATCACGGCGCCTTCTTCATGCGCGACTGGCGCCGCTACGAGCGCTATTCCGGCAGCTTCATGCTGGAAAAATGCTGCCACGACCTCGATCTCTACAATGGCATCGTCGGCGCGCGGCCGGAGCGCGTCGCCAGTTTCGGCGGGCGCAAGAGCTTCATCCCCGCCAACGACCCGGCCCGTGAAGGCATCAACGATCTCGAACTCTTCCATCGCAAGCCGAGCGGCTGGATGGGCTCCGACAAGGTTTTCGACAGCGATGGCGACATCATCGACTACCAGGTCGCGATCGTCGAATACGCCAACGGCGTCGGCATGAACTTCCACACCAACCTCAACGTCCCGGACCAGTTCCGCCGCTTCTGCATCATGGGCTCGCGTGGTATGGCCGAGGGCGATTTCATCCGCGGCTATTTCGATGTCCACGAGATGCTGACCGGCAAGAAGGTCATTGAAAACAAATATGCCGCGACGGAACTGTCGCAGCATTACGGCGCCGACGAACAGATGGCGGCCGACATCATCGGCCATGTCCGCGACGGCCGGGCATTGCCCGTTTCGACGATCGATGCGCTGGAAGCCGGTATTCTGGCGCTGTCGATGGACGAGGCGCGCCGCAAGCGCAGCGTCGTCGATCTCAGACCCATCTGGGATCGCTTCGACGAAGCGCTCCACGCCCGCGCGGCTTGAGGAGGAGAGGATGAGTGTTCAGCGCAGCACCGTCATCTTCGCCTGGATCCTGCTGCTGCCGGCCGTCCTGTATGTGACGGTGATTGTCGCCTATCCGCTGGTCGACACGTTCATCCTGTCCTTCACCGATGCCTCGCTGAAGAAAACGACCAACTGGGTTGGCTGGGTCAACTACGGCAAGATTTTTAATGCGACCTTCGCGGAGGTCATCATGCGCACCTTCGTGTGGACCTTCTTCTCCGTGTCGATCAAGATGATCATCGGCGTCTTCGGCGCCTCGATGCTCAACGCCGCCGTTCCCGGCCGCGCGCTGTTTCGCGTCCTGACCATGCCGCCATGGATCGTGCCCATGGCGATCGGCATCTTCATGTGGGGCTGGATGTATAACGGCCAGTTCGGCATGATCTCCGGCTTGCTGCAGCGTTTCGGCTTCGCAGATGGTCCGGTCGCCTTTCTCGCACAGGGTTCGACGGCATTCTGGGCAACGATCATCACCGACGTGTGGATCGGCGTGCCGCTGGTAACGCTCTACATGCTGGCCGCCATGCAGTCGATCCCGCAGGATCTCTATGAGGCTGCCTGGACAGACGGGGCGGGGCGTTTCTACCGGTTCCGCCGCATTACCTTGCCGCTGCTGATCCCTTCGCTGATCACCATGTCGATGCTGTCGCTCATCGCGACCTTTAATTCCTTCGACATTATCTGGATCCTGACCCGCGGCGGACCGAGCGGCGAGACCACGACGATGATCATCGACACCTACCACACGGCGATCGGATCGAAAAAATACGGGGAAGGCGCCGCCCGCGCTGTACTGATCTGCATCTTCCTGTCGATCTTCTGCCTCGCCTATTTCCGCGTCACCAGCCGTCTTTCCTCGGGAGACAACCGATGAGCACCCAGCCAGCCATGATCAACCGCTATCGCTGGTACGAACTGATCGGCATCTATGCGGGCATCCTGGCCTTTCTCACCTTTATCCTGGCGCCTTTCGTCGAGGGTTTCCTGGTTTCGCTGAAGCCGCTCAGCCAGCTCTTTTCATCTCCATATCGGTTCATTCCGCAAAATGGGTCTTTCGAAGCCTACCGGACGATGTGGGTGAGCGTTCCGGGCTTTGCGCGTTATATTTTCAACTCCTTTTTCATCTCGACCATTGTGACCGCCGTCGTTCTGATATTGGTCGTCCCGGCGGCTTACGCCTTTGCTCGCTTCAAGTTCAAGGGCTCAGGCCAATTGCTTGGAGCATTCCTTGCCGTCAATATGTTTTCCGGCGCGGTGCTGCTGATACCGCTTTTCCGGTTGATGCGTTCTTTCGGTGTATTGAACACCTATTTCGCCATCATCGTTCCCGGCGTCGCCTTCCTGATCCCGTCTGCCATCTGGCTTTTGCGCACCTACATGATGCGCATTCCGCGGGAGTTGGACGAGGCTGCTTTCGTCGATGGTGCGAGCCATTTCTATACGCTGCGCCGCGTCATCCTTCCGATCGCCATGCCGGGCATCACGGTGGTTGCGATTACCACCTTCATTGGCTCCTACGCTCAGCAGTTCATCTACGCGCTGACCTTCAATTCCAAGACGGAGTATGCGCCGCTGCCGGTTGGCCTGTTTGCCTATTTCGGACGGCAGGAAGTCATCTGGAACGAGTTGATGGCCGCAAGCTTCGTCGGCATCGCACCGGCCATGATCGTGATTTTCTTCCTTCAACGCTATCTCGTCAGCGGGCTGACCGCCGGCGCGGTGAAACAATAAACCGAACCACCAGAGAAAAATGGGAGCTAAAAACGTGACAATCCATTTCAAGACTGGGCTGTTTGCCCTTGCCTTGCTCGGCTCGACCGCACTCGGCGCCATGACTGCACAGGCTGCTGACCAGGAAATCAGCTGGATCTATTGCGGCGACAAGATCGATCCGATTCACGAAAAATACATCAAGGAATGGGAAGGCCAGAACGCCGGCTGGAAGATCGCGCCCGAGGTTGTCGGGTGGGAGCAGTGCCAGGACAAGGCGACGACGCTTGCCGTTGCCGGTACGCCGGTCGGCATGGCCTATGTCGGCTCGCGCACGCTGAAGGAGTTCGCGCAGAACGATCTGATCATCCCGGTCCCGATGACTGACGACGAGAAGAAGGCCTACTATCCGAACATCGTCGATACCGTCACCTTCGACGGCAACCAGTGGGGCGTGCCGATCGCCTTCTCGACCAAGGCTCTCTACTGGAACAAGGATCTGTTCAAGGCTGCTGGTCTCGACCCGGAAACCCCGCCGAAGACCTGGGCGGACGAGATCGCCTTTGCCAAGCAGATCAAGGAAAAGACCGGAACCGCTGGCTACGGCCTGCCGGCCAAAACGTTCGACAACACGATGCACCAGTTCATGCATTGGGTTTACACCAACAATGGCAAGGTGATCGATGGCGACAAGATCGTCATGGATAGCCCTGAAGTGCTGGCAGCGCTGCAGGCCTACAAGGACATTACGCCCTATTCCGTCGAAGGTGCCACCGCCTACGAACAGAACGAAATCCGCGCCATCTTCCTCGACGGCAAAGTCGGCATGATCCAGGCGGGCTCGGGTGCCGCTGCCCGCCTCAAGGATACCAAGATCAACTGGGGTGTCGCAGCCTTGCCGCTCGGCCCCTCCGCCAAGGGCGAAGGCACGCTTCTCATTACTGACAGCCTGGCGATCTTCAAGGGCACGGGCGTCGAGGAGAAGGCGGCTGAATTCGCCAAATACATCACCTCGACCGACATCCAGCACGAATACGAACTGCAGGGCGGCGCCGGCCTGACGCCCCTGCGTCCAGGTGCCCTTGTCGACGAATTCGTAGCCAAGGAGCCTTACTGGAAGCCGTTCATCGATGGCATCGCCTATGGCGGTCCAGAGCCGCTTTTCACCGACTACAAGGGCTTCCAGAACGTGATCATCGAAATGGTCCAGTCCGTCGTAACAGGCAAGGCAGAGCCGGCCGACGCGCTGAAGAAGGCAGCTGCCGATATCGAGCAGTACAAGTAAGACCATCGGACCGCGAACCCTTGAGGTTCGCGGTCCACTCCTCTTCTGCTATGAAAGGGTCGCTTCTCGACGGCGGCCGGAGACAGTTTCTTGGGACAGCTCAATCTCAACACGGTTCAGAAATTCTACGGTACGTTCGAGGTGCTGAAAGGCATTAACCTCGAGGTCCGCAACGGCGAGTTCGTCGTTTTCGTCGGACCGTCCGGCTGCGGCAAGTCGACCTTGCTCCGGATGATCGCCGGTCTCGACGAGACCAGTTCCGGTGACATCCTGATCGACGGCAAGCGGGTCAACGACCTGCCGCCGGTCAAGCGCGGCATCGCCATGGTGTTTCAGTCCTATGCGCTCTATCCGCATATGACGGTGTTCGAGAATATTGCCTTCCCGCTGCGTGTCGAAAAGATGCAGGAGGACAAGCTCAAGGCCAAGGTGGAGAACGCCGCTCGCATCCTTCACCTCGACCAACGGCTCCAGCAGAAGCCGGGATTGCTCTCGGGCGGCCAGCGCCAGCGTGTGGCGATCGGCCGGGCGATCGTGCGCGAGCCGAAGATCTTCCTTTTCGATGAGCCGCTGTCCAACCTCGACGCGGCGCTGCGCGCCGACATGCGCATCGAACTGGCGAAACTCCACCGGCAATTGAAGGCGACGATGATCTACGTCACGCACGACCAGGTCGAGGCGATGACGATGGCGGACCGGATCGTCGTCCTCAATGCCGGGGAGATCGCCCAGACCGGAGCGCCGCTTGCGCTCTATCACAAACCTGCAAACACCTTCGTTGCCGGCTTCATCGGCAACCCGAAGATGAACATGCTGCCGGTCGTCTGCAGATCCGTGGGAGCCGGCGGCGTCGAGATCGAATATCAGGGGCAGTCGACGACGATCCCCGTCGAGGGGCGGGCCGGCCTCGTCGGACAGCCATTGACGCTCGGCATACGCCCGGAACACATCCAGTTCGGTGCGGCCGACCTCGTCATGACAATTGCGCCTTCGGTGATCGAGCGCCTCGGTGCCCACACCGTTGCCTATGCCGCGCTCAATGGCGAAGGCGAGAACTTCTGCGCCATGCTGCCCGGCAGCGCCGCGATCCGGACGGAGGAGACGGTTCCGGTCGGCATCAACGCCGCCGACTGCCACCTCTTCGATGCCGACGGCATCGCGCTTGAGCGCCGGGTCGAACTCACCGATGTCGACATGGGGCTTTTAAAGGCAGGCGCGGTCTGAGTGGCTGCGCCGATCGCGATCGATCAAGCAGCTTTGAAGGGCGCGTCAACGGCGCCCTTTTCCATATATGTGGAAGCAACCGGATAACGCCCCAGTGCAGGGCCAACACTTGGCACCGCCGCCCTAAACCATCGGTTCAAGCCGCGCCCTGGTCCATCCCATGCGGATTGTCCACCATCGGCCAGATGTCACGCGGCGCCCGGCGATAGGCCGTGCGGGTCGGGTTGTTCGGATAGGGCGTCCCTGCCGAGCAATAGAGGATTTCCGAGGCGATCGGGGCGAAGGATGCGTAGAAATGGTTGGTCGATTTGATGACCAGTATTTTCCGCGATGTCGGCTCGATCCCCATCACCGAAAACAGGCTCGGGTCGAAGCTCTGTGCCCGCGTCGAGTTCAGGATGATGTCTATGCCGTTGAGCTGGATATGCGCCGCATCACCGAAGGGCGCATAGCTTTCGCCGAAACGCATCTCGGCATTGCGCACGAGCCGGACGACCTTGACGACGCCGTCGATCGGATTGCCGGTGCCCGGCGCCGATTTCGCGCCGAAGCGCAACTGGATCTCGGCGCCTTCGCCGGCCGCCATGCAAATCTGTACCGCCATCGGATCCCAGATCGTGCCGACCGCCGTGTCCTTTGCGCCCTGCGCCAGCAATTCCGCCAGCAGCACCGTCGCATCGCCGGCCGTCCCGCCGCCCGGATTGTCCCAGGTGTCGGCGATCACCACCGGTCCGCTTGCCGCGGCAAGAGCGCGGGAAACCGCTGCTCTCTCGTCGATCTGCGGCATGATGAACGTCCCGCGCTTGGCGAAAAGCTCAAGGCCAAGCTCGCGGGCGAGCACGGCGCCTTTTTCCGGCTTACCGTCGGTGAGCACGACCATTTTCGTGCCCATTTCCGGCACGTCGCCAGCCATGAAACCATGCACGACGGAGATCGACAGAATATCCGCATCCGCGATTTCCATCCGCATGATCTTGTCGACGAAGGAACGCATCGGCTCACGTGATGTCGGATAGACGTCGATCATGCGGCAGTCGAACACCGACATCACCGGCTTGACGCGGCCGGCGAGCGTATTGAGCGCGATGCACCACAGGTCCTCGGCGCGATCGACGAAGTCGGTATGCGGGAATTCCTTGAAATAGACGAAGAAATTCGCGGCCGCCAGGCGCTTCGCTGTCAGATGGCTGTGCGGGTCGAGCTCGGCGCAAACCAGGATATCCGGTCCGACGATATCGCGCACGTGGGCGAGGAAATCGCCTTCGGTATCCTCGTAGCCGTCGGCGACCATGGCGCCGTGAAGACCAAGCACGACAGCGTCGACCGGAAGAGCTGCGCGCAACTGATTGAGAATCTCGTCGCGCAGGCCCTCGTAGGTCAGGCGATTGACAAGGCCGGCCGGGTCTGCCCAGGCGGCCGTTCCTTCGATCAGTTCGAAACCCCGCTCAGTGGCAAGCCGGCGGCCGACGGTGATCGGCGCCGAGCAGAGCGTCGGCGTTTCGGGATGCTCGCCCGGTGGTGCGTAAAGCGAGGCCTCGAAGGCGCGGCGATCGACGCAGATCGGCGAGAAGGTGTTTGTTTCGGTTGCCAGGGCGGCGGTAAATATGCGCAATGCCGTTGCCTCTTGCTCGCTTCTCAGGCCTCGCCCATCGGATTGGGCAGGTAGCCGGTGAAGCCGCAGATCTTCCACCGCCCCTCGTGCAGGCGGCAATAATAGAGCGTCTGCCACTTCAGGACATCAACGCTGCCATCCGATTTCCTCAGGCTGCCGTCGAATTTCTTGCGGGCAAGCGCCACCTCGCCTTCGATCTCGATATCCTCAAGCGTCGTGGTCGTGAAGATCGCCGTGCGCGGGTCTTCGGCAAAGGATTGCTGGGCGAAGTCTTCTGCCTGCCGCAGCCATTCGTTGCAATAGGCATTCAGCGAAGGGAAGGCAAGGCGCCATTTGTCGGGGTTGATTTCGCGTTTGCCGTCGATGCCGATGAAGCCGTCTTCCACGAAATCGCCAGCGACTTTGGACCAGTCGGCGGCGAGGAAAGCATCGATGTCGCGTTCGACCAGCATTTGCCAGATTGCGTGACGGGCCGAGTCGGATGATGGAAACGGATTGCGGAAAGGATCGCGCACGCTTGCTCCCTGGATTGAAATTCTTTTCATAAATGACGTTTTTCTCTGGTCAAATTCCGCTTTCTATGGTCATTTGTCAACGGATCAAGAAAATAATTTGCAAGGATAACGGAATGCCCATCAAACGTTACGGCGCCGAACAGACCGGCGCTGGCGGCAAGTCGCTGCCGTTCGCCCGCGCGGTAGAGGCGAATGGTTGGCTCCATGTTTCCGGCCAGGTTGCAATGGAAGACGGCGAGATCATCGAGGGCGGCATCATCCCGCAGACCCACAAGACGATCGCCAACCTGCTGGCGATTTTGGCTGAAGCCGGCTACGGCCCCGAGCATATCGTCCGCTGCGGCGTCTGGCTCGACGACCCGCGCGACTTCTGGACCTTCAACAAGATCTATCAGGACTATTTCGGCGAGCATCCGCCCGCCCGTGCCTGCGTACAGGCGTCGATGATGGTCGATTGCAAGTTAGAGATCGATTGCGTCGCCTACAAGGAAAAGACTGCGTGAGGCAGAGGTAAGCGCCGGGAATAGGGTGGACATAAGGTGAGAATCGTGTGCCGGATCGCAGCATTGCAGCGGTTGCAGGGAGCCTCCTCAAGCGGGCTCGCGATCTCATGAAAGGTGCACTCTAAATGGATATTTTCTCCACGCTTCAGGAAGAGAAAGGCAAGCTCTCGCAAGCCGAAAGCCGCATCGCAGAGATCCTGCTCACCGATTTTGAGTTTGCCGTGAATGCCTCGATCATCGAGCTCGCGGGCAAGGCAGATGTCTCGCCGCCGACCGTCACCCGCTTTTGCCGCCGCCTCGGCTGCGAGAGCTTTTCCGATTTCAAGGTTCAGCTGGCGCGCACCGCCTATGTCGGCATGCGCTATCTCAAGCCGGAGCCGAAGAGCCGGGAGCCTGCCGACGTGGCCCAGGATATCGTCACCAAGGCGCAGAACGCGCTTTTCCTGCTGCACCGCAATCTCGACCTTGCGGCGATCGAACGGGCCACCGAGCGGCTCGCCGCGGCAGATATGATTTATGCGTTCGGCTCCGGCGGCAATTCGTCGATGATTGCCAGCGAAATGCAGAACCGTCTCTTTCGTCTGGGGCTGCGGGTGACGGCGAGCTCCGATCACAGCATGCAATTGATGATGGCCGCCGCCGCCAGACCGACGGACGTGCTCATCGGCTCCTCGTTTTCCGGCCGCAACGCCGAACTCGTCCGCTCCTTCTCGCTGGCGCGCGACCAGAAAGTAACGACCATCGCGCTGACGCAGAGCGGCAGTCCGGTTGCCCGCGCAGCCGATATCACCGTTTCGGTCGATTTGCCGGAGGGCAACAATATCTATCGGCCGACATCGACCCGCATCGCTTACCTTGCGCTGGTCGATATCATCGCGAGCCTTGTCGCCTACCACATCCAGCCGCAGGCGACAGTGACGCTGCGACGCATCAAGCAGCAACTGGTCGCCCATCGTGACGGCGACGACCGCCAGCTTCTCGGGGATTAGCAAACGATATGGTCAGAAGGGAACCGGCATGACTTCATCTGTCGCGATCGTAACGGGGGCCGCTGGCGACATCGGTAGGGCGATCGCCCGCCGTCTGGGCGAAGACCATGATATCGTGCTGATGCCCGATCTCGACGGCGCTGCGGCCGAGAGGGCAGCAGCCAGCCTCGGCCCCCCCGGTCAGTTCGTCGCCTTTGCCTGTGACATCACCGATCCGGCAAATGTCGCCGATATGGCGCGGCGTGCCGCGGCGCTGGGAATGGTGCGAACCCTCGTCAACAATGCCGGCGCGGCCCGCGCGGTCAGTCTTCACGATACCACGCCCGAAATCTGGCGCATGGACAGCGTGCTTAATCTGGAGGCTGCCTTCGTCTGCTTTCGCGCTGTGGAAGAAGCGCTGAAGGCGACGAAGGGCTCGGTCGTCAACATCGCCTCGGTCAACGGCACCCATGTCTTCGGCCATCCGGCCTATAGCGCCGCAAAGGCCGGCCTGCTGCACCTGACGAAACTGATCGCCGTCGAATATGGCAAGTTCGGCATCCGGGCCAATGCCGTCTCGCCCGGAACGGTCCGCACCCAGGCCTGGGAGGATCGCGCCGCTGCCAATCCGAATGTCTTCGACGACGCGAGGCGCTGGTATCCGCTGCAGCGGATCGCCATTCCGGAAGATGTCGCCAATGCCGTCGGCTTTCTTGCCAGCCCACTTGCCGCCGCCATCACCGGCGCCTGCCTGCCGGTCGATTGCGGCCTGACGGCCGGCCAGGCCGAACTCGCCCGTACCTTCTCCCAATCGGACCACTACTAAGAATAAGAGGAACAGACATGCAATCGGCGCCCTATCGTCTCGAAAGTGCGTGGCAACCGGATGGTGGTCCGCATGGCCGCTTTACTTTCAGCCTGTTCAATCTCTGCGACCGCCCGGTGGAGAATTTCACGATCGTCTATACATCGCTGACGCGGGTCATCGACCAGAAGGCGTGCGAGAATGCAACGTTCGTAAAGCGGGACGCCAACTACCACGAATTCGCCCCGCCGGCCGGTTTCGTGCTGGCCCCCGGCGCATCCTGGGCATTTTCGGTCAGCGGCCTGCACCGCAAGGCGGTGCATTGTACCGACGGTGCGAAGTCCGCCTATCTGACGCTGGGCGATGGCAGCCATGCGGCGGTTGCCGTGTCCGATCTGCTTCTCGAAGGCCGCGTCAGCGAGCCACCACCGGTGCTGCTGCCGGAAGGAAAACTCGATCTGCCGTTTGCTCTGCAACCCTGGCCGCGCCGGATCGACGCGGAAGCCGGGGAAGGCTTTCCGGTCTGCCTGTATCCCGCCGCGGGCGCATCGCTGGAGGATCTCAGGGCTGTCGACACAGTGCTTGCACTCTTCCGGCGTCTGTTTGAGGCGGATCATGTACCGTTCAGCCTGACGCCAAACAGCCAGGGCAGGGCGCTGCATCTCGAACCGGACGCAGCACTCGCGCCGGAGGGCTACGAGCTTTCCTTCTCAGCAAACGACGTCAGCCTGAGATTCGGTGGCACAGCCGGCCGTCAATACGGTCTGACGAGCCTGGCACAGCTTCTGAATGGCGCACGCCGGGAGCCCGCGAAATTCCGGTTTCCGATCCGTGGCACCGTCTCCGACGCGCCGCGCTACAGCTGGCGCGGCTGCCATCTCGACGTGTCGCGGCAGTTCTATCCGCTCAGCGATCTCTCGCGGCTGATCGATATCCTCGCCTGGCTGAAACTCAACATCTTCCACTGGCACCTGACAGACGACGAGGCATGGCGGCTGGAGATCAAGGCCTATCCGCAGCTCACCACGGTCGGCGTCCGACGTGGCCCGGATGGACCGCTTCTGCCACAACTCGGCAATGGCGCCGAGCCTGTGGGAGGCTTCTACAGCCAGGATGATGTCCGCAGGCTCGTTGGCCATGCGTCAGCACTGCATATCGAGATCGTGCCGGAGATCGATATTCCCGGCCACAACGCGGCGACGCTTGTCGCGCTGCGCGACCTTTCCGACGGTCAGGAGGCCCCGGAAAGCTATCATTCGGTCCAGGGGTACGCCAACAACGCGCTCAATCCGGCCGTGCCGTTCAGCTACGAATTCCTGGAAAAGGTCTTCGATGAAATGGTCGAGCTTTTCCCGTCCGCCTACATCCATGTCGGCGGCGACGAGGTGCCGGACGGCGCGTGGCTCGCCTCGCCGCTGGCAAGGACGTTGATGGAACGCGAGGGCATTTCCGGCACCTTCGGACTGCAGTCCTATTTCCTTAAACAGGTAAAAGACATGCTGAGCAGGCGCGACAGGAAGCTCGCCGGCTGGAACGAGGTTGCCCATGGCGGCGGCGTCGAGGCGCAAGGTACGCTGCTGATGGCCTGGCAAACGCCGGAGGTCGGCATCGAGCTTGCCCGCGAAGGCTATGAAGTCGTGATGACGCCCGGCCAGGCCTATTATCTCGACATGGTGCAGGCAGAGGAATGGCAGGAGCCGGGCGCAAGCTGGGCCGGTACCGTGCCACCCGCACACACCTATGACTACGAGGCCGAGGGCGATTTTCCGGAGGAGCTGAAACATCGGCTGAAGGGCGTGCAGGCCTGCATTTGGTCGGAGCATTTCCTCTCGCGCGGCTATTTCAACCGCCTCGTCTTTCCGCGCCTGCCGGCCATCGCCGAGGCGGCGTGGACGCCGAAGAGCGAGAAGAACTGGCCGCGCTTCGCGGCAATCGTCGGTCTCAGCCCGAAACTATGAGGTCCGAACTGTGAGGAAAGCCATGCGCATAGCCGTCGGTGGTATCCATACCGAGTGCAGTACCTATTCGCCTGTCCTGATGGCAATCGAGGATTTTCGTGTACTTCGCGATGCCGATTTGCTCGGCGCCGAATATTTCAACTTTCTCAATGCCGACGGCATCGAGCATGTGCCTCTGCTGCACGCCCGCGCGATACCTGGGGGACCAGTGTCGCGACAGGCCTACGAGACCTTCAAGGCCGAGTTCCTTGCAAAGCTTGAGGCGGCCCTGCCGATCGACGGTCTCTACCTGGCGATGCATGGCGCGATGAACGTCGAGGGCATGGACGATGCCGAGGGCGACTGGATTTCCGCCGCGCGCGGGATTGTCGGCCCCGATTGCCCGGTCGCTGCGAGTTATGACCTGCACGGCAATGTCAGCCAGAGGATCATCGATCAGCTCGATATCTTCGCGGCCTATCGCACCGCGCCGCATATCGATGTCCGCGAGACCATGGTGCGCGCCTGGTCGATGTTGGTCGAGACGCTGCGCACCGGCCGGCGCCCGGGTGTCGCCTGGGCCAAGGTGCCCGTCCTGCTGCCAGGCGAATGCACCTCGACCGAGGACGAGCCGGCAAAGTCGATCTATCTCGGGCTTTCGTCTTTCGACGCGAAACCCGGCGTCCTCGATGCCAACCTCATGATCGGCTATGTCTGGGCCGATGAGCCACGGGCAACGGCCTGTGCGGTTGTCACTGGCGTGGACAAGACCAGTGCGCTGAAGGCCGCCGAGGAGATCGCCCTCCAATACTGGGATGCCCGAAAGAGTTTCGGCTTCGGCCCGCAGACCGGGCCGCTGGAAGAGATGCTCGACATCGCCGAGAAGGCGACCACATCTCCGGTCATTCTTGCCGATTCCGCCGACAATCCGACCGGCGGTGGCGTCGGCGACCGCGCTGATGTGTTGCGCGCGCTTCTTGCCCGTAACTGGCACGGCGCTCTCATCGCCGGCATCACCGATCGGCCTGCCGTCGAAGCCTGCTTTGCCGCGGGCGAGGGAGCGACGGTCGCCCTTCGTCTCGGCGGCGGCCTCGATCCGGCAAGCCTTCCGGCTGACGTCACGGCAATCGTCGTTCGCCTTGATGATCAGGCGTCTCCGGCCGAACGCCAAGCTTTGGTGCGCGTCGGTGGCATCGAGATCGTGCTTTCAGCGCGCCGCCGCCCCTATCATAATATTCAGGACTTCCAGCGGCTCGGGCTCGATCCGAAGGCCGTGCAGCTCTTGGTGGTGAAGTCCGGCTATCTGTCGCCGGAACTGGCGCCGATCGCCAATCCGAACCTGATGGCGTTGACCGATGGCGTCGTCAATCAGGACATCGCCAATCTCGCGAGCAACCGAAGGGTGAGGCCGGTCTTTCCCTTCGACCGGAATTTTGAATTTAAGCCGCAGGCCAGACTTTCAGCGCGTTGGGACGCTTTGGCAGATTCGGCGGACCGAGCCGAACGATAGTCACGCAATCCGATATCCGCACGATCCCGTCAATTCCCGGGCCATTGATCTCTCTCCTGGTACCTTCATCATGACCTCCACGCTGTTGATCGCCTTCCGCCACCCTGTGGTCAGGCTGAGCATGATCGCGATCTTCCTGTTTGGATTCACGGGTGCTGCGACGTCGCCCTATCAGTCGGTCATCGGCATCACCGAGCTGGGGCTGAGCGATGCCTTCTATTCGATCCTGATATTCGCCGCGGCTGCCGTCAACGTTGCCGCAAGCCTCTGGGTTGGCGTGCTTGCCGACCGCATCGGCAACTACCGGATATTGCTGATGACCGTGATGGTGTTCGGCGTTGTCGGTTATGGCCTGGTCTATGCCGTGCCGGTACCGGCCAGTTTCGTGTTCTGCACACTGGTCCTGCTGCCGGTCTACAATTCGACGACATCGCTGCTGTTTGCCAATGTCCGCGCGATCGCCAATGCCTCGGGCGGGCGTGATGCCGCCGCGATCAATTCCGGGGTTCGCGCGGCGATTTCAGTTGCCTGGGTGCTTGTGCCCGGCCTTGTTGCACTCGTACTGACGGGAAGCGGCAGCATGTTGCCCGCCTATCTTCTCGCCTGCCTCGGCTGCATCGTCAACCTGGCGCTGGTCTTCGTCAAACTGCCGGCCGCCGCCGGACCTCCTGCACAGATCAGCCATCGTCACTCCTATCTCGCCTCCTTCGCCGAAGTTCTCTCGCCCAAGGTGTTTGCGCGGCTGATGGCTGTCTCGCTGATCACCTCGACGCTGCATGTCAACGCGGCGGTCCAGCCGCTGATCATAACCGGTACCGCCGGTGGCAGGGTCACCGATATCGGTGCCATCGTCGGGATCGTCGCTTTCCTCGAAGTCGTCTTCATCTTCGTCTGGGCGCGCATCCAGCTTCACCTGCACCCGGTAACGGCGCTTGCGGCCGGCACGGTGCTCTATGCGGCCTATCTGGCGTTGCTCGCCTTTTCCTCCGCGCCCTGGCAGATCTATGCCCTGACGCCGCTCAGCGCTTTCGCTGCCGCGGCGCTGATCAGCATTCCGATAACCTACATCCAAGACCTGATCGCCGATCGTCCCGGTCTTGGAAGCTCGCTTATTTCGGTCAACCTGTTCCTAAGCGGCGGGCTTAGTGCCATCCTGTTTGCGCTTGGGACCCGGTTCAGCGACTATTCCGGAACGTCGCTGCTCGGTGCATTTGCCGGCATGCTGGGCTTCGCTTTGCTCATCTATCTCGACGGCCGCCACACGGCGCGGCCGTCGGCATGCTGATCCGTTTGGCGAAATCGACTGCGGCGGGGCAGTGCCGGCGAAGTGCAGCGCCCGTCATCCCGAACGGGAGATCGCGGTGTTTGGAGAGGAACGACAAGACCTGCTTCTGCGCCCACCATGCGATGACCCCCAAAGCCACGCCTCCGACAATGGCGAGCATGGAAAAAGCAGGCGCCGGGATTTTCCCGGAGAGCGGAAGAAGAAGCAGTTCCGGCATGAAACGGTGGAGGAGGTAGATGTGAAAACTCGCGGCAGAAATCGGCAGGACGAGCGCTTTCAGCCCTCGCGGCACCGATGGCCTCGGAAGGAACAAAAGCAGGGCCAGGACAGGGATTTGCAGGAAATATTTGACCCGGGTGCCGATCCAGACGCTTTCGTAGAACGCAAAGAAGCTGAAGACAACCATGCCCGCCGCCATCAGCAACAGTCGCTTCGCGATGGTATCCGCGAAAGCCGCCAGAAAGCCGATGGCGGCGAGATAGAGCATCCACGGCAATGTGAAAATCTGCCGGTTTCCAATTTGCCAGAGATCGGGAAGGATCAAGCGGGCAAGCAGCGCGACGCCCAGCAGCACCAGTCCCGCCGAGAAGGGTGACCATGCGGCCATCTTTCGAACGGGTGGAAGGGCAAAGAAACCCGCAAACAGCAGAAGCATCTGGCAGTAAGCTTCGATGAACCAATAGAGGTAGGGAAGCATGGAATGTCGCTCCGGATCGGCGAAGCCGAAATTACCGGTCATGACGACGGACGCCCACGGCACCTCACCCCACGCCACCGTGTAGCCCGCGACGATAAGATAGTAGGGGATCACGATCGGAAGCGCGGAGCGGAACAGGCGAACGATATCGAACTCCATAACAGGCCGCCATTGAAAGCGGGCAAGTCCGAAGCCGACAAGCAGGATCATCGCGGCGGAACCGCCCGGAATCGGCCAGAGCGTCTCGTGCTGGACAACGACGAAGAGGATAGCGAGCGCGCGGATGAGAAGACTGGCCTCCAGTTTGGGCGCTGTTTCGGTGCGCTTGACCCTGCCGGCCAGTTCCGAAACGGAAAGCCTTTCCCAATTCGGCGGCGCTTCACCGAGGATGCGCTCCAGCGCGATCGAAAGCTGGACAAAGCGCAGCGAATCCCCACCCAACGACAGAAAACTATCCCGCGGGCCGACCCGGGTCGGGTAAAAGAGCTGAGCGAAGACCTCCTGGACGGTTTCTTGCCGGTTTTCGCGTTCCGCGCTCCTCGCGGAAAATTGCTGCATCAGCCGGCCATAGTCGATCTTGCCCGATGAAAGGCGTGGCAGCTTGGCCCGCGACGTGGCGCCGACCTGCAGCAAGGTGAGCCCGCTTGCAGCCACCAGAATGCGCTTTGCCTCAAGTTCATCGGCAGGACCGGCGCAATAGGCATGGATCGAGCGGTCGTCGCCGATGACGGCCGCGCGAATACCATGTTTGTCAAGCGCCGCCTCCATCGCATCATGGCTGATCCGCAGACCAGCGATTTTCGAGATGCGCTTCAGACGCCCGCAGATGCGTAACAGTCCCTCATGGTCCATCTCGGCGAGGTCGCCCGTTTTCAGGCAGTCGAGCTCGTGGCCATGCGTCAGTTCGCGGCGCGAACTTGCATACCCCATCATAACATTGGGACCGCGATAGACGAGTTCGCCGAGCCGTCCCGATGAGGAGATCGTTCTTCCCTGTTCGTCCTCGAGCGTCAGCGTCCCGCCGGGAACGGCGATCCCGATCCGGTCCTCGTTTCCCTCAAGTCGATCCGGTGGCACATAGGCCAGCCGCGCAGTGCCTTCCGTTTGGCCATACATTACGAAAAAAGCGCCGTCTCTTTCGCGCATACGATGATTGTAGCGGCGGATGATATCGGGCGAGAGGCGGCCGCCAGCGACGGTCATGAAGCGCAGGGATGAAGGGAGCCGGCTGCAGAAATCAATGCTCTCCAGAAGCTCGTAGGAATAGGGCACGCCGGAAAAATTCGTGCATCCGGACTGTTCCAGCCGATCGTGGAACTGCGG
Organism: Pararhizobium sp. A13; assembly: GCF_040126305.1. Lineage (NCBI taxonomy): Bacteria > Pseudomonadati > Pseudomonadota > Alphaproteobacteria > Hyphomicrobiales > Rhizobiaceae > Pararhizobium > Pararhizobium sp. A13. The sequence continues at coordinate 281,135 of NZ_CP149512.1, read as the reverse complement.
ATCCGATATCGACAGTTTCGGGAAATAGAGGCTAGCACCGACCGAAAGATGGGAATGCAGAACGGACAAGCCGTAGCAATAGTGCAGAGGTAGCGCCATGCAGCCGCGATCTGTTGCCGTCAGGCCGAGATATTGGGCTATCGACGCCGCATTGGCGTCGAGGTTCCGGGCGGAAAGCCTCACGGCCTTGGCGCGACCAGTGCTTCCGGATGTCATCAGCAGCAGCGCCAGATCGGGATGTGGTGGAACGCCGTGCTGGTCGCGGCTGCGGAAAGGCTTGATCGGCCTCCAGCGCCCATCGACCTGGCGACAGGTGATATCGGGCGCAAACGCCTCTTCTACGACAGCTCCCTGCACCTGATCCGTCGGTGGAATCATGACCACGGCATGGCCGGATTGAAGGGCCGCGAGGTAGCCGATGATTGCGTGCTCCGAATGCGACGCTTCTACGCCGACCAGCATCTTCTGCGGGCCGAACGCCGTGAATTTCTGACTGACACGATCTGCCAGTTCCCGATAGGTGATCGGGTCGCGGTCTGGGAAAAGCAGTGCCGGCGCATCGCCCCAATTTGCCAGCGCGGACGTAAAGAGCGGTGCCATGGTAAGCAATCAGTATGGAAGAAAAAAGGGAAGTCGGATTTGCTCCCTATGAAATGCATGAATGCTATTGTCAAGTTATCGGCGGGCGCATAGGTGTTTTCGGAGGAACGATGACCTTTGGTGCGTGGAACCGAAAGACGGAGGAGAGATTGATTCCGGCAGCAGAAGATCCGGCGCTCGAACTGTGCAATGTAAGTCGCAGGTTTGGAAAGACCGTCGCCCTAGACGACGTGTCGCTGACGATCGGCTCCGGCGAGATCATCTGTCTCGTTGGCCGTTCCGGCTGCGGGAAATCGACATTGCTGAGAATGATCGCCGGGGTCGATACGATCGACGCCGGCCGTATCCTGCTGAACGGAGACGAAGTTTCGGGCCCTTCAGTCTTCGTGGAGCCGGAGGACCGCAGGATCGGTTTCGTTTTCCAGGACTACGCTCTCTTTCCTCATCTGACCGTCGAGCAGAACATCCTGTTCGGTCTGAGGGGCCGGCCGAAAAAGACTGTCGCCGACAGGGTCGCCGAAATTCTCGAACATATCGGCATAGAGCATCTGAAGGCACGGTATCCGCATATGCTGTCGGGCGGCGAACAGCAACGCGCCGCTCTGGCCCGCGCGCTCGCGCCCCAGCCGGATATCCTGCTAATGGACGAGCCGTTTTCCAACCTGGATCGCGGCCTGCGGGACAGGGTTCGAGATGAAACGCTTTCGCTTCTGAAAAGCCTCGGCACGACTGTCATCATGGTCACCCACGACCCGGAAGAAGCCCTTTCGGCCGGCGACAGGGTTGTCTTGATGAAGGCCGGCCGGATCGTCCAGACCGGGTCTGGCTACGACCTGCACGATCGGCCCGTGAACCCCTATGCCGCTGAGTTCTTTTGCGCCTTCAACAAGGTTCCTGGCGTTTACCGCCAAGGATATGTCGAAACGGTGATCGGCCGGTTTGCGCAGAGGCTGGATCTCGGCGAGGGCAGCCCCGCCACGCTCTATATCCGCCCACAGGGAATTTCGGTGTCACGTGAGCCAGGAGAAGTCTGCGGGCGCGTGCATAGCCGTGTCTTCCTTGGTGACGTGGAACAACTCGCCGTCAAGGTGGAGGGGTTGGAGCAGCCGCTACTGGTTCGAACGATGCAGCGTCTGGAGGCTGGGACGGACCTTGTCGGCTTGGTCGTCTTGCCGGAGAGCTGTCTGGCATTTGCCGCAGCCTGAGTGTCAGGGCGGCATTTACGGTAAACTGCTCGTACTAAACTTGACCGTGCGCCTCCTATAATGCTCGACAGCACGGCGCAGTTCATCTGGAGGATAAATGACCATGTCGATCATCGCGAAATCCGCACTGCTTTCAGCAACCTTGCTGCTCGGCGCCGGCGCCGCGTCGGCTGCGGAGCTCAATATCTACACGACCCGCGAGCCGGGTCTGATCCAGCCGCTATTGGATGCCTTCACCGCAGCCACGGGTACCAAGGTCAACACGGTCTTTCTCAAGGACGGGCTGGTCGAGCGCGTCGCGGCCGAGGGCGAAAGCTCGCCGGTCGATATCCTGATGACCGTGGATGCGGGAAATCTCGTCGATCTCGTCGAGAAGGGCGTCACCCAGCCGGTGGAATCCAGTGTCCTGACGGAATCGATTCCGGAGCAGTTGCGCGATGCGAAAGGCAACTGGTTTGCGCTGTCCATGCGCGCCCGCGTCATTTATGCCGCAAAGGATCTCGATCTCGCGGCCTTCCACTACGAGGATCTGGCCGATCCGAAATGGAAGGGCAAGATCTGCATTCGCTCCGGCCAGCACCCGTACAACACCGCGCTCTTTGCCGATTACATCGCCCATTACGGCGCTGAAGAGACGGAGAAATGGCTCGCCGGCGTCAAGGACAACCTGGCCCGCAAGGCTGCCGGCGGCGACCGCGACGGCGCCAAGGATATTGCCGGCGGCATTTGCGATATCGCGATTGCCAATTCCTACTATGTCGGCCTGATGCGGTCGGGCAAGGGCGGCGAAGAGCAGGCTTCCTGGGGCAACGCCATCAAGGTGATCCTGCCAACCTTCAAGGACGGCGGGACGCAGGTCAACGTCAGCGGCGCTGCGGTCGCAAAACATGCGCCGAATAGGGCAGAAGCCGTAAAGCTCCTGGAATACCTCGTGTCCGACGAGGCCCAGAAGATCTACGCCGAAGCGAATTTCGAATATCCGGTGAAGCCCGGCGCCTCGGCCGACCCGATCATTGCATCCTTCGGTGAATTGAAGATCGATCCGAAACCTTTGACGGAAATCGTCAGCCATCGTAAGCAGGCAAGTGAACTGGTCGACAAGGTCGGCTTCGACAACTAAAAGCAGGACGGCGCCTGCGGAGAACGCGGGCGCCGTCCCGTCGCCGACGAAATGGATTCTCCTTGATGACCAGCGCCGCACGAAGCCGGCACCGGCGCTCCACTGGGTCCAGGTGGCTGGTCTGCGCGGCCGCGGTCGCCTGTTTCGTCCTGTTGCCGTTCTTGGCGCTCTTGCTGCAGGCGGTGCAGGGATCCGAAGGCCTGTGGTCGCATCTTGTCACCACAGTCCTGCCCGTCGCCTTGATGGATACAGTCATTCTCCTCTGTGGTGTGGGTCTGATCACCGCCATTGTCGGAACGACGACGGCCTGGCTGGTCACAGCCTACACCTTTCCGGGCCGCCGGGTGCTCGAATGGGCGCTGCTGCTGCCGCTTGCGGTGCCGACCTATATCATTGCCTATGCCTATCTCGACATCCTGCATCCGATAGGGCCGGTGCAGGGGGCGGTGCGTTGGCTGCTCGGCTATTCCAGCCCAAGGGAATTTCGCCTGCCGGACCTGCGCTCGATGACGGGCTGTATCGTGCTTCTGGGTTTCGTGCTCTACCCTTATGTCTATATTCCGGTGCGGGCGATGTTCTTGACGCAGTCCGCCAATCTGATCGAGGCTGCAAGAACACTCGGCATTTCCCGGCGCGCGATCTTCTGGCACGTTGCTCTGCCGCTGGCGCGGCCCGCGGTTGCCGTCGGCGTCAGTCTCGCGCTTATGGAAGCACTCAACGATATCGGCGCCTCCGAGTTTCTCGGCGTGCGGACATTGACCGTCTCTATCTACACGACTTGGGTCACCCGGTCCGATCTGCCGGGGGCAGCGCAGATCGCCTTGGCGTTGCTTGCGATCGTCGTCATCCTGGTTGCGTGGGAAAGATGGGCGAGGGGAAAGCAGCGCTACTCTTCCAGCGCGCAGCGCAATCGCGCTTTCGAACCAAGCCGCGTTTCCCCGGCAAAAGGGCTGCTCCTGTTTGTCACAGGGCTTTTGCCCATCCTTGTGGGCTTCGCCGCTCCGGCGGCCTATCTTGTCGTCGAAGCCTGGAAAAGGGTGGAGTTTGCAGGGCTTTCGCCCCGGTTCCTCGTCGAGGGCGCCAACACCATAGGCCTGGCGGCCCTTGCGACGGTCACAACGGTTCTTCTCGGCCTGCTTGTCGCCTATGCTAGCCGTCTGCGTCCCGGTGCCGCGTCATCCTGGTTTCACCGCCTCTCGACGCTCGGCTATGCCGCTCCCGGTACGGTCGTCGCGATCGGAATTCTGATCGTTCTGGGGACATTTGACCGCTTCGTGGACCGTACAGCGACCGCTTGGTTCGGCATTTCAACAGGGTTGCTCTTCATGGGGTCGAATGCAGCGCTGCTCTATGCCTATACGGTTCGGTTTCTTGCCATCTCGGCCGGCGGCATAGAGGCGGGGCTGGCGCGTATCCCCATCTCTTTCGACCATGCGGCGCGTACCCTGGGCCAATCGAAGGCGGGTACCTTCCGATATGTCCACCTGCCGTTGTCGAAGGCGGCGATCACGGCTGCCGCCTTGCTGGTGTTCGTCGATTGCGTCAAGGAGCTTCCCGCCACCCTGCTGCTGCGCCCGCTGAACGTCGAGACTTTCGCGACGCATCTCTACGGCGAGGCAGCGAGGGGTACCTATGAGGAGGCGTCCATCGCAGCTCTCGCCATCGTCGCCATCGGCATCCTGCCCGTCATCCTGCTGGCCAGAATGGGACGTGTCTCAACCCGGCATTAGATTGGGCAACAGTCTTAAATCGCGCCCATTCCCGGCATGGCATGATCGGCGCCATTGCCGGACAATAAAGCCGCCAGCATCCAGATCGCCATGGCGATCATCATCAGGTTTTCGGTCAAGGACACAAAACCGAGCGGTACGTTGCTGTCGCCACCGACGCAGGCGCATTTCAGTTCCCGCCTGTCGATATAGACCGCCTTGAACACCGAGACGGCCCCGATCGTGCCGATGAACAGCGCGACGGGAATCGATATCCAGTTGAGGGCGCCGGCAATCATCAGGATCCCCGCTCCGGCTTCCGCGAAGGGATAGACATAGCTGTAGCGGACCCAGCGCTTGGCGAGCAGGTCGTAGTTGAGGAACATCGTCGAGAAACCCTCGATATTCTGCAGCTTCAAAATGGCAAGCACCGCCATCGTGAACGCGATGAACCACTCGGCCGCCCGCACCGTGACAACGCTGCCATAGGCAGCATAGCTTGCAGCCAGCGCCATCAGGGCGGTGACGGCAAATACGGCGATGACGGGGCGATAGGTGACGGCTTTCGGATCGCGAACCGGTTTTCCGAAATGCCGGCGCAGGTCGTCATAGCCGCCGACGCGCGAGCCATTGATGAAGGTCTGCGGCGTGGTCTTGATGTTGTGCTCGGCCTTGAATGCGTCGGTCTCCTCGCGTGTGGTCAGCCACCGGTCGTCCACGTGATAGCCTTCGCGTTGCAGGAGATCCTTGGCCTTCAGGCCGTAGGGGCAGGTGTGTTTGTCCATGACCATGCGGTAGAGGGTGGCCGTTTTGGATACGTTGTCGAGCATTATGCAATCTCTCATTTCGCTTGGTTCGATCGATTGCCAGGAGTATAAGGTCCGTACCATAGTACGGAGTCAAGCGATGAGGAACATAACGATCGCCGGGCTCGCCCGCGAGGGCGGCGTCGGCGTCGAGACAGTCCGCTATTACCAACGGCGAGGGCTGATCGGCACGCCGCAACGTACCGGGGGCGTCGGGCTCGCCGGCGGGGTTCGGCGCTATGGCGAAGAGGATATCCGCCGCCTGCGGTTCATTCGCTCGGCCCAGTCGGCGGGTTTCACGCTCGAGCAGATCGGCGAATTGCTGGAACTGGACGCTAGCGAGGACCGGGAACGCGCCCGCACCCTTGCCGCGGAACGGATCGCGGCGCTCGATGCGAAGATCGCCGCACTGCAGACAGCGCGGGATTCGCTTCGCCGGCTCGCGATTGCCTGCGGTGCCACCTCAAGTGGTCCGTGCCCCATCATTTCGGCCTTCGATCAGGAGTGATCGACCGCCAGCCAGGATTGCAATTTTGTCACCCCGATGCTATGCGCTTGTGTCTAGACACAGAGAAAGGAGGGCTGCGCAGTGAAGACTTGTTTCCGGCACCATCGCCAGCGTGGTCCCGTCAACGCCCTGCAAATGCGTTTGCAGGGCTGACCTGAGACCGTTTCTCTTAAAACCGCTTTCTGGTCTGCCCTTCGTGACATTGCCGCGCCGAGCCTGATGGTTTGAGCCGCCTGCATTCTTCAAATCGCCGCACCTGACGCACCGCATCGATAATGGCTGAGAGCCCTCGGTGGACGGTCGCGCGGCAAGACCAGAGAACGATCATGACCCTCATCAATATCCGCAATCTCGGCATCGTGCTGGGCACCCCGCTGTTCTCCAAACTCAATCTTGTCGTCAACGCAGGCGATCGCATCGGCCTCATCGCGGCCAACGGCCGCGGGAAATCGACGCTTTTTCGCTGCATGGCTGGGATGCTGGAAGCGAGTGAGGGCGACATTGCAAAAGCGCGCGGACTAACGATCGGCTATGTCGAGCAGAACGTCCCAGCAGCGTCACTCGACCTTTCTTTCTACGCCGCGGTGCTGGATGCGCTTTCTACCGATCAGCAGGCGAGCGAAAGTTGGCGCGTGGATGTCGCGCTGGAATCGCTGGAGGTTCCAGAGACGCTTCGGGAGCGACCGTTGAAACAGTTGAGCGGCGGCTGGCAAAGGATTGCGATGCTCGCTCGCGTCTGGGTAACCGAACCGGATGTGCTCATGCTGGACGAACCGACCAACCATCTCGATCTCGGCAAGATCGCGATGCTCGAGGCGTGGCTGAGCACGCTACCGCGCGATGTGCCGGTGATTATCGCGAGCCACGACCGCGCTTTCCTCGATGCGGTGACGAACCGGACGCTGTTTCTGCGCCCCGTGCAATCGCAGATCTACGCTCTGCCCTATAGCCGGGCGCGGGCTGTGCTCGACGAAACCGATGCCTCTGAGGAGCGCCGCTATCAGCGTGACATGAAAACAGCCGAGCAGCTTCGCAAGCAGGCAACCAAGCTGAACAATATTGGCATCAATTCTGGCAGCGACCTTCTGGTGGTCAAGACCAAGCAATTGAAGCAGCGGGCGGAAAAGCTGGAGGAGGCTGCAAAGCCGGCGTATCTGGAACGCTCTGCCGGTGCGATCAAGCTCGGCAATCGCGGCACGCATGCCAAGGTTCTGATTACGCTGGACGATGCTACCATTCAGACACCGGATGGCGCGCTGCTTTTCCGGACCGGTAAGCAGTTCATCTGCCAGGGTGACCGAATTGTGTTGCTTGGAGCCAACGGCGCCGGCAAGACCCGCCTCGTTGCCATGCTTCGCCGGGCAATCGATCATGTGGACATCACGCAAGCGGGCATAAAAGCAACGCCCTCGCTGGTTCTTGGCTACGGCGATCAGGCGCTGGCCGATCTTCGCGATAGCGATACGCCTATGGAGACAATCATTCGCCGGTTCGACATTGGTGATCAGCGGGCACGGACGCTGCTTGCCGGTGCCGGCATGACGATGGAATTGCAGGCCCGGCCGGTGAGCCAACTTTCCGGCGGCCAGAAGGCGCGACTCGGTATGCTGGTCCTGCGGCTGACCAACCCCAATTTCTATCTGCTCGACGAGCCGACGAACCATCTCGATATCGACGCTCAGGAGGCGCTGGAAGGCGAACTGATGGCGCATCAGGCAAGCTGCTTCCTGGTGTCGCATGACCGCAGCTTCGTACGCTCGGTCGGCAATCGTTTCTGGCTGATCGACAAGGCGCGCCTTGTCGAGGTCGAAAGCCCGGAAGGGTTCTTTGCGGCAGCGTGCGCCAAAACCTGACGACCGCTGCATCGTTTGTGGACCAAAGCGCAGGCGCGGTCGAACGCGCGTGTGAAAACCGGCCCCGCGCCTGGACCGATTGTCGGGTCCGCAGCCGCTCAGAGCCCGGCGATTGCCTTCAGATCGTCGATCGCACCCGGCGCGGCGGCAAGTACCGGCGCACCCTTGGTCAGTTGCTCGCCTTCGACGGGGAAGGGGTGAACCCAACCACCGGCTTCCTTGACGAGGCAATAGCCGGCAAGGCAGTCCCAGGCGTGCATGTAGGGTTCATAGTAGCCGACGAGGCGTCCTGAGGCGACATAGGCGAGCATCAGCGCACCGGATCCGTTGCGGATGAAAGTGCCACCTGCCTCAAGCAGCTTTTCGACTGTCTTTCCAACGAAGGCCGGCGTCACGTAGTTGTTCGCACCGATACCGGTGACAGCGTTGCGGATGGTGCGGGAGGGATCGAGGGTCAGCACTCTGCCGTTTAGCGTCGCACCCTGGCCGGAGGCGCCGGCATAGAGTTCGTCATGGCAGGGCGCGCAGATGACGCCGATCACCGGTTCGCCCTGATGGAGCACCGCAATCGAAACGCACCAGTTCGGCATGCCGTTGACAAAGGGGCTGGTCCCGTCGATCGGATCGACCACCCAGGTGTAACCGGAATGCCCCGCGGCAACACCGTATTCCTCTCCGAGGAAGCCGTCATCGGCATGAACCTCGACGACCCGAGCCCGGATCAGGTTCTCCACTTCGCGGTCGGCAATTGACACGACGTCCTGCAGGTCCCGCTTTGTTTCGACCACCAGCGTTTCGCGCTGGCTAAAATAGCCGAGTGCGACGGCGCCCGCTTCCCTGCTAATGGCCTGCGCCAGCGCGAAACGCGCCCCGAGCCCGGATTCCTGCGATGTCATCGATATGGTCCTTCCGATCGCCGCGGTGATGTCTGCCTCGTATTCGAGGTTGTCGCAGGAAAGTCCTCGACGTCAACGCCGTCTCCATAGCAGCGGTCTGCAATCGCGTGCAATTTCCGTTCGAAGCAGACTCGTCATTGATCCCAATCTTCATAAAACGATCACAAAGCGGGGAGAGCAATTGCTTGAACGTTCTTGCAAAATTATGCAAAGCGCGCGGCAAGGACGGAGACCGGCTTGTCACAGAAACTGTTCGTCAGTGCCCAGGAAGTTGCGGAGAAGGCGGGCGTTTCACGTTCCGCTGTCTCGCGCACGTTCACGCCAGGCGCCAGCGTGTCGCCGAATATGCGCCAGAAGGTGCTGATGCGGCCGAGGCGCTTGGCTATCACGTCAATCATCTTGCTCGCGGCCTGATGCGCCACGAAAGCGGCATCGTCTGCCTGATCGTTCCGGAAATCGCCACGCCCTATCGCTCGTCGCCGGTCTATTCGGCCGCAACTTCCAGGTCGCCCGCCGATGGCGACCGCGGCCAGCGCATCAACGCTTCGCCGCCGGCGGCAGTCAGACTATAGACGCCCCTGTCGATGCGCTCGAACCAGCCATAGACATTGCCGCGCAAGATATTAGCCGCAGTGGGCACAATGGCCTTCAGGTCCCTCGGACGCAACGGACCGTTCTGCAAGGCAGCCGCGCAGGCAAGCGCTTGCTGACGATAGGCCGTCATGATCGGCGCTCTGGTGCTACCACCAACGGCCGGGTCTCCCTTGCGGCGTTTGTGCTCGTCAACGAGGCGCGATCGCTTGCGGAGATTCTTGCGCGGCATCAGTGCGATCGGGCTGACGATAACGTCCACCATGCCATTGTCGGCAACACCGAGCATGCCGAAGCCCAACCGGCGGCAGAGGTCGCGATAGCGGCGGTCGCTTTCGCGTCCCTTTCCCTTGGTCGAAACGCGGGCGGCAATCCACACTTCGTCGCTGGCCGCTGCCCTATCGACGGCCTGCAGGATGAGTTCGAGATTGAAGCTGAGCTTCAGTTCACAAATGACGACGACCGGCGGTTCGTCGGCACTCAAGCCCACGATGTCGCAGCCGGCGATTTCGCCCTTGGCGCTGTAGCCGGCAGCCTCGAGAAAGCGCTTGATCGGCAGATAGAGCGTCGTTTCCAATTCATGCCCTCAATCGTTCAACGCCACGGTCTTTGCGCGTTTCGTATATGAGATCAACAAATGCGCGCATTTTTGCCGGTAGATGCCGCCGGCCGGGGTAGTAGAGGCAAAGTCCCGGATAGGGCGGCGTCCAGTCGTCGAGAACCTGGATGAGACGCCCCGCGGCGACATCGTCGGCAACCAAACTTTCCGCCAGGTAGGTAAGGCCCGCGCCCTCTCGGGCGGCACGCAGCATCAGGTCGCTCTCGTCGAGCGTCAGGTTTCCCGGAACATCGACCGTCAGGCTTTCCCCGTGCCCTTCGAACTCCCAGCGGTAGATGGTTCCACTCGCCATCCTCATCCGGATGCAGTTATGCGCCATCAAGTCGCCCGGCGCCCCTGGCCGCGGATACCGATCGAAGTACGACGGGGCCCCGACGATGATGGAGCGGATCGTCTCGCTGATCGGTATGGCGATCATGTCCGGCGGCACGGCTTCGACGATCCGCACGCCGGCGTCGAAGCCTTGGGCGACGATATCGATTAGCGCGTCCTCGGTCACCAATTCGACCTTCATTCGTGGATAGCGGTGCAGATATTCCAGAATAAGCGGCTCGAGAATCATGCGCGCCGCGCCGAGCGAGGTGTTCAGGCGCAGCGTGCCCGATGGTTCCAAGCGGTGTTCGTCCACACCTTCGATGGCTGTGCGGATTGTGGAAAGGGCGGGCATGATCTCCGCGACAAACTGTTCGCCGGCCGACGACAAGGAAACGCTGCGCGTGGTCCGGTTGAACAGACGCACACCGAGGCGGGCCTCCAACGCAGCGATCGAGTGGCTGATCGCGGACGAGGATACGCCGAGTTCGCGGGCCGCCGCGCGGAAGCCACCATGCCGCGCAACGGCAACGGTGAACTCCAGTTCTATCAGGTTGCCGTTGATCATTGTCCCGGAATTCGCATCAGACTGCATTATTTTGATGAGCTTATCAGATCAATAGGAAACCGCCATATACCTCTCCGTCAAAAGCAGTGGAGAGCGTCATGCGCACGATCGACAAGATCTACATCAACGGTACCTTCGTCACCCCGCACGGCGAGGAGTTCGCCGACCTGTTCAACCCGGCCACCGAACGGAAGATCGGCGAGGTCCGTCTTGGCGATGAGACCGACGCCCGCGCGGCCATTGCCGCCGCCAAACGGGCATTTCCAGCCTTCTCGCGAACCAGCAAGGCAGAGCGTATCGCAATGCTGAAGCGGCTCAGTGCCGCCGTGTCCGCGCGCTCCGATGAGCTGGAGGCCGCAATGGCCGAGGAATATGGAGCGCCGCAGTACTTCCTCTGCTTTGCCGTCCCCTACGCGGCCTCGATCTTCCTCGACATGGCAAAGACGCTTGAGAATTATGAATTCTCACGCACAATCGGCCGCGCGGAAGTGACGATGCAGCCGCTCGGTGTGGTCGCCGCGATCACACCTTGGAACAGCAATTACGGTTTCATCTGCGGCAAGCTGGCAACAGCGATTGCCGCCGGTTGCACGATCGTCATCAAGCCCAGCGAGCTGAGCGCCATCCAGACGCAGCTGATCACGGAATGCCTGCATGAGGCCGGCCTGCCCGCGGGCGTCTTTAATATTGTCAATGGCCGTGGCGACGTCGTGGGCGCCGAATTCAGTTCCCACCCCGACGTGGCGAAAATAACCTTCACCGGATCGACCGCGGTCGGCCGCGCTATCCTGCGCGCGGGCGCGGAAACGATGAAGCGCGTGACGCTGGAACTGGGCGGGAAAGGTCCGAACGTCATTTTGGACGATGCCGATCTCTCTTCGGCGATTCCGACCGCATTGATGATGGGTTTTGCCAATAGCGGCCAGGCCTGTATCGCCGGCACCCGCATTCTGGCCCCGAAGGGCCGTCTTGACGAAATTCTTGAGCATCTGAAGGCAGCGGTCGACGCGATCAAGGTCGGGCACCCCTCGGATCCAGAAGTTAGGATCGGTCCGCTGGTCAGCCAAAAACAGTATGATCGCGTGCAGGGCTACCTCCACCTGGGGCTGGAAGAGGGCGCAACGCTGCTCACCGGCGGCGAGGGGCGTCCGGACGGATTGGACCACGGCTGGTTCATTCGCCCGACGATTTTTACCGACGTCACCAATGACATGCGCATCGCCCGCGAGGAAATCTTCGGCCCCGTCCTCTGCGTCATTCCCTATGAGGATGAAGCCGAGGCCGTCGCGATCGCCAATGATACGAGCTACGGATTGCAATCTTACGTGCTGTCGTCAAACCTCGACCGCGCCCGGGCCTTTGCGGCTCAACTCGAGACCGGCAGTGTGGTGATCAACGGAGCGCCGCACGAGCCTCTGGCTCCGTTCGGCGGCTTCAAGCAATCGGGGATAGGTCGCGAATTTGGCGTGTTCGGCCTGGAGGGTCATCTCGAACCGAGGGCGGTGCTCGCCTGACTCATGCGACGCCCGTGTTGCCTTCGATCGGGCGGGCAGCGGGCAAAGGGGCCGCTCGGATGGTCTGTAAATCCGCCTGATCTGCGGCGTCGGTCTTGATATCCGCCTCCTGGTTCGGCGGCTAAGCGCCGACGACCAGAAAGTCCGGACCCGCCCTGGTCCGGCGATGTCCCGTCCCGCCGGCAGGACGATGCCGTCGCCTATGGATACGTCAATCTGGCGGCCATCGGCACCGCCGATCACCGGAACGGGTTGCGTGTCGCGGCAATTCTGGTGAAATAAGTGTGCATTCTTCACGAGCGAGACTAAGCCAAAAACAATGTGATATTGCCCGCTTTAGTTCCGCAACGTGATCCATGTGGGTGCATGGTCGCTAGCACCCTCCATCCCTCGGATATACCGGTCAATGCCCGCGCCGCCCAGCCGGCGCTTCAGTTTCGTGCTCAAGAGGATGTGATCGAGACGCAGGCCGGCGTCGCGCTGCCATCGGTTCCGGCGATAGTCCCAGAACGTATAGATCGCTCCCTCGGGCAGGATTTTACGAAGCGCGTCGAGCCAGCCCTGATCGAGAAGGCGCTGGAACGCGGCGCGGCTCTCGGGCTGAATGAGGGCGTTGTCATCGTAAGAATGGGTGGGATAGATGTCCCGTGGTTCCGGAACGACGTTGTAATCTCCGGCAAGCACCACCGGCAGACCCGTCGCAAACAGCTCCGCAGCATGCAGAGCGAGGCGGTCGTGCCAGGCAAGTTTGTAGTCGAATTTCGGGCCGGGCTGCGGATTTCCGTTGGGTGCATAGAGCGAAGCGATCAGGATGCCGTTGACCGCCGCCTCGATGTAACGGCCCTGTGTATCGGACGGATCGCCGGGTAGCTCGGCGCGGGTCATGATCGGTTCGCCGTCCCGCGCCAAGATCGCAACCCCGTTCCAGCCTGACTGTCCACGCCAGACCGCGCCGTAGCCGGCGGCCTCGATCGCCGCCTTGGGGAACTGGCCGTCCGTTGCCTTAAGCTCTTGGAGGCAGACGACATCGGGCCTGGATGCGTTCAACCAAGCCAGTAGATTGTCGAGCCTCCGGTTGACGCCATTGATGTTGAAGGTCGCGATCTTCATGCGGGTCGCATCGTCAGCGCGCCAGCTTGCCGGCCCACGCCGCCACCGCCTCGGCCATGGTCGTCAGGTGATCGGCGGCCGAGAAACCGGAGATGCTCTTGCGAGGTTTGAGGTCATGGTCGCCGTCGTCAAGCCAGAGAATTTCGATTTTGTCCGAGAGTGTATAGCCCTGAACTTCCTGCTGGGTGCCGAACTCGTCACGCGTTCCCTGGCAGATCAATGTCGGCGTCGTCAGCCCGGCGAGATGCCTTGTACGGAGTTGTTCTGGCTTGCCGGGAGGGTGAAAAGGGTAGCCGAGGCAAAGAAGCCCGGTGATTTTCCCCGCCGAGTAAAGATCGTCAGCAACCATGCTGGCAACCCGTCCGCCCATCGACTTGCCGCCGATAATGAGGCGGCCGTCTGCGGCAAGTTCAGCGACGGCGGCGTTATACTCCGGATTAAGCGTCTCGGCCCAGGGTGGTGGCTTGCGGCCCTCCGATGTGCGGCGGGCCGCCATGTAACCGAACTCGAAACGGGCGATGCGAAAGCCGGCCTCGGCAAGAGCTTTGGCGGCTGCGCTCATCGACGCGGAATCCATCGGCGCGCCGGCGCCGTGTGCAAGCAGGATCGTGATGGCGGCATCGTCCGGCCCGTCGAACAGAAAGCGTTCGCCCATCTCAACCAGCCGTTTTTGCGATGAACTGGAGGTCGACGAACTGCACACCGCGAGCGGCTGTTCGTGCCCATTCGGAATCGTTGTCGAGTTCGAGATAGCGCGCCCACCGGCGTCGCGCCTCGCCGAGATTGCCGGCATCGAATTCAAGTTTCGCCAGATTGAAGATGGCATCCTCATAGTCGCCGTCGAGTTCGATCGCCTTTTGCAGGTGCCTGCGAGCAGCATCCGTCCGCCCGCGATCGCCCATAAGCCCGGCGAGGTTGAACCATGCCTCGACGAAGGTCGGGTCGAGCTTGATCGCGCGCGCATAATCATGCGCAGCCTCCAGCGGCCGGCCACCCGCCTTGAGGCAATTTGCGCGATTGAACGCCGCGACGGAGTCGGTGGGATCGATGGCAAGGCAACGTTGATAGAAGGCGGCAGCCTCGTCGTACAGACTGTCCTCTTCGGCAGCCTCGGCCCGAGAGAAGAGGTCTTCAAGCTCGGCGTCGTCGGGCGCTCCCAGATCGAATAGCAATTGGCCGTCGAGTTCGCTCAAACCTTCGGCATCGCGGACATAAATCGTATCGGAGCCCTCGTGGTGGAGCGACAGCGCGGTGAGTGAGGCCACCGAACGGGAGCGGCACACCGACCTTGCGATCGCACACCAGGTAGCGCCGCTGGTGATCAGGCCAGCGTACTTCCTGGCGAGGATCAGATCACGGAAGGAGTAGGGCTCCGCGTCGTGCTCGAAAGCATCGAATAGGGAAAGAAAATCAAAGCTCCGTGGAGACAGTCGGGATTGGTCGATCAAAGCCTGCCGTGTCAGGGCGGATGCTGCCGGGGATGTCATCAAACCCAGCAATCGAAGAAATCCGTTCTCGCTGAGGAAACACCTGCCGTGGCTGGCCTCCATGTCGAACCGCGCTTCGATCTCGGCTTCACTTGCCTTTGTCAGCAAACCTCTGCCGAAGACCAGATGCGAGGTTCGGCGCGTCACACCGCGTCTCAAATGCCCGTGCTGCCGTTCGACCTCCCGCGCCGCCAGCCGTTGGGGGAATGCGGCCAGAGCGCCCACGATGCCAAATGTCTGGCCAGAAACCCCCATCAGATTTTCTTCTTGGCAGTCGGCTTGGCCGTTGCCGAAGCGACAACCTTCGCCGCCGGCTTGGCGGCTGGCTCCGACTTGCTCTTGCTCTTGGCCGGTGGCTTCGATTGCGAAAGGCTCGCCTTCAGCGCGTCCATGAGGTTGATGACATTACCGCGCTCCGGAGCTGCCGCAATGATCGGCTTGTGACCCTTGAGCTTCTCGCGGATCATTTTCATCAGCGCCTCCTCATAGCGATCCTCGTAATTCCTGGGATCGAAGGTGGTCAGCTTCTGCTGGATGAGCGCTTCGGCGAGTTGAAGCATCTCGGGATCGGGGTTTCCGACCGGGATATTGCCGAAATATTCGGCCGTTCCGCGCACCTCGCTGGGATTTCTCAGCGTGCAGACGAACATGCCGGTCTCGCGCGCGCCAATAGTGATCACTCGCTCGCGGCTGGACAGCACCAGACGCGCGATCGCCAGCTTGCCGGATTTTCGCAACGCTTCACGGAGCACGACAAACGTTTCCTCGGCCATCGCCCCATCCGGCGCCAGATAATAGGGAGCATCCTGGTAGATGACGTCGACCGCCCCTTCGTCAACAAAGGCCTCGATGTTCATTGTGTGGTTGGATTCAATCCTGACGCTCTCAAGATCGGCGTCCTCGATGATGATGTATTTCTTGTCCTCGTACTCGTAGCCTTTCACCAGGTCGGACCGTTCGATCAGACCAAGTTCCGGGTCGACCGGCTTCATGTTGATCCGGTTATGAGTATCCTTGTGAAGCTGATTGAAGCTGATGCGCTCGCTCGAACTGGTGGCGGGATACAGCCGGACCGGGCAGCTCACGAGACTGAGTTTGAGGTAACCTTTCCAACTTGCCCTGGGCGCCATGATCATCTCCTAAGCGGCAACACGATTACTTTCCAGCCTGGGACAACAACGGCAAGTCCCTGGCAAATTCGTCGATATCGGCCCAGGGATCGCCGGAAGTGGCCAAGAGGCCCGGCAAGGAAGAATAGTTCAAATCCTCCGGAGCGTCGATAGCTTCAAGGTCGGTCCAGCTCACGGGGGTCGATGCCGGCAGATTGGTACGTGCGCGAAGCGAATAGGGAGCGGCAGACGTGTGCCCGCGGGCGTTGCGATGAAAGTCGATGAAAATTCGCCGTATCCGATTATCCTTGCCCATAGTTGTGGTGAACGTCTGCGGAGCAGTCGCTGCCAGGCGAGCGGCAATGGCGCTTGTCGCCGGATGCACTTTCTTCCAGGGGAGCTTCGGCGTGACTGGCACGACCACATGGATACCCTTGCCGCCGGATGTCTTGACGAACGGGAGAAGGCCAATTGCCTCGAGTTCACCGCGGATGTGGACAGCCGCCTCGACCACCTCTCGCCAGCCAATGCCCTCGCCGGGATCGAGGTCGAAGACGATGCGGTCAGGTTTTTCCAGCTGCTTTCGAGTTGTCCCCCAGGTGTGGAATTCGACCACGCCGAATTGGGCCAGTGCTAGAAACCCTCTTGCGTCTTCTACCGAGAGGTAGGATTTCGTTTCGCCTTCGGAATTGGCGAACTCGAATGTCGCCATCGAGGGTGGCATGCCAGTAAAGGGATGGCGCTGGAAGAAACAGTCCTGGGACTTTCCCGTCGGGCAGCGGAAAAGCGACACCGGGCGGCCGAGAATATGCGGCAGCATGAAATCGCCGACCAGGGCATAGTAGACTGCAATATCGAGCTTGGTCGGGCCGGATTTGCCGAACAGTCGGCGCGTCGGGTTGGTAACGGAGATGCTTGCGAGATCGGCGTCCGAGATCAACCGTTCTTGCCGGGAGGAAACTGGGGTGGAGAGCTCGACATCGCGAAGCCCCTTGAAGACCGCGTGGCGGAGCGCATCGTCGGCGGTCCGGTTGGAATAGTGAATGTGCGCCGAGAGCACCGGCCGGACCCACATGACGTCTTTTGGCGCGCCCTCAAGCTTCGTTGCGCCAGCACGCATCGGCTCCAACCGCGCAAACAACTGCTTGAGCATTCCCGCGTCGAAGCCGGTTCCAACCTTCCCGCGGTATTCCAGTTCGCCGTCCACCCATTCGCCGAGCGCAAGCGCAGCAAGGCCGCCCGCGGCCTCGGAGATGGTGTATCCGGCAATCACGAAGTCACCGGTCATCAGCGCCTTGGTCTTCACCCAGGTTTTCGACCGGCCGCTGTGGTAGGGAGCCGATGCGCGCTTCGATACGATGCCTTCGAGCCCCATTTCCGAAGCCTGTTCGTAGAGTGCACGCCCATCGCCAACGACATGATCACTCAGCTGAATGGCGGAGTGGCTGGATATGTGCCCCTTGAGCAGCTGTGCCAGCAGGGCCTTCCGCTTCTCGAGCGGAACATTGATAAGGTTCCAGCCGTCGAGATGAGGAAGATCGAAGGCATAGAACACAAGCCTGTTGCCTGCGCCATTTGCGAGTGCGTCCTGAAGCAGCGCGAACCTGCTGATCCCCTTGTCGTCCAGCACGACGATTTCGCCGTCGATGACGGCATCGCGGCACGGCAGCCGCCGAAAAGCCTCCGGCAGGTCGCCATAGCGCTTCGTCCAATCCAGTCCGCCGCGGGTGATCAGATGCACGGCACCTGCGGACACGTGCGCCATCGTCCGGTAGCCGTCGAACTTGATCTCGTGCAGCCAAATCTCACGTTGTTCGGCGCGGCCGGGCGGTATAGCCGCCTGTGTCGCAAGTTGTGGTTCGATGCGCGCTGGCAGGGCGCCTTTCACCGCGCCAGGAAGCACGCCGGGATTGGGCTTTGCCGGCCGGATCGCGGGCTTTGGCTTCTCCGCGAACTCCTCGATCCGCCGGCCTGACTTGACGCTTTCCGGGCGCGCCGCGAGAATATCGATGGTGTCGCTTGAGGCAAGATCATGCTCCTTGAACAGGAGCCAGTTGCGCTGGTCATCGTACCCCGGCTTGGGCTTCAGCCGTGCCAGCATCCAGCCGCCATTGAGTTTTTCGCCGGCAAGCCGGAACTTGAAGGCGCCTGCCTTCAAGCTTTTGTCGACATCGTCCATCGGTGCCCAGACGCCGGTATCCCAGACGATCATCGGACCGGCGCCGTATTCGCCTTCGGGGATCACGCCCTCGAAGTCGATATATTCGAGCGGATGATCCTCGGTCTCGACCGCCAGCCGCTTGTCCGCCGGATTGAGCGAAGGCCCCTTCGGGACGGCCCAACTCTTCAGTACGCCGCCGATCTGCAGCCGCAGATCGTAGTGATCTGCGGTGGCATGATGCTTGTGCACAACAAAACGATTGCCGCCGCCGGCAAGACTTCCAACCGGCTCTTGCGTCTTCGAAAAGTCCCTCTTCTTGCGATAGGCCGTCAGTTTCGATGTCGCCATTTCCCTACGCTATGGCTTGTCCAGCAAACCTGCAATATCGAGCGGAAGCAGCGTTTTTCGCTGTCGCCGTGCTCTGAGCTGCGAAGAGCCGCTTGATCGCGGCGGCTACTCTGGTCGAGCATTCGTCTGATTATTATTCAAGAGGCCCCTCAGAATGCCGATGAACTGTTGGTTGCAGGGCCGGATCGGAATGTCCGGCCGGGTAAACCGCTCGCGCATCATCCAAGGAGCCAGGCTTCGACCCAGCTCTTGGGGTAGCAACAGACAATCGGCTCAGCGCATCAATCGTCGATCCGAAATCCAACCTTCATGACCACCTGATAGTGCGCCACCGTGCCGTCCTTGATGTGCCCGCGGATCTGATCCACTTCGAACCATTCAAGGTTTCTCATGGTTTTCGAAGCTCGCGAAATCGCTGTCTCGATCGCCTCGGTCAGCGAGACCTTCGAACTACCGATAAGTTCCACCTTTTTATAGACATGGTCGCTCACGTTATCCTCCCGGGTTGCTTCAGGACTGTGCTTGGCCTCAAGGGCGCTCGACGAGACTGCCCAATCGAGCGGGCATCGTCACGCAGACAACGCTGCGCCACAACTGCTGGCATTTCACAGCTAACCGCCGACGATCCGGCAATAACCTGTTGTTGTCAAACGGTCTGACAGAAGAAAGTCTTCGAGTGGCGAGATCCCAATGAAGGGCGGAACCATCTCCGATTGTTCAATCTGATGATCGCGCATGGGGTGGGGGCGGAACTAGATCGTTGGCGATCTGCAGTGGCGGTGATCAGCACAGTACGCACGATGATCCCGCAACTCCGTGTGACCGCCGGCCGGCCGGCCGCGCTGGTGGGCGCGGCGGGCACTCACCAACTCTGCGCGGCGTTGTGATCGACGAACCAGCTTACCTCCCGGCACAGTGCCAAGCGGGCTGCCTGCTTCGGACAACCAGGTGGCGATGGCGGCTACGGATGTCGAGTCTCCACTGATCGGCTGCTTGGAAAACCTTCCCGTTGTCCATGTCACCTTTCCAAGGTACCGGCCGCCACCCGCGTGGGAGGGGTGTTCGGGTTGTTGATCTGATCCATCGCTCTCCAAGCTCTTGGAAGCGGGGACGCGTTGGCTATTCCTTGATGCGCCGGAGAACGGCTTCAAGCGCGTCGGTCAATGCGGTAACGCCGCCGTTGCGTTCAAAGTCGACAAGAACCTGTTCGTTGAGCCCGCCTTTGGTCGCAAATTCACCGCTCAACTCCTTGAGAGATGTGCCGTTCGATCGCAGCACGGTTTGTGAGAGGCTGGCAAAAAGTGCAGCGAGATAGTCTCTCGCGGAATTGTCTGGCAACCCCTTCGCAGCAAGCCAGTTCGTTGTCCGGTCCATGATGCCGAAGTATGTCGCCATCATTGCGCTCGCGACGGCGAGAAGGTCATATTCTTCTCGCGTCGCGCACTGAACGGTTGTTCCCAGGCTGGCGAACAGCGATGCGACTTCAAAATTCGGTGGGTATATCGCGGTCACACCTTCGCGGTTGGCAACGAAGGGCAGCGGTATTGCCTGGGTGAGGTCAACCTCCTGGCCGATCCACTCTTGCAGCCTGTCGCGATCGGTTGCAGCAATCACGCTGACGACTGTCTGGCCAGGCGCGAAGCGAAGTGACTTTACAACCTCTTCGGCGACCTGCGGCCGGATGGCGAGAACGAGGATGTCGCAAGCGTCTGCGACGTCCTGGTTGTCCGCAGCAATTCGCACCGCCGGAAACATTCTCGCCAATCGGTCCGCAACCTCGGCATTGCGAGGCGAGACCAAGACATCGCGTGCCAATGGCGTCCCGGACAAGATACCTGTTACCATCGCCTCGGTGATGGCACCTGTGCCGACGAAACCGATACGCATTTATTCGGCTGCCTTGCGCCGCGCGAGCGAGACATCGGTCGTGTAGTTCTCGCGCATGAAGTCGATGAAATTCTGTTGGAACTGGCGCGTGTGGGCATGAGCCAGTTCATCGGCGAGATCGACATTCTTCGCCCTGATCGCCTCCAGCATCAGATCGTGCTCGTCAGTGAGAAGATACCCCTCATGCGTACGCTCCAGATAGTCGAAGTGAAGATGCAGCATGCGCTGGCCTTGATTGAGCAAGCGCTCGTAGAACGAGGCGAGATAGCCGTTCTTGCCGGCATGGGCGATCGCCATATGGAACTGCTTGTTGGCCTCGGACATCTTGAGGTGATCGCCGATTTTCACGGCGGCTTCGAATTCCTTCTGCCGCTTGGCGATGGCCTTCAGGTCTGCCTCGGTGCGCAGTTCCGCAGCCAGTCGGGTGTTCATGCGCTGGGCTATGTCCAGCGCCTCGACATATTTCGGGAAGGTTGCGACCTCGATTGGTGCGACGATCGTGCTGCGGTTTGACAGGGTGACGACGAGATCCTCGCCCGCGAGCCTAATCAAGGCTTCGCGAACCGGCGAACGGGACATGTCAAACCTTTCGGCGAGCGTGCTCTCGTCGAGGAGCTGACCAGGCGCAAGCGTGAGCGCCAGGATCTCGTTTCTCAGCGTCTCATAGACGTTTTTCCAGCCCGTGCCTTTGGCTCGCTTGGTTTCTGCTTCGTCAGACACTTACGTCCCTTTCACGTTGCCCGAACGCATAAGGCCAGAATGGCCGTGCGGTGACAATGTAAAATTTCCCCTTGACTTTGTCGACACTCAGCCGACATTATTTACAGTGTCGACACAGAGACGACACAAAGACAAGATCGGCTTACAAGCCGACGAGAGGAACCGCGCGGATCGCGCATCACAAAAAGAGGAAATGACGATGGTTTCGAAGATGCTTTCGCCCGTATTGCGGGCGCTGCCTGCACTTGCCCTGATTGCTGGCCTTTCAACCGCCCCCGTTTCTGCCCAGGCCGCCGAAGGCTACTGGCAGGGCGTGCAGAAGGCGGGTGTGGTTCGCTGCGGCGCGGCGGTTGCTCCGCCCTACGTCATGCGAGATCCTGCTACCGGCGAATACTCGGGTTTCTTCGCTGATCTCTGCCGCGAATTCGCCGAAGCTCTGAAGGTCAAGCCGGAATTCGTCGATACGACCTGGGACAACATCGTCGCGGGCCTGCAGGCTGGAAAGTGGGACGTCTCGCTGGCGCTGAACAGGACGCCGGCGCGTGCCATGGCCGTTCAGTTCTCAGTTCCTGCCATGGAGTACCAGATCTCGCTTGCCTACAATAAGGACAACCCGAAGGTTCCGGCGGGCGCTACCTCGGTTGCGGACATCGACAAGAAGGACGTGACGCTGGCAGTCATGTCGGGCACCGCCCAGGACAAGGCAATAACAGCTGCCGTGAAGAACGCTACTGTCCTGCGGCTGCCAGGCAATGACGAGACGCGTTTGGCGGTCGTTTCCAGACGCGCCGACATCCTGGTCGACGCTTCAGATACGAACCAGCTCTTCACGCAGTCCAATCCTGACTGGGCGATTGCTCTCAATCCGACACCGGCGCTGGCGAAGCAGGGTGTCGCATTCGGCCTACCATACCAGTTGTCGGCAGCCGATGTGGAAGTGGTGAACATATTCCTCGAGGAAAAGGTCGCGACCGGCCACGTGGACGAACTGATCCGCAAGGCGGTCGATGAGGTGCTCAAGGCAGCGCAGTGATGCCAAGGGCCGGGCACGGCGCGCTCTGCTCGGCCCTCTTTCATTTTCTGTTTTAAGCCGGAGATCCGTCATGACCACATGCAGCAGTACTCCTCTTGTCAAGATCCAGTCCCTTCACAAGGGCTACGGACCCAATATTCAGGTCCTCAAGGGTGTGGATATCGAAATGAAGACCGGCGAACGGGTCGTCGTCATCGGCCCAAGCGGCGGCGGCAAGAGCACTCTTCTGCGCGTGATGATGGGGCTCGAGAAGATCGACAGCGGATCGATCACTTTCGGTGGAAACCCCTATATCTCGTCCGAGAGCGTCGACAGGAAGACAATTATCGATACCGAAGTGCGCCGCTCGATCGGCATGGTGTTCCAGCACTACACGCTTTTTCCTCACCTGAGCGTCATTCAAAATCTGGTTCTTGCGCCATGCAAGGTGAGGGGTGAAAACAGGACAGGTGCGACCAAGCGCGCCCAGGCGCTTCTCGAACGCTTTGGCCTTGGCGCAAAGGCGAGTGCTTATCCGGCGCAGCTTTCAGGCGGACAGAAACAACGTGTGGCGATCGCTCGCGCCCTGATGCTCGATCCGAAGCTGATGCTGTTCGACGAGGTGACGTCGGCTCTTGATCCAGAACTCGTCGCCGAGGTCGAACAGGTCATCTTACAGCTAGCCGCCCAAGACATGCCGATGATGATCGTCACCCACGACATGTGGTTCGCGAAGAACATCGCCT
Source organism: Pararhizobium sp. A13 (assembly GCF_040126305.1). Classification (NCBI taxonomy): domain Bacteria; kingdom Pseudomonadati; phylum Pseudomonadota; class Alphaproteobacteria; order Hyphomicrobiales; family Rhizobiaceae; genus Pararhizobium; species Pararhizobium sp. A13. The sequence goes on along the minus strand of NZ_CP149512.1, from coordinate 258,254 downwards.
CGCGCGTCATCTTCTGTGCGGGCGGCGTGGTTGTCGAGGATGGCCCTCCGGAGCAGGTGCTCGGCTCGCCGAAGGAAGAGCGCACCCGCGAGTTCATCGACCGCGTTTTCCATATCCGGCACTAGGGGGCGAAGATGAACTATACATTCGACTTCCAGTCAGTCTCCTACGGCCCGCTGCTTGATGGCCTGATCGTTACCCTGCAACTGACAGCCGCCGCCAACCTCATAGGCATCATCCTCGGGTTTCCACTCGCTCTTATGATCATGAGCCGCATAGCCGACATTCGGGTGCCGGCGATGCTTTTCGTGGAATTCTTCCGCTGCACGCCGGCAATCGTTCAGATCGTCTGGTTCTTCTACTGCGTGCCGATGCTCTTCAACGTCTTCCTCGGCTCGATGACGATGGGCATCCTGGCGCTCGGCCTCAATCTGATGGCCTTCAACGCGGAAGCCTATCGCGCCGCAATCCAGGGCGTGCCGCGCGAGCAACTCGATGCTGGCATCGCGCTTGGTCTCAATCCGCTGCAGCGCACTCTCTATATCGTGCTGCCGACAGCAATTCGAGCCTCAATTCCCGTACTTCTGACCAACGGCATTGGCAGTTTCCAGCAAAGCGCTCTGGTCGCGATCGTGGCCGTGCAAGATCTCATGTACGAGGCCAAGACGCTTGCGACGGAGACGTACCGGCCAATTGAAACCTTCACAATTGTCGCGCTCGTCTACTTCGCGGTCTCCTTCCCGGTTGCCCAAATCGTCGGTTTCCTGGAACGCCGTCGCCAACTGGTAACGGGCTGAGGACAAGACCATGGCTCTCGACTTCTCGATCGTCCTTCGCTTCCAGAATGCGCTCGCGCTCGGTCTCTGGACCACCGTCAAGCTCACGCTGATCTGCGTTGTTCTCGGCTGCACGCTCGGCTTCCTCGTCGGCCTTGCCCGAACGTCGCGCAGCTCGGTGCTGCGCGGCATTTCCAGCGTCTATGTCGAGTTCTTCCGCGGCACCCCTGTGCTCATCCAGCTCTTCTGGATCTTCTTCTGCCTGCCGCTGATCCTCGGCGTCGAGCTTTCCAATCTTGCTTCCGGCGTCATCGCACTGACCCTCTATATGGGTGCGATCACCAGCGAGACTTTCCGCGCCTCCCTGAAATCGATCGGGCCGGAGCAGCTCGATGCCTGCGTCGCACTCGGGCTGCCACGCCGCGTCCAGGTTACGAGTGTCATCCTGCCCCAGGCGGTGCTGCGCGCCGTCCCGACGCTGCTGTCGAATTGCGTCAGCCTCTTCAAGGAGAGCGCATTGGTTTCGGCTGTCGGTATGGCCGACCTGATGTTCGTCGGCCAGAACATTTCCAATAACACGGCACGTCCTGTCGAGGTTCTGACGATCGTGGCGCTGATCTATTTCGCGATTGCGTTTCCGCTCACCCGTGCCGTCACGCTCATCGAGCAGCGGTTCCTGAAAAAACTAGCCATTTGACGGCAATTCAACATTCCAAAAGGAGACATCCTATGAAACTCAAAGGCGTGATGCCGGCCCTTGTCACCCCCTTCGACGTGAACAACAAGATCGATTTCAAGGCTCTTGAAAAACACATGCTGAGCCTTCGGGAGGCGGGTGCAACCGGCTGGGTACCCTGCGGTTCGACGGGCGAATATTTCTCCATGTCGAACGAAGAGCGGGAGGACGTGCTGAGGTTCGTCAAGGATTTCGCCAAGGACGATGAAATCCTGATTGCCGGCACCAATGCGCCAGCGACCCGCGAAGTGATAGAAAATACGGCGCGCGCCAAGGAGATCGGCTACGATATCGTGCTGTTGGCGACGCCTTTCTACACCCGCCCGACCCAGGCTGAGCTGCTCAGCCACTATCGCGCCGTTCTCGACGCCGTCGATGTCAGCCTCATCCTCTACAACTACCCACCGAAGGATGGCGTCGAGATTTCCTTTGAGCTGATGGATGCGCTGGCCGACCACCCGCGCGTGATCGGTATCAAGGAAAGCTCTGGCATCCTTCAGCGCGCCGTCGACATCCATGCCCGCTACAAGGGCCGCATCGACCTCGTTTCGGGTTCGGACGACATCGCGCTCGACTTCATGTTCTGGGGAGCCGATTCCTGGATTTGCGGACCGGCCAACTGCATGGCGAAGGCTTGCTGCGATCTGGACCGCACGTTCCGCTCCGGCGATCTCGACAAGGCACGCGAGCAGATGACCGTTCTCTACCGCGCGATGAACATCCTGGAGAGCGGCAAATTCGTGCAGAAGATCAAGTATGGCTGCGAACTCCAGGGCACGCCGGTAGGCGACTGCCGTGCTCCTCTGGGATCTTTGACCGAAGAGGAAAAGGTCGAATTCAAGGCGGCGATGGCGCCGATCTTGAATTGGTAAGCCTGAAAGGGAGGCGCAAAACGCCTCCCCATACATTTCGCTTTCCTTGAGGTATGTCGTGTCTCCCATTGCCGTCGTTGGCGCCGGTATCATCGGTGTCTCCATTGCCTTCGAACTGCAGCGTCGCGGATCGAGCGTCGTCTTGATCGACAGGGACGCGCCAGGAAGAGGCGCGTCCTACGGCAACATGGCAAGCATCGCGGTCACGGAATTCATGCCGGCATCCCGGCCCTCGATTTGGGCACAGATGCCGAACTGGCTGCTCGATCCGGAGGGACCCGTGCGTATACGGCCCTCCTATTTGCCAAAGCTCATGCCCTGGTTCCTGCGGTTTCTGGAGGCCAGCCGGCCTTCGCGCGTGAGAGAACTGGAAGCGGCGGGGGCAGCGTTGTGCCATCGCGTTCACGACGATCTTCGCGACCTCCTGAAGGCAACCGGACTTTCCGATATGCTGACGCAGGAGGGATGTCTCAGTCTCTATGCGGACGAAGCGGAGTTCAAGGCGGACAAGGAGCATATCGACGTCTTGGAGCGCTTCGGCCTCCGCCACGAGATCCTCGGCGGCGATACAATTCGCGACCTTGAACCCGCGCTGACAACGAAGATCGCCAAGGCTGTCCTTTTCCCTGACAACCGCTCCATCCGGGATCCCTATCAGCTCGTTGCAAAACTCTGCGAGAACTTCCTTTCCCTGGGCGGAAAGCTTGAGCAGGGCAATGTCGTCGGTTTCGATCTTGCAGGCGAAGGCAAGGCTGTCCGCCTTAAGGACGGACGCGCGATCGACGCTTCGCAGATCGTGCTCTGCACCGGAGCCTACACCGCGCGGCTGTCGCGCAAGTTGGGCGAACCCATCCCGCTCGAAACGGAGCGTGGCTATCACACCCAGATCATGACGCCGGGGATCTCAATGCGCCATTCGATCATCTGGCCGGCACGCGCCTTCATGGTCACGCCGACGGCCGGCGGGATTCGCGTCGGCGGTACGGTGGAAATGGCGGGTCTCGACGCTGCGCCGGACTATCGGCGGGCAAAGGTGCTCGTCAAGCGCGCAAAGGAGGCCCTGCCGGGTCTTCGGGCGGATGAGGCTACGGAGTGGATGGGTCACCGGCCGGCGCTTCCCGATACCGTGCCGATCATCGGCCCCTCGGCAAAGCATCACGGCGTCTTCTACGCCACGGGCCATGGACATCTCGGTCTGACCTATGCGGCGACAACCGCACGGCTGATCGGCGATCTCATGACCGGTCGCACTCCGCCCATCGATCTTCGACCCTACCGGGTAAACCGGTTCTGATGACAGAGGAGGAAGATATGGATGAGTCAATCCCGAAAACGGCCGGCCGCTCGCCGCGATCGCCAAGACGGCGGCTTTCTGACTTTCCGACGATGCCGGTTTCATCGCCGGCCAAAACATCCGCGTAGACGGCGGCATTGGTCGCTGCGTAAGGCAAACGGGAGATAATATACATGCGCACCGAACTCTATATCGATGGTCGCTGGGTCAAACCGGCACAGGGCAGGACCTTCGCCGTTATCAACCCGGCGACCGAGGAGGTTATCCATCATGCGCCAGCGGCAACGGCCGAAGACGTCGATGCTGCGGTCAAGGCCGCTCGCAGAGCCTTTGACAAGGACGGCTGGCCCAAGCTGAGCGGCAGCCAGCGTGCCGTCTATCTCCGTGCCATTGCGAACGGCATCCGCGCCCGTCAGGCGGAAATTGCCCGCCTTGAGGTGATCGACAACGGCAAGCCGTTCCCGGAGGCAGATTGGGATATCGCCGATGCCGCCGGCTGTTTCGACTTCTACGCGGACCTTGCCGTACAGCTCGACAACAATCCGGAAGAGCCGATCGCACTTGCCGACGGCCGCTTTACCTCTAAAGCCGTGAAGGAACCGCTCGGCGTCGCCGGCGCCATCATTCCCTGGAATTACCCGCTGCTGATGGCAGCCTGGAAAGTCGCTCCTGCGCTGGCGGCCGGCTGCACAATTGTTCTCAAACCGGCCGAATTGACCTCGCTCACCGCCCTTGAGCTCGGCGCCATAGCCGAAGAAGCGAAGCTTCCTCCCGGCGTGCTGAACATCGTGACGGGGGCAGGCTCCGTCGCTGGACAGGCGATCATCGATCATCCGGGCATCGATAAGCTGGCGTTCACCGGCTCTGGCCCGGTTGGTTCGAAAATCATGGCGGCCGCAGCCCGCGACATCAAGCGCGTCAGCCTCGAACTCGGCGGCAAGTCGCCCTTTGTCGTCTTCGATGATGCGGATATCGGCGAGGCTGTCGAATGGATCATGTTCGGTATCTTCTGGAACCAGGGACAGGTCTGCTCCGCCACGTCACGCGTCCTCGTCCAGGAAGGAATTTACGACCGCCTGTTGGCGCGTCTTGTCGAGGAGGCGGGGAAAATCAAGATCGGTAACGGTCTCGACGAGGGCGTGCTGCTCGGACCGCTGGTCTCGAAGCGTCAATACGAGCAGGTCGTCGCGGCGATCGAGGCTGGTAGGTCCGCCGGTGCGACGGTCGCATGCGGCGGGAAGCCGCCAGAAGGCGTCGACAAGGGCTACTATCTGGAGCCCACGATCCTGACGGATGTTCCCCTGGACAGTGACGCCTGGCGTGAGGAGATCTTTGGTCCGGTCGTCTGCGTCAGGCCGTTCTCGACCGAAGAGGAAGCGATCGCGCTTGCAAACGACTCCCGCTTCGGATTGGCTGCTGCGGTGATGTCCAAGGATGATGTTCGCGCCGAGCGCGTCGCCGCAGCATTCAGGGCGGGCATCGTCTGGATCAACTGCTCGCAGCCGACCTTCACCGAGGCACCATGGGGCGGCTACAAGGAGTCGGGCATCGGCCGTGAACTTGGCCGTTGGGGTCTCGAGAACTATCTCGAGACGAAGCAAATCACCAAATATGTCAGCGAGGATCCCTGGGGTTGGTACGTTAAACCGGTGGTGCGGGCATGATTGGCTGGGATCGGGCACTCGACCTGCTTCTGGTTCATTGCCAGGGTGAGATCGGCAAGGTGATCGTCGGCGGCGCACCTGAAATCCCGGGCGCGACCATGCTCGACAAGATGAACCATATCAACAGTGTCGACGACACACTCCGCCGATTCGTCACCCTCGAGCCGCGGGCGAGCGTTGCGATGTCCGTCAATCTCCTGCTCGCGCCGACCAGACCGGACGCGGACGCCGGCTTCATTGTTCTGCAGGCCGATCGCGCCCATCCGATGTCCGGCAGCAACTGCATCTGCGTCGTGACTGCGCTCCTCGAAAGCGGTCGTGTTCCAATGCGCGAACCGGAAACTGTTGTGCGGCTCGACACGCCGGCCGGGTTGATCGTTGCGCGTGCCGTTTGTCGAGACGGTCGCTGCCTGTCGGTCAGTCTCGACAACGTGCCGAGTTTCGCCGAGGCGCTCGACCAGGAAGTCGATACGCCGCGCTGGGGGCGCATCAAGGTCGATATTGCGTTCGGCGGCGTCTACTATGCGATCGTCGATGTCGATCAGATCGGGATCGATATCGCGCCGGCCAATGCGCGCTATCTGGCCGAGGCGGGGATCGACCTGAAGTCGCTCATGAGCGAACAGGTGAGCGTGAAGCATCCGGAGCTGAGCGGTGTCGACGAAATCGCCTATGTGATGTTCCGCGGGCAGGAATCGGATGGCGCGGTGCGTACCTGCACGACGTTGAAACCCGGCCGCGTTGACCGATCTCCCTGTGGGACAGGAAGCTCCGCAAACCTCGCGACATTGTTCGCGCGCGGACAGATTGCGGTTGGGGATCGACGGACGTCGCGTTCGATCATCGGCGGTGAGTTCATCGCGGAGGCGACCGGCACGACCGAGGTGGGTGGGCGTCCTGCAGTGCTGCCGAGGATCACAGGACTGGGCTGGATCTACGGCCGCGAGCAGCTCCGCATTTCGCAGGAGGATCTGTTCAGAAACGGGTTTGCCCTGTCCGATAGCTGGGGACCGCAGGTCGATATGCTGGGCTGAAGGGGGGAACGATGAAGTCTCTATCAGGTCACAACGTGCTCGTTACCGGCGCGTCGGGCGGCATTGGCGCTGCCATCGTCGAGCGCCTGGCGGAAGAAGGCGCGCGTCCGATCATCCACTACGGTCGTGACAGGGCGGCGGCATCGGCGCTTCTGGCGCGCCTTCCGGAGGAGGGATTGATCGTTCAGGCGGATCTCTCGACGGCAGGCGGCGCCTTCGAGCTCTGGCGGGAGGCCGAAAGCGCCGTCGGGGTTATACATGCACTCGTCAACAATGCCGGCATCCGCACCGAGATTTCGATCGACGCCGAAGCGGGTGCCTGGCGAGGCGCCTGGCAGAAGGAGTTCCAGGTGAATTTCTTTGCCGCGACCGATCTCTGCAAGGAGGCACTTAGGCACTTCAAGGCGCATGGCGGTGGGCGGATCGTCAACATTGCAAGCCGCGCTGGTCAGCGCGGCTATGCGGCCGACGCCATGCCTTATGGCGCGACCAAGGCGGCGCTCGTCAACCTGACGAAGTCGATCGCGCGCAGTTTCGGCGCAGACGGCGTCGTTGCCGTGGCGATCGCGCCAGGCTGGGTTCAGACCGAAATGGCCGACGAGTTCATCGCGAAATTCGGCAAGCAGGCGGCCGTCGCCGATATTCCGATCAGCGAGATGGCACAGCCCTCAGAGATCGCCGAACTCGTCGCCTTCGTGCTGCGTCCCTCGCAGCGTTCGCTGAACGGAGCGACGCTCGATGTGAACGGTGGCAGCTACATCCGATAGTCGAAATCGAGGAGCAGATCATGAAAAGGTTCGAAGGCAAGGTTGCGATCGTCACCGGCGGTGGCGGCGGCATAGGCTCGGCGATCTCCCGACGTCTGGCGCAAGAAGGGGCTCTCGTCGTCGTATCCGACATGAATGGCGAGGCTGCTGGCGTGGTCGCGGCAGACATCGAGGCGGTTGGCGGCGTGGCGGTCGCGTTTGCGGCCGATATTTCGCAGAAGGACGCTTGCTTCCGGCTGGTAGAAAACGCGGTCGCGCTCAAGGGGAGGGTGGATGTTCTTATCAACAATGCCGGCATCAATCGGCGCGGCAACCTTCTCTCGCTGACGGATGACGACTGGCACGTCAGCTTCACCGTCAATCTCGACTCCATGTTCCATCTTTGCCGGGCCGTGATACCGCACATGATCGCGGCTGGAGGCGGCGCGATCGTCAACACGGCATCGCAATGGGGACTCTACCCGGCGCCGAACCACATCGCCTACAATACCACCAAGGCCGCCGTAGCCGCCTTCACCCAGAATCTGGCGCGCGATTACGCTCCCGACAAGATCCGCGTGAACGCAGTTTGCCCGGGGGAGATCCACACGCCGATGCTGGAGGCTGGCGTCAAGAGGTCGGGTCGAACAATCGCCGATCTCGACAAACTCGTGCCCTTCGGCCGCATCGGCAAGCCGGAAGAAGTCGCAGCGCTCGTCGCCTTCCTCGCATCCGACGAAGCCGCATTCATGTGTGGTTCCCTGGTCGAAATTACCGGTGCTCAAGCCGTAGCGTAGTCCGGCCCTCTGGCCCTGAACAGGCTATCGCCGCGCTGTGCCGGTTGAAATCGGTCTGTCCGGCTGACCATCGGCGTCCGCCAGCTGCGGACGATCACAGAGAGCAATCTCATTCTCTTGCAGGTTTGCGGACGTTCTATGAGAAGTGCCAACCTCATTCAATCAAGCGGTTCCTGGAAAAGATAATCAGGCCGGCAATTTGGACGCCGCCCAGCCGCTGTCCGGAATTGCTTCCTCATTAGACATTGTGCAGCCAGGCGGCAGTCGTCGTTTCCTTGTCAGGCGGGTTCAGCCGCATCTAGTGACGCGTAGTCGATATAACCCTTCTCTCCCGCTGAGAAGAACGTCTCCCTGTCGGGTGCATTGAGTGTCGCACCATTACGGAGACGGGCCGGCAGGTCCGGATTGGCGAGAAATGCACTGCCAAACACCGCCGCGTCGGCCTGCCCCTTTTTCAGCGCCGCCTCGGCCTTGGCACGGTCAAGCCCGCCGCCCATCAGGTACGCACCGTTGAAGCGAGGCTTGAGCAGCGCGTGGTAGTCGAACGGCGTTCCAAAGAGTGCGACATGCAGATAGGCGAGATTGAACGCATTCAGTTGCTCGACGAGGTGCCAGTAGGTCGCCTGCGGATTGACGTCGCTGATGTCATTGTAGTTCATCTCGGGCGATATCTTGATACCGACGCGATCACCGCCGGCCTCTTTCACCATCGCTGTCAATACTTCCAGGATGAAACGGGCGCGGTTCTCGATCGGGCCGCCATACTGATCCTCGCGCTTGTTGCTGCCCGAAGAGAGGAACTGTTCCGGCAGATATCCCGATGCGGCATGTAACTCGACGCCATCGAAGCCAGCCTCAAGCGCCCGGCGGGTAGCCGCGCGGTATCCGGCGACAACATCGGCGATTTCGGCGACGCTCAGTTCATGGGGTGTGACGAATTCCTGCTGGCCGCTGGCCGTCCATGTCTGACCCGCTGGCTTGATTGCAGACGGTGCGACCGGCTGCGCGTTCGCAGGAAGCAAAGATGGGTGCGAGATACGTCCGCAATGCATGAGCTGCATGAAGATGCGAGCGCCACGAGCATGAACGGCGTCCGTCACGCGCTTCCAGGCGTCCACCTGGGCGTCGGTCTCAATGCCTGGCGTGCGCACATGGCCCTTGCCAGTGGCAGTTGGGTATACGCCTTCGCTGATGATAAGCCCGGCACCTGCCCGCTGGCTGTAATAGGTCGCCACGATATCGGTGGGCACGCCGTCGTCGTCATTGGCTCGGGAGCGCGTCATCGGAGCCATGACGAGGCGATTGGGAAGTTCGTAGCGGCCGATATGAACGGGCGTGAAGATTTGGCTCATGTTCGGGAATGTCCTTCTTGATTATCTCCCGCAATAAATGGTTGCTGCACCGATCAGGATAAATAGGCTAGTATGGAAATGATTGATCCATTGATGGAGCAATGATGCAACTTCTGAATGACATGGCTCTGTTTGTCGAGGTCGTGAAGGCGCGCAGCTTCCGTAAAGCGGCCGAAGCGATCAACGTGCCCAATTCCACCCTATCCCGCCGGATCAGCTTGCTGGAGAGGGCGATCGGACTGCGGCTTTTGCACCGCACGACGCGACGAATCGAGCTGACGGAAGCTGGTCAGATCTACTTCGAGCGCTGCAAGCGCATCGTTGACGAAGCACGGCTGGCGCATGAGCAACTCGGCGAGATGCTGGAGCAGCCAAGCGGCCTTCTGCGGGTATCCCTGCCTGTGGATTTTGCAAATACGTATTTGGCCCCGCTGATCGCCGAATTCGCACAGCGATACGCTGGCATCAGTTTCGAGTTCGATCTGACACCGCGCAGGGTCGATCTGGTGGCGGAGCCATTTGATGTGGCAATTCGTATGGGAGAGCCAGAGCCGTCCCACATGATCGCGCGACTGCTGGCTCGTCTGTCGCCGCGCCTCTACGCGTCACCACGCTATCTCGAACTCAACGGGGAACCAAGCGAGCCTTCAGGCTTGTCCGATCATCAATGCCTGTGCATGTTGAAGACCAAGGTTTGGACGCTGAGCAACGGGACAGAAACGGTAGAGGCCGCCATTGGCGGCAGGTTCCGGCTTAACAGCGTAGGGATGATCCGCCGCCTCGCCACCCTGAACATGGGCATCGTCATCCTGCCGGAAGAGATCGTGTCCGATGAACTGGCGGACAAACGGCTGCAACGCATTCTGCCGCAGTGGCAGGGTGCACCCACGCCAGTCTTTGCGATTACCGAGACACGGTTGCTGCCCGCGAAGACGCAGCGGTTTATCGAGTTTCTGCGAGAGCGATTGAGATAGCCCTTTCCCGCTCGGCATGCCATCTGAGGCAGAGGAGCGGGCGAGGATTTGCCTGCCAGCTGCGCGCCTGACCGCCGTCCGCTGCGATTGGTCTGGCCGGTCGCAAAAGGCTGAATCCGCCGAGTGGAGGAATGAGACGACGCCGACGATGTCCGGGCGCGCGGACCGTAGATTTCAAGGTCGTGTAACATGATGATTGCGACGGGGCCTCGGCCCGACCCGTCCTTGGAGATTGAGGATGTTCCCGAGTCAATTTCCGCTTTGGGTGGGAGCGGTCGTTGCTTCAATGGCCACCATCTGCCCTTGTAGATTGACCTCCATTTTTGGCTGGGTGCTGGACACCATCTACACCCTTGCCATCAAGCATCGAATGCGCGAGTTCTCGCATGGCGACGGCGGCGACGATCATGACGATGGGCAGAGGCTGCGCCGCTGGCAGTGGCTGGGCCTAGATTGCGTCCGTGCGTAGGCTGCGTTGCTTGAGCCGGTTTGCGCATCTGAGAATTGGTTTCCGGTGTTGTCGGGCGAAATGAGAAACTGACCCCCTAACGAAGCGAAGAACTGACCCCTCGTGTCAAAACGAGGAGAGATGGATGACGAGTGAGATTTCATTGCATCCTGCATTGTCGCGAACGATGCAGGGCGGGGATATGCTTCAGGCTGATGAGGTGGTGGCAATGTTGCGACTACATGCGCTTGGTTGGGGTGCCAAGCGGCTGTCCAAGGAATTTGGATGTGCGCGCAACACGGTTCGCCGATATTTGCGGGAAGGCGGCGTCTCGCCTTTCAAGAAACCTGTTCGGCGCAGTTCGTTTGACGGGCTGGACGATTGGCTGCGAGAACGTTTTTTCCGTCATGACGGCAATGCGGATGTAATCCGCCAGGAATTGGCGAGCGAGCACGGAATTGTCATCGGCCTGCGTTCTGTAGAGCTTCGAGTTCGGCAGTGGCGACGGGAGTTGAAGGCACAGAAGCGTGCGACAGTTCGTTTCGAAACTCCGCCAGGTCGCCAGTTGCAAATCGACTTTGGCCAGACGCGCGTATGGATCGGCGGTGAGCGGCTTCGGGTGTACGTGTTTGTCGCAACGTTGGGTTACTCGAGACGCATCCATATCCGAGCCTCGTTGCGAGAGGGGCAAACCGACTGGTTCGAAGGAATGGAAGGTGCGTTCCTTCGATTTGGCGGCGTTCCCAATGAGGTGTTGCTGGATAATGCGAAGCCGCTGGTCGAACACCACGATGCGGTCAGCCGGGAGGTGCGGTTCAATGCGCGATTGCATGCCTTTGCGCGTTACTGGGGCTTCACCCCACGAGCTTGCGCACCATATCGCGCCCGTACGAAGGGCAAGGACGAGCGCGGAGTCGGCTACGTCAAGAAGAACGCGATCGCCGGTCGCCGGTTCGAGAGCTGGGCGTCGTTCGAGGCGCATCTGGCCCGGTGGATACGCGAGGTTGCCGACCAGCGTGAACACGGCACGACCGGCGTAGCGCCGACGGAACGCTTTGCTGCGGAGGCTGACGCGCTTCGTCCGCTGGCTGGCCGCGCACCGTTCGGACAATTGCGCGACCTCGTGCGCAAAGTTCAGGCCGACTGCGCGATAGACCTCGACACGAACAGCTATTCGTTACCTTGGCGCCTAATCGGCGAGAGCGTTCAAGTCGTTGTGCTGGCAGGCCGTGTGATCATCCGTCACGCGGGCCAGGTAGTGGCCGATCATGCTCTCTGCCAGGGACGGCGACAACGGATCGTGGACCGGTCCCATTTTGTTGGTGTGGCTGGTAGCGAAGGTCTGGTGCGCACAGCTCCAATTGAGATAGCGCCAGCCGCCCTGCTGCGGCCGCTTGCCGAATACGAGGCAGTTGTTGGAGGAGGCTGGTGATGACGAACGTGGATCATGACCTACTCATCGCAACACTCGATCGACTGAAGCTGACGGCGATCCGCGATCAGCTCGACACTCTGCTTGACGAGGCGGCTCGCTCGAAGATGAACTTGCGCGAAGCTCTGGCATTCCTAGTATCGCGAGAGATCGCCCGGCGCGATGAGCGGCGCATCTCCATGTCGAGCAAGCTGGCGCAGTTCCCGTTCGTGCGCGAACTCGACGGCTTTGACTTCGAGGCGCAGCCATCGCTGGATCAGGGGCAAATCAGGGAACTGGCGACCTGCCGCTGGATAGCTCACGGCGATACGGTGCTATTCCTTGGACCGCCTGGTACGGGGAAAACCCATCTTGCTGTCAGCCTTGGTCGCGAGGCGATCCGCCAGAATTACAACGTGCAGTTCGTCACGGCCGCGACGCTGGTTGCGATGCTGGCCAAAGCCCACATCGACGGCGCGCTCGACAAGCAGCTGGCGATCCTGTCACGGCCGAAATTGCTGATCATCGACGAGTTGGGCTATCTTCCGTTCGAAGCCAACGCCGCCCACCTGTTCTTCCAATTGGTCTCTCGGCGCTATGAGAAGGGATCAATCCTGATCACCTCCAACCGCTCTGTGGGAGAATGGGGAAGCGTCTTTGGTGACCCCGTAGTCGCCACGGCGATACTGGACCGCCTGCTTCATCATTCGACGGTGATCACCATCCGAGGCGACAGCTATCGGCTTCGCGAAAAGCGCCGCTCCGGCCTTCTGCAGAAGGCCGGAGCGGCGCTAGAAACAAACGAAACGACCAATCAATGAAGGGGGGGGCAAATCTTCGTTTCGCCCAAGGGGTCAATTCCTCGCTTCGCTTGACAGGTGTCTTGGTTTTCGTCCAAAAACGCCCTGCTGAATGCTGTTGACGACGAATGCGTTCCAGATTGGAGCCGCCCCGACTTGGCGACCATCGATCGTCTTCGGCGCCATCGTGGCGCTGGGCGGTACCCCTTGTTGGGGGCGAGCTTCTGCCTACATGCTGTCACATGGGACGTCCCACGATCGGACGGGACGCGCGACGTCCACCTTCCGCCTCAGACGGGGCAGGCAATAGCAACCAAAGGAGAGACCGATGCAAGAGCCCCTTGTCGTCCGCCGCGAGACGCAGATCCCGGCGCCACCCGCCGCGGTGTTCGCGCTTCTGACCGATCCAGACAAGATTCTGCGCTGGATGGGAACGGACGCGCAAATCGAGCCTCAGCCTGGGGGGCTTTATCTCGTCAACGTCACCGGTGCACGCTTCGCTCGCGGATCCTTTCGCGAGGTCGTGCCGGTACACCGCCTGGCCTACAGCTTTGGCTGGGACGGCAGCGAGGTCGTGCCGCCGGGGTCGAGCCTTGTCGAGATCGATTTGATCGAGCAGCCGGACGGAACGTTGCTGCGCCTGACCCACACCGGCTTGCCCAGTGCCGCGCAATGTGCCAGCCATGCTGAAGGCTGGGCTCACTACCTCGGCCGGCTGGCCGAGGTCGCAGCCGGGCGCGACGCGGGTCCGGACCCGTGGCACGGCAGGGTGTAAGTCCTTTCCGCTCACGAAATCGTCGCCCGTGAGCCGATTGCACGTTCAGGCAACGCAGGCTCGCAGGCATTTCGAAAGCGGCCTCGCTCTGAATATCACCTCTGCTAACCCCGCCCTCGAGGACCTCCTGTCCTGTCGCGGGAAGTCTACACGCGGAAACATGAGAAGCAGAAGCGCCATCGCTCCGGCGCCGCCGATGACAGCCTGCAATCGCCGTGGCATGATCGAGGCATGGACCTGCCCGCCCCCCTCGTCTGGCTGGTTGACGAGGCCTGCGCCTCGCCCAGCCCCGCATCGTTCCTGGCCGAGCTCGGTGGCCGGCTGCTAGCCGACGGCCTGCCGCTGTCCGGTGGAGCCCTGACGCTCGCCGTACCGCATCCGATTATCGCCCGCCGCACTTGGTTATGGCGGGAGGAGACCGGGGAGGTGATTGAGGCGCTGGGCTTCGCCAGCGGTCCGCCCAGCCAAGCCGGGCACGACTGGCTCGTGGGGCTCGGCCCGGTGCGGCAGGACACGGTCGGCTCGGCGCCGGACAGTCCGGTGCTGGCCTGGGCCGGGGCTCGGCCATTCTCCCCCGCCGAGGCCGACCGGCTGCGCCAGGCCGCGCGCTTCACCGCAGCGCCGTTAGCCGCCCTGGCCGCGCGTGCGGCGCTGTCAGCGCTGCTCGAGGCCTATCTTGGCCGGCGCAGTGCGGCCCGGGTGCAGGCCGGCGCGCTCGGCCGCGGCACGGGAGAGACCATCCGTGCCGCGCTGCTCTGTGCCGATCTGCGCGACTTCACCGCCCTGTCCGAGGCGACGGACCCGGCGGTGATGATCGCTGCCCTCGACGCTTGGTTCGAGCGCGTCACCGGGGCGGTGCACGCTTTCGGGGGTGAGGTGCTGAAGTTCATCGGCGACGGCGTGCTGGCCATTTTCCCGGTCACCGGCGCGCCTGACGAGGCCTGCGAGGCGGGGCTGCGCGCGGTCGCCGCCGCCCGCGCCGGCATGGCCCATCTCGATGCGGTGCGGCAGGCGCAGGGGCTGCCGGCGCTACCCTTTGGTGCGGCACTGCATTTCGGCGAGATGCTGTGGGGCAATATCGGCGCGGCCGACCGGTTGGACTTTACCGCCATCGGTCCCGCGGTCAACCTGGTCAGCCGGCTCGAAGGGTTATGCAAGCCGCTTGGTCGTAGCGTGCTCATCTCGGGCGCGGTGGCGGCGAAGACGACGACGGTTTTGATCCCTTTGGGAGAGCACTTATTGCGCGGTATCGCTGATCCCTGCGCGGTCTTCGCGCTGCCGGGGGACTGAGTCCGCGGAAGTCGGAACGTCTGTGCAGACAATCCGTTTTGGCAGGCTGCTCTGACCGCCTGGGATGCCATGCGATACGCTTTAAAAACCGAAGGCAGCGCCGAAAGCTGCTCGGCGGCCGGGGCGACACGCCTTAGCTAACGCCTCATTTCAGCGCCTCCACAAAGCGGATGATGTGGGCTTCCATGCGGTCGTCCCAAAGATCATTATGACCAGAGTCGTCGTCAATCAGCATCTGCTTGGGCTCGGGAGCGGCGTGATATAACGCCTCGCCCGAAGACAGCGGGACGCTGCTGTCACGCCGACCGTGAATAAACAGCTTCGGTTGCCTCACGTCTGCTATCTTCAGATCCGAGCGGAATGGATCCTTGATGAGAAGCGCGATCGGAAAATATGGGTAACGCGTCTCAGCGATGGATAGGACCGAGAGGTAGGCAGACACAAGGATGACGCCGGAAGCCGGCCTTTGCGCAGCCGTATTCACGGCGACGCCGCTTCCCAGCGACTGACCCATCACAACGATCCCACTTTCAGAGTGCAACAAAAGCCAGTCGAATGCAGCAATGCCGTCGGTCAATAGACCGTCCTCGCTCGGTGTGCCGGTTGATCCCGGATAACCGCGATAGGAGAGCGCGAGTAGGCCAATGCCCCGTGCGGCGAGCGCCCGGGCGAAAAACCCATAGCTGCCGACCCGGTCAGCGTTTCCAAGAAAGAACAATACCGACGGCTTGCCGGCCGCGGCCGGACTATAAAGTCCATGAAGCGTCTCTCCATCGGGCGTCGTGATATGCACGTTCTGCCCCCAGTTCGCGTGCTCGGGGGCCGGTGCTGCGCTGGCGCCGGGATAGAGGAGGGCGCGCTGCGACAGATAGGTAAAGCCGACAAGCGACACGTAGGCGAAAGCCGCGGCCAGGGGCATGATCAGCAGGAGTCTTGTGGCACTCACGACAACATCTCCACCCGCTGGTTCGTTGATATCAAGAACCTCAAACCGAACCGGTCGTTCGACGCCGAAATCAAACGGGTCCACCGCCGACCGAACCGTAGCCAACGATACAGTGACCGTCCCTGGTCGCGCCAGCGGGACAAAAGGAGGTGGCGGCAGGCGGCGTAAATCGGAGCCGTTGCCACCATCGGTGCGTTTCGGGGCTTGCCGCAGATTGGCGAACGCGCTTTGCCCCTGCTTTGTCTTCGCTGCTCGCCGTTCCCGGATGTGACATCGTTGCAGGACATGCACTCAATTGGTCGAGGCCAGCGGTTCACTCTTCGTTCCGATCCAAGTCTGCAGCACGGTCCAAAGGATGGCCAGCGTCGTTGCGCCGATAAACATGCCGGTAAAGCCCCAGGCTGCCAGCCCGCCGATCACTCCGACGAACAGCACCAGCAGCGGTAACTGGCCGCTGCGCGCGATCAGCATCGGCTTGACGAAAGTGTCTGTTCCCATGAGCAGGACAACGCCCCATACGACGGTGAAAATCGTCCACCCCGTCTGCCCCTGGGAACCAAGCCAGATTGCCACCGGCACCCAGACCAGAAGTGGTCCGATTTGAATAACGGCCAGGAAAAACGTCACTGCGGCCAAGACAATCGCACCCGGAACGCCGGCGAGTGCGAAGCCGATCCAAGCCAGCACCCCTTCGAGCAAAGCCGTTCCGATCACCCCTATCGCAACACCCTTGATGGCCTTCGCCGCGGCATCCAGCACTACAGGTCCTCTCGGGCCGATTATGCGTACGGTAATGGCGGATACGAAACCGACCACCCGGATGCGCGAGGCATGGATCATCGCGGCTACGATTATGCCCACGAATATTTCAAGGACGGCCAGCATAAGACCTGCGCTGAAACTGA
The DNA here is from genome assembly GCF_040126305.1 of Pararhizobium sp. A13. Taxonomy (NCBI): domain Bacteria; kingdom Pseudomonadati; phylum Pseudomonadota; class Alphaproteobacteria; order Hyphomicrobiales; family Rhizobiaceae; genus Pararhizobium; species Pararhizobium sp. A13. Next base: position 241,434 of record NZ_CP149512.1, on the reverse strand, counting down.
GAAGCCAGCGTCCCACGGTGGCGAGCTGGGGTTGGTATCGTTGCAACAACGCCAGTCCGTCGCGCTGAAGCTCCTGCCATACCGGCGTCACCTTCTTTCCGAGCAGCGGGAGACTTGAAATCCACTCGGGCAGATTGGGGATGCCGCGACTGCTGGCCTCCCTCAGCCATGCCTCGGCGACATCGACATGGCTGACAACGGAGGAGCAGAGATAGATCAGCGGCACGATCGTGATGGCCGCAGCGATAGCGCCGAAGCTGAACGCAGCCAGGCGCCTTCCGCCCAGGAGAACAACCATTCGATCGAACAGCCCCGCCGTCGCCGTGGCGAGAATAACGGCATAGGTCAGGACGCCGACAAAAGGCAGCAATACCCAGAAGGTTGCGGCTAACAGCGCAGAAACAAGCAACAATGCCAGCGCTGTCTCGATGACCTGCTGTTGCCCGCCATTCTGACTGCTCATTTCTTGCATGACAGCACCTCTTGGCCTGGATCAGAAGTTGAACGATCCTCCAGGCAGTGACCGCTGAAAGCGGAGATGTCCCTGACGGAAAGTCCGTGCCTCACGAGCGAGCGATGTTTTGACGCGGAGCATTCCGCGAGAACCACAGTATCTCGGAGACCTTGAATAGAAATGCCGTGGTCCAGCCGAACAGCAGGATCCCGTTCACACCCTCGATGGCACTGGCAAGCCGCCATTCGCCGGACAGCGTGACGTCGCCATAACCGATCGTCGCGAAGGTAATCGCCGAGAAATATGTGGCTTCCTCAAAGCTCTGCAATTCGCCTGCCAGCCGATAGGCCGCCGCCCACAGCATGATCTCGATCATGTGAGCCATCACGAAGCCGACGACAAAAAAGCAACTGACACCCAACCGGGTGTACGCTCGCAGCTTCTGCGGGTTCGTAACGGGTTCTCGCGCTATACGAAACAGAAGCATGACCGCCGTGCCGTGAATAACGATGGTGGCCAGCAGTACGCCAGTTGCCGTGATGATCTGTAACAACATCTTTCCGTCCTCGAGGAGCCAGCAACAAACGCAGTGTCATAAGTCGTGCGCTCACGCGCTGCGACGGTAGTCCATTCCCGGGGGCCATCGCTGGCATTCACCTGGGGTCCGCTCCGGCTCCTTGCAGTCCAGGTAAGTCAGGCTTTGTCGAGAATGCCGCCACCGCCTCCTCCAGCTCATCGAAAATCATGGCGGGACCGATTTTGGCAAGAACGCCAGAGCGTTCCAATATCTCAAGCGGCTCGCTATGAAGTTCAACAATTGCGAATTTCATGCCTCGCTCCTGCGCCAATGCCCGTATCTCATCGAGCATGGCGGCCGCGGTGCTGTCGATCTGCGCGGACGCCCCTGCGTCGAAGATGAACCCTTTGGTATCCGGTCCCAGCTTTGCAAAGATGTCTTCAATCCGACTCTTGACGTAATCAGCATTGAAGAACAGCAGACTGCCCTGGAGCAGGTAGATCACGACGCCGGGAACTGGCTCGGCTTGTTTATGCCGATGAAGCTTGTAGAAGCCGTCGCGCCCTGGAATCCGACCCAGCAATGCGTCGCGCGGCTTCATTCCTTGCATGACGAGATAGAGCAATGTCGCAACGACCGCGACGATGACTCCCTTCAAGACGCCGAGACCGAGCGCGCCCGCAATGCTGATCAGGGCAAAGAAGAACTCGATCCGGCTGATCCGCCATACCTCTTGCAGGGTTCTCAGATCGATGAGGCCAATCGCTGCCGATGCGAGTACGGCCCCTAGTGCTGGCGCGGGTAGGAGAGCGAGCGCATCGGTAAGGAACAGGACAGTAAGCGCCAAGGCGGCGGCGGAGAAAACAGCCGCCAATTGCGTCCTTCCACCCATCAGATCGTTGATTGCAGTGCGGGAATCCGACGCGGTCACAGCGAAGCCGCCGAACAATCCCGAGGCAAGGTTGGCTGCCCCAAATCCGAGGAGTTCACGATTTGCATCGACGGGATATTTGTTTTTAGCGCCAAAACTGCGCGCAGTCACAATGCCAGCGCCGAAGCTCATGATCAGTACGGCTGCGGCGCCCAGGATGAGGTCATCGATGGAGACACCTTGCGGGATCGGTATTGATGGCGATGGTAGCTGAGAAGGGACGACGCCTACAACGCGAATTCCCAAAGCCGGAAAATCAAAAACGAATGACAGGACGGTCGCGAGCACCACGATAACAAGCGGTGCTGGAATAGCCGGACGCCATGCGGTTAGCAGCCGGAGCAGAACAAATAGCCCGATGCCAAGTCCAAGGGAGGGCCAGTGGATCAGTTCCGACTTTGAAGCGATTTCGAAAAGTGGCCCGAACAGCCCGTCGCTCTCGATCTTCACGCCTGTCAGTCGGCCGATCTGGCCAACGAGGATCGACAGCGAGATACCGGTCATAAAGCCGGTCAGGATCGGACGCGAGAGGAGGTTGGCGATGAAGCCAAGCCGAAGGAAGCTTCCCAGAAAGCAAAAGAGGCCGACGATTGCGGCGATGGCCGCAGAAGCCACGACATTTTCGCCAGTCGACGACAGGCCGAAAGAAACGAGGACTGCGGCCAGCACGGTGACCGTGCCTGCGTCCGGACCCACGATGAGTTGCCGCGAGGAGCCGAGCAGAGCATAGCCCAGAACCGACATGATGCTCGCATATATGCCGACTTCCGGCGGCAAGCCAGCAAGCGCAGGGTAGGCAATCGCACTTGGCAAGCCAACCGCGGCGATGGCCAGCCCGGATGTCAGATCCTGCCGAAGCCACTCCGCCCGATAATCTCTTAGGCTGGATATGAGAGGAAGGGTCGGCATGGCGTCGAACATCTCCAAAGTTGAAGGAGCGGTACATTCTGCAACAGCACCGGCCACGCCACGAACGCGGAATCAGTGTTCGACGTTCGCGGTAACAATCCCGAGATTAACAAGGCCGGTAACGAAAAGCTGGACGGCGACCGCGGTCAAAAGGATGCCGAAGACGACCTCCGAAATGACAAGGCTGGCCGGCTTCATGCGCTTTGCCAACGCATCGATATTGGTAAACACCAGATAGTCGAAGGCGGCGACGAGCAGGACCAGGCCGACAACGAGCCCGGCGCTGGCGATCGAAACGACTTCGTCAGATGCGATGATGAGCACCGTAATGCCGACGGGATTGAGCATATAGGGAACAGCAAGGGGAAAGACCGCGATTTTTGCCGGGTCGACCGGCATTCCGAGGTCGTCATGGTGTTTTTCGGTCGGCCCAGCCGCCATTTTGAGCGCAAGCAGGGCAAGCACAATGCCGCCGGCAATCGCCACCGCGCCGCCGGTGATATGCAACAGCCGCATCAGCAAAGCGCCGGTCGCAAAAATGATCAGAGCCGTGACAACCGCCGTCAAGACCATCTGGCGGCCTATCGCCGCCTTTGTCTTCGCATCGAAGGCCTGGGTCATTTCCAGGAACGGCACGAGTGCAATTTTCGGTCCCATGCCGACGAGCAGGAGCAGGAGAAGCTTTGCCACCAGACCAACATCGATGACTGTGAAATCCATAGGAAGCTTCCCCCTGCAGCCGTCCCGAGCAACATTTCCGGATGCGACTGTCTGCCGATTGACCTTGCATCACTTGCAATACACGCATGGCCCGATCAAAGAGCTTTGGGTTTGCTCCATCCGAGGAACATCCCGACATCGCCCGGCATTCCGTGTGGCCATTCGACAATCGAGGCCGTCAGGCGGTAGCCGGCAGGCTTCAGTCGGTCTCGCCACGCTTCGTAGGCTTGCCGCGGAACACCCGTCAGGGTGTCGGGCCATTCGGGCTCGTTGTTGTTGATCGCACGGCCGAGGTCGGTGCAAAGTTCAACTGGGAACTGAAGGACCTTTAGTTCGCTTTTCCCTTCGGCGGCAGCCGCCTTTACGCGGGTAAGAAGGCTGGCCCTCATCTCGTCGGTGACAACGATCGGTTTGGACATTTTGTCCATCACCATCTTTCGCGCATCCTCGGCGGTGCGCATGTCCTTGAAAGCGGTCGATGCACGTGCCGTGTCGATCTTGTCGGCGTAATCGCGCAGTTCTTCGGCCGTCATGATCAGAGCGTCCGCGCGGGCGGGCTCACCTTCGTTTTTCGGATTGGTCATTGCACCCCCCTAGGTCGCGACGTCTCCACCAACTGCCAAAAGACCCTGGGCTGGCAATGCGCCGAAACACTAGCCTTGGTTGAATTTCACCTGGGCCGTATGGATTTTACCGCCAATGATGATAGCATAAATTAGCTTCAAGGAAAGAATATCCAGTCAGCCGCCGGCCCTTGGTCCAATGCGTGAGGAGGGACAAATGAAACTCGACGTGGACTATGACGAGAAGCGCAAAATACGAGTGGGGACAAGTGGCCGGGTAAAATTTCGAATCCGGGATATTGTGGTGGAGCCGGGAAAGCCCGTCTCCCTCAAGAAGGACTTCGACCCGGACTTTACTGGCGGTTTTGACGATAAGGCCGGGGCGCTTCAACAGGTTGCCTCGAACGTCCAGCGATTGTCGGACATGCAGGAAATGCTGTATGCGCAGGACACCTACGCGTTGCTTATCATTTTTCAAGCGATGGATGCCGCCGGAAAGGACGGGGCGATACGGCACGTCATGTCGGGGGTCAATCCTCAAGGGTGCCAGGTGACAAGCTTTAAGTCGCCGTCAGCCGAAGATCTGGATCACGGCTACCTGTGGCGAGCTTCCAAGGCGCTCCCGGGGCGTGGCATGATCGGCATATTCAACCGCTCCTACTACGAGGAAGTTCTGGTGGTTAGGGTGCATCCCGAATTCCTTGCGAAGCAGAAGCTTCCTGAGAAAACCCTTAAAGGGGATATCTGGGGAAATCGCTTCAAGGAGATCAACAACTTTGAAAGATATCTACGCCAGAACGGCACGATCGTTCTGAAGTTCTTTCTCAACATTTCCAAAGACGAGCAAAAAAAACGGTTCCTCTCGCGGATCGACGAGCCCGACAAGAACTGGAAGTTCTCTGCGGCTGACTACGAGGAGCGAACGTTCTGGGACGACTATCAAAAAGCGTTCGAGGATATGCTTGAGAATACAAGTACGGATTGGGCTCCGTGGTTTGTCATTCCGGCAGACAACAAATGGTTTGCCCGCCTTGCTATATCCGAGGTGGTGTCTGCAGCCCTCGAGGGCCTTGATCTGAGAATGCCGGTCGTCGACGACAAGCAGAAGAAACGCTTGATGGACATCCGGGGCCAGCTTTCGACGGAATTGGACTGACTGCCCCACCATTCAATAGCGAAGCAGGTACTGCCGCAGGCTGTGAAGCAGTTCTCGGAGAAGATACTCATGCATAAGCCAACGATTTCAACAACAAGCGTACTATCCCTGATCATGTTGCTTTCAAGTCATGTCATGTCTGCGCGTGCTGGCGAGCCGACATTCGCCGAACTTCAAGCTATGTGCCGAAACGACAAGGATCCGCGTCAGCAGGGATATTGCGCGGGTTTTGTCGAGGCGATCGCCTTGCGTATTGTTCGAGAGGACAAGGGTTGCGTCTTTCTCCAGGAGTACGTCGATCACGCAAACGCTGACCTCGCACTTCCCGATTTGATTGGCGATCTGAACCCGGCGGACTATTCCCAGAGGGCCTTCGAAGCGGTGGAAAAGTTCTTCTATAGCAAGGGATGCTCATAGGTGGTCCACTACCAAGCGGGACTGGATAGCCCCTCGATCAACGTGATGAGATCTATCGCTGGCTCCGTTTCGACGCGTTTCAGACGGCCGTCGTGGTGTTGCCTGAACCAAATGCAAATCCTTGCGCCGGCCCTCAGCGGCTGGTCTGCCGCAGGATCAGGTCCGGCCGGATCGTCACCCGTCCCGGTTCGTCCGTGAGCCGTCCGTCGAGAACGTCGAGAATGAGTTGCGCCGTCTTTGCCCCGATCTCAGCCGCGAACGCATTGATCGTCGTCAGGCTCGGAACGCAGATGGCGCCGATCTCGTAGTCGCCGAAGCCGCCGATGGCGATTGCCTCGGGCACCGCAATCTCGCGCCGCTGGCATTCGGTCAGCGCGCCGAAGGCGGAGAGATCGGAGACGCAGATGACCGCTTCGGTGCCCGGGAAATGTTCGAGCAGCCGCCCCATGGCCTTCGCGCCTTCGCGCATCGAAATCGGCGGTGGCCCGGCGGCGATCAGGCGGTCTGCGTCCAGTCCATGATCCTTCATCGCCGCGATGAAACCGGCCCGGCGATCGGTGCCACGCGTGTCGCGGTCTGCGTCACCGCCGATGAAGGCGATCTTTCGGTAACCGACGGCGACGAAGTGATCGACCATCTCGCGCACCGCGCGCGCATTGGAAAAACCGACGACGTGGCCGATCGGCTCTTCAGGAAGATCCCAGGCTTCGACGACGGGAATGCCGGCGTTCGACAGGAGTTTGCGGGCGCGGGGCGTGTGCGTGCCGCCGGTCACCACGATTGCTTCCGGCTTGCGCCGCAAGAACTGCTCGATCAGCCGCTCCTCTTCGCGGACGTCGTAATTGGTATAGCCCAGGAGGATCTGTAGACCCCGTTGCGACAGGCCATCGGAGAGTGACCGCACCGTGTCGGCGAAGTTGGCGTTGTTGATCGAGGGGATCGTCACCGCCACGAAGTCGGTTCGCTGAGACCGCAGGTTGGAAGCCGTGCTGTCAAAGACGTAGCCGAGTTCCTCGCTGGCGCGCAGCACGGTTTCGCGCGTCTTCTGGCTGACGGAGGCGTCCCGCTTGAAAGCGCGGGAGACCGTCATCGGTGACACGCCGGCCTTGCGGGCGACATCCGCCATCGTCGGGGGTTTGCGGATCGTGTGCATTTGCATCCATGTTATCGTTATCAGCGAATATACAGCCAGTCTGGCCGATGATTGCAAGCACGTTGTTGCGGGGGGGCAAGTCGCCAAGGCTGCCCGCCCCCGAGTTGACGCTCAGAGCGGGAATTCGTTGGCCTGGGTGACGTGATGGTGAATCCGGCCGTCTAAACAGCGGGCAAGGACCTCTTCCGTTGGCGCCTTCGCCGCCGCGCGGGCGGGGCTCGCCAGCGCCGCCTCGACCGTGGCGAGGTCGGGATAGAGCGTGATCATTGTACGATATCCTTGTTGGGTCCCTTAAAAAATTCCATCAACGCGGCCTGATCCTCACCGCCGAGGCCGGCGGCGGTCAGCATGCGATGCACTTCGGCGCAGATCGCCGTCAGCGGCATGGCAGTGTTGGTGCGTCGGGCGAGATCCTGCGCGCCGTTCAGATCCTTAACCATGTTGTCGATCCTGCCGGTGCGCCGGTAGTCCTTGGCAACGAAGCGCGGCATGTATTCCTGCAGGATGGCGCTGTCCGCCCGCCCGCCTTTCAGCGCCTGCGGGATCTTCGCCGCGTCGACGCCGGCGTCGAGCGCCAATTGCGTCGCCTCCGCCACGGCGAGGAAGTTCAGCCCGCAGAGAACCTGGTTGATCAGCTTGGTCGTCTGGCCGGCGCCGGAAGGGCCCATATGCGTGTAGTTCGAGGCGACATGCTGCAGCACTTGATGCGCGTCGGCGACATCCTGTTCCTTGCCGCCGGCCATGAGCGTGAGCTCTCCGACCAACGCCTTGGGGGCGCCGCCCGACAGGGGGCTGTCGACCCAGCGCAGGCCTATTTCCTCGGCCTCGGAAGCCAGCGCCTTGGTCGCTTCCGGATCGATCGACGACATGTCTATGATGAGCGTACCGGGCCTGGCGCCCTCGGCGACGCCATCTCCGGCAAAGACGGCGAGCCGCACGATTTTCGCCGAGTTGAGGCTAAGGATGACATAGTCCGAGCGGGCTGCTGCCTCGGCGGCGGTTAGGGCCGGCCGGGCGCCCTTGTCCACAAGCTCGCGCACCTTGTCCTTGTCCAGATCGAAGACCGTGAGTTCGTTCCCGGTCTCGACGAGCCGGGCTCCGATGGCGCCGCCCATCGCCCCGGCGCCGATCAATGCAACCTTGTTCGTCATCTTTCCATTCCTCCCAATTGCGCAACGATCGCATCGACGATCGCGGCGAGCGGCCGATCGATATCCACGCTGATTGCGTTCTCATCCGTTTCCGCTGGTTCCAGCGCCGCGAACTGGCTCGCGAGCAGGCCCGCCGGCATGAAATGGCCTTGTCTGGTGCTCATCCGCGCTTTGATCACGTCGGGCGTGCCAGCAAGGTGGATGAAGGTCACCGGCGCTTCGGTCGTTTGCGTGATATGGGCGCGGTAGGCTCGTTTGAGTGCCGAGCAGCCGATGATCCGCCGCCCTTCGCCGTCCGCCAGGGCCTGTCCCACAAGCGTCAGCCACGGCCAGCGGTCGTCGTCGTTCAACGCCACGCCGCGGCTCATCTTCTCGATATTGGCCGGCGGATGAAGATCATCGCCATCGATATATGTCGCCCCCAACCTGGTCGCGAGCGCGGCGCCGACCGAGGATTTGCCGCATCCGGCAACGCCCATCAGCACCATTCGCCGCGGGACCTCAGAGGGAGGCCGTGATGCCGCCGTCAACATAGAGTACATGTCCGTTCACGAAAGAGGATGCGTCAGAGGCGAGGAACACGCAGGCGCCAACCAGTTCCTCGACTTTCCCCCAGCGGCCGGCCGGGGTGCGTTTTTCCAGCCAGGCGGAAAAGGTGGGATCGGCAACCAGTGCGGCGTTCAGCGGCGTGTCGAAATAGCCGGGGGCGATGGCATTGCATTGCAGCCCGTATTTTGCCCAGTCGGTCGCCATTCCCTTGGTCAGATTGCCGACGGCGCCCTTGGTGGCAGTATAGGGCGCGATGCCGGGACGGGCCAGCGCCGTCTGCACGCTGGCGATGTTGATGATCTTGCCGGCGCCACGCTCGATCATGTGGCGCGCGACCGCCTGCCCGACGTTGAAGACGCTGGAAACATTGGTGCGCAACAGCCGTTCGAACGCATCCACCGGAAAATCCTCTAGCGGGGCTCGGTGCTGCATGCCCGCATTGTTCACAAGAATATCGATCGCGCCGATCTTCGCTTCAAAGCCGTCGATCGCCGCGCGGGACGCCTCGTGATCGGTGGCGTCGAAGGCCAATTGATGCGTGTCGCTGCCGAAGCGTCTCGCGGCTTCCGCCAGCTTTTCGGTGTTGCGACCATTGAGCACGATCTCTGCGCCGGCATCGGCAAGGCCGCGTGCAAGGGCAAAGCCGATGCCCTGTGACGACCCAGTGATGAGCGCCCGACGACCTGTCAAATCAAACAAGTCTCGCCCCATCGTTTCCTCCACTTTCTCTCTCGACATTTCTCACGGTAATTCTTATGTTATCGATAACATTAATTGTCAAGCGACGGAGACACCAAAATGAACAAGCCTCAGATCCTCCAGGTCGGACCCTATCCGGAGTGGGACGAAGAGCCGCTGAACGTAGCCTTTTCGGTTCATCGCTATTTCGAGGCCGATGACAAGGCAAGCTTTCTTGCCGCCGTCGGTCCGAATGTCCGAGCGATCGCTACCCGCGGCGAGCTTGGCGCGAACCGGGCGATGATCGAGGCCTGCCCTGCGCTCGAGCTCATCTCCGTCTACGGCGTCGGCTTCGATGCTGTCGATCTCGCGGCCTGCCGGGAGCGCGGCATCCGCGTCACGAACACGCCGGACGTGTTGACGAACGACGTGGCGGACCTCGGCGTGGCGATGATGCTGTGCCTGTCGCGCGGCATGATCGGCGCGGAGAGCTGGGTCAAGGACGGAAGCTGGGCGACCAAGGGGCTCTATCCGCTGAAGCGCCGCGTCTGGGGCAGGCGCGCCGGGGTGCTCGGCCTCGGTCGGATCGGATATGAAGTGGCCAAGCGCCTTCAGGGCTTCGACATGCAGATCGCCTATTCCGACGTGGCGCCAAAGGATTTCGCCCCGAACTGGGAGTTCGTCGCCGATCCCGTTGCGCTCGCCGCACGGTCGGATTTCCTCTTCGTCACGCTCGCCGCTTCCGCCGCGACCCGCCACATCGTCGGCCGCGAAGTGATCGGGGCTCTTGGCGGGGAGGGGATGTTGATCAACATCTCTCGCGCTTCCAATATCGATGAGGAGGCCCTGCTGACCGCGCTCGAAAGCGGTGTGCTCGGCTGTGCCGCCCTTGACGTGTTCGAAGGCGAGCCGAAACTCAATCCGCGTTTTCTCGCTCTGGACAACGTGCTTTTGCAGCCGCACCACGCCTCGGGAACCATCGAGACGCGCAAGGCCATGGGACAGCTCGTGCGTGACAATCTCACCGCGCATTTTTCCGGTCGGCCCCTGCCGACGCCGGTTCTTTGAGGAGGCAGCGATGAAAGCCATCGTCGTTCACGGCCCGAAAGATTTACGCATCGAGGAGCGTCCGGTCGAAGCGCCGGGCCTCGGAGAAGTGCGCCTGCGCCTCGCGGCCGGCGGAGTCTGCGGCAGCGATCTCCACTATTACAATCACGGCGGCTTCGGTGCAGTGCGGCTGCGCGAGCCGATGATCCTCGGACACGAGGTTTCCGCGCACGTGGAAGCCCTGGGGCCGGGCGTGGAAGGATTGGAGGTTGGGCAGCTCGTTGCCGTTTCGCCCTCCCGTCCGTGCCGGACCTGCCGCTACTGCCAGGAGGGACTACACAACCAGTGCCTCAATATGCGGTTCTACGGCAGTGCCATGCCCTTTCCGCACATTCAGGGCGCCTTTCGCGAAGTTCTCGTCGCGGCAGCAATCCAATGCGTGCCGGCCGATGGCCTGACGCCGGGCGAGGCGGCAATGGCCGAGCCGCTGGCCGTCACCCTCCACGCGACCCGCCGGGCAGGAGAAATGCTGGGCAAGCGAGTTCTGGTGACGGGCTGCGGGCCGATCGGCGTTCTGGCAATCCTCGCCGCTCGCCGCGCTGGTGCAGCCGAGATCGTCGCGACGGACCTCTCAGATTTCACTCTGTCGCTGGCCCGCAAGGTCGGTGCCGACCGGACGATCAACATGGGCAGCGAACCCGACGCGCTGACCCCTTATGCGGCCGGCAAGGGCACGTTCGATGTGCTCTACGAATGCTCCGGCGCCGCTCCGGCGCTGGCGGCAGGCATCGCAGCGTTGCGGCCGCGGGCAGTGATCGTCCAGCTGGGTCTTGGCGGAGACATGGCAGTCCCCATGATGGCAATCACGGCCAAGGAATTGGATCTTCGCGGATCCTTCCGCTTCCATGAGGAGTTCGCGACCGGAGTTGGGCTCATGCAGAAGGGTCTAATCGACGTGAAGCCGCTGATCACCCACACGCTTCCCCTGTCGGAAGCCGTCGCTGCGTTTGAACTGGCGAGCGACAGGAGTCGGGCGATGAAGACGCAGATTGCCTTCGCCTGAGTTTTAAAGCTGAATCCTTCAGCTAGAGATGATGGGCGGCGCGATGTAGATCAGCGCCGCCTTTGCGTTCTGCGAGATCGGCAAAACGGTGGATCTGCGTGTGACGCCAAGATTGCACAGCTTACGCGAGTACGCTGTGGCCATCCTTGGGGCCATTCCGTCTAAGCATGTCGAAGAGCGCTGCGCGCCCGAAACAGCCTCGTAATAAAACCGAATAAAACCGAACACACTGACGCACAGACATCCGGTATCTGTTCCTTGAACGGTTAGGAGCACGGTCGTGACGTCGCATTCGGAAATCAAAAATCAAAAGCCGATTCTGGTATTTCTCCCAAGGAGCGCGGCCCAGGTCATTGTCTCGAAACTCGTCGAGCATGGATATGCTGCGGCCGCGGTGTATTCCGTGCCCGAGTTGTTTGATGCTTTGCGTTCTGACGGCTATTTCCTGGCGGTCACCACCCGGCCCGACATCGATATGGTGCGTAACATCAAGGCGATGCCGGTCGTGAACCTGGAGGTGTTTTTTCACACAGTCGGCTCCACAGGGGACAGTGTGACCGCATCCAAACAGTTCGATGGCAAGGCGTTTCTCGAGCGCATCAGGGCTCTCAATGAACCAAGGTCAAGCAGGAGTGGGGCCGCTCACGGCAATCCCGCGGTCAACTCCCGCTCGAATGAACGCAGGAGCCACGTTTTTCGATGGTGGGAAGCCACGAAGTCAGCTCTCCGAAATTGTACGCCTGCCGGTGCGAGGAAGTGAACGCGAGCCTCCGCCAGGGCACCGATCATGTTGCACGTGGCAAATCTGGCTCTCAAGACCGGCCCCGACCTCAGACCGTGGAAGCAGGTCTGGCCAGCAGCATTTCGTCCCGGTCAATCACTCTTGACCAATGTCAAATCGCGGCTCTGAAACGTGAGCTGCTTCTATGCAGCGGGTGTCTTCTGATGTTCTGGGCAATTGGAGCAGCAGCATCGAGCGGGTTCATAATCACCGCTTTCTTCGTCATCGTGGCCGCCGGACAGTTCGTCAGAAGGACGACGAACAACATCCTGGCGAAGCTGGGCAAGCGCTCCATGCTCAGGCGCTATGCGACGGGACTGGTTTCGCTTTGCCTGTTTTGCCTGGTGATCGCTCGTGCATGTTATATTGCGACAGTCCTCGTCAATACCGAACTGCGAACGCCGATCGTCCCGCTGATCGCTGTTTCAATTGGCCCGATGCGAACTTCTGACTAAATCAGCCAACCTGCCGCAATATATCTCAACATATTAGAACATCGTATTGCACAACAGTTGATATCTTGCGGCAACGCGTCGCTTCAAGGATCCTCATGCTGCCTGCCCGATCATGACTCCATTACCGCTCTCAATGGAATTCTCACGTCCAACGGCTTTGCCGTGACCTCGACCTAGGATGTCGGCGAATTTGAAGAGGCGGCAAGATTTGGCAGCTACACCGTCATTATGACATTGGCGGCTCTCGTCGCCGGGATTCGTACCGTGTCGGCTTTGCCGATTGTCACGATCGAGGCACTCATCTCAAGACCGATGACGGTTCCAATGAGCAACGGGACGACTAAAGTCTGGACGAGGTTGCGCTCGTGAAGCGCATCGAGGCGGCAGCATGCAGGAGGAGCGACACCAGCGTCCTAAAGCCTTCACCTGTTTCGCCAGCGGCAATGCGATATGAACCCGAATGACATACCGCCTTTGAAATGAGAGCATGCCACAGGCGGTAGAATTCAATTCGAAAGCAAAGCGATCGACCATGGCATACGAAATGGCAGTCTCGGACCAACCGCATATCCTCATCGTCGAGGACGATTCCGACATCGCGGGCATGCTGGTCGATCTTGTCAAAAGCAGCGGCTTCCAGGCATCGTCTGTCGCAAGCGGCCACGAGATGGATCGATTGCTGGTTCGACACCAGTTCGATCTGATCGTCCTTGACGCGATGCTTCCCGGCGAGGACGGTTTCAGCATCTGCAGGCGGCTTCGCTCGTCGCGTCCGATCCCGATCCTGATGCTGACGGCACTACGCGAGGATATCGACCGCATCCTCGGTCTTGAGCTTGGGGCCGATGACTATGTCACCAAGCCGTTCAATTCCCGGGAGCTGATGGCGCGTATCAAGAGCATCCTTCGTCGGGCCTCGTACAGCCATAATGCGGACGAAAGCCTTGCGCCGATGACATTTGCGGGGTGGCGCATCGACCCCAAAAGTCGCCGGCTCCAAGATCCGGATGGCGTGCAGGTATCCATGACCACCGCGGAGTTCGATCTCCTGCTGGCATTCTGTTCCAATCCCAACAAGGTGCTGACGCGCGAACAGCTCCTGTCCATGACGCATGCTGGATTGGCGGGTCCGGTCGAACGCAGCATCGACGCCCACATCAGCCGCGTCAGGCAGAAAATAGAACCCAATCTCAAGGACCCCACCTTCATCAAAACGGTGCGGCTCGGAGGTTATCTATTCGCATCCAAAGTGGAGCGTGTCTCTTGAAAAAGCTGCGCAGGGCTTCGATCCAGAAGCAGATCCTCATTCTGGCGACCTTGCTGGTCATCCTTGTTTCCGCCATTGCAATGTTTTCTGAACCGTTCATCTACGGCCGGAGTGATCGTGACTTCCAGGATGGGTTATTCGCCGGGCAAGCGGCGATGGTTCTCGACCGGTTCAAAGCAGCGGCGTCGACACTTGAAGAGGACGCTGCCTTAAATTTCGCATCACGCTTCGGGATACGCGCAGAGCGGCTTTCCTCGACCAACCTCGTTGCTATGCGCGAAAAGATCATCTCCTCGGGCGACCTGGTGGGGAAGATCAAAGAATCGCTTTCAAGCAGTGTGTTAATCTCAATCGAACATCTTCTGACCGACGAACCGAATTCCGACCGTCTGGTTGTCAAGGTCGATGCGGAGCGTGCGCTCATCTTCCATATGCCTGTATTTCCTGCGAGAATCTGGTTCGCACCGGCGGTTGCAAGCGGGCTTTTGAAAATCGTGGTCCCCTTGTTCCTGTTGGGTCTCGTGAGTAGCTGGTTGATCACGGATCCGCTACGTCGGTTTGCCGCCACGGCCAAGCGCGCAAGCCTCGACGACAGTTCCGATGAGGCGTTCGAACCTGACGGGGCATTGGAACTGAGAAGTCTGGCAGAATCGTTGAACGTCATGCGCAGTCGGATCCAGAACATGTTGCAGGATCGTACAAGGGTGCTCAGTGCAGTGGGGCACGACTTGCGGACACCTCTGACGCGGTTGCACATGCGGGCGGAGCGTTCCGAAGAGCCGGAACTTCGACGTCTGATGCTGGCCGATATTGCAACATTAACCCTGATGGTCGATGAGTGCCTTGCCTATTTTAAGGATCCATCGGCCGGCGAGGATTTTCGAAAGGTCGACCTGTCCAGTCTGCTTCAGACGATCGCGACAGACTTCTCCGAGACAGGTGTCAACGTGACCTACTCCGGACCAAGGAGGCTCGCCCATGCCTGCAGGCCCCAGGCCCTTACACGTGCCTTGTCGAACCTCATCGACAACGCGTCGCGTTATGCGACGCAGATTGCAATCACTTTGAAACCTCGTGACGATGGTGGTGTTCAGATCAGAGTGATCGACAATGGCCCTGGTTTGACGGATGAACTCAAGGCGAAGGTCTTGGAGCCGTTTTTCAAGGCAGACGAATCCCGGAAAATCGGAAGAAAGGGCGGCTTTGGCCTTGGCCTTCCCATTGCAAAGGGCATCGTCATGAAGGGACATAACGGACAGTTTACCTTGATGGACGCGGAGCCAAACGGTCTTATCGTTGCAATCGACCTTCCCGCGGCTTGAGGAATCGCGGGCTGGAGAAAGGGATGTGCCAAGATCCGGCTCCTCCGTAGTCGCAGCATAACCGGAAACCTGTCGATGCAATCTCCGCCGCGAACATTTCCAGACATTTCAAAAAACACCGCAACATTCTGATCAAATACACCTGTCTTCAGCAAATCATGCCGTTCGGCAAAATTCCCGCTGGAGCCAAACACCCGATGAAATCCCTTCCAATTACTGCCGCGCTGATCGCCGCTTGCTCCACCCTCGCTGCATGCTCGACGCCGAGCCCCACCGTCTACGCCGGCCTCGCCTCGGCATCCCAGCTCCAGCCGAACACCCAGGACCGGACGGGACGCGTTCCCTACAGCTATCAGGGTAATGCCGATTGGAGGCTGTACAGCAGGATCATCGTCGACCCCGTGATTGTCTACAGCGGACCCGACAATCAGTTCGGCAAGGTCGCCGCTAAGGACAAGGCATTCCTTGCCAACTACATGCAGGCACAGTTCACCGAAAAGCTGAAGACGCGGTTTGCCATTGTGAATACTCCGGCTCCGGGCACTCTCAGACTGCACCTGACGCTGACGGGTGCGAAGACCACCACCGCCATTCTGGGACCGGCCACGCGACTTGATATAGCAGGTGGCGTCTATAACACGGTCCAGGCCGTTCGCGGGCGCGAAGGATCGATGACGGGCTCCGTCAACTACGCCGTGGAAATTTACGATGCGACGACCAACCGTCTGCTGTCCGCATACGTCACCAAACAATATCCGAATGCGCTCAACGTCGGTTCAACCTTCACCGCCTTGGATGCTGCCAAGGTCGGTGTTCGCAAGGGAGCCGATGCTCTTGTGGCGCAGTTCAAATAGAGCAGCCTGCGGTCGCTGACCTTAACGCAACCGATCACCGCTTGGGAATGGACCACCTCTCCCCGGCCGAGTTTAGCTGAAGCTGCCGATCTCACACGCTACCGAATGGCGACATTCCAGAGTTCACGCTTTTTATTCTCTTGAGTTCACGGCTCAGCCGGTTCAGCCAGGCTCTGTCTTCGACCAGAGCCGTCGGAAAGAGACCGGGGACGGCGAAAAAGGCAGATGGTTCGTCGTTGTCGATCGCTTCGCTGGCCGCGGCTTTGAGCTCCTGGCGGCGCGGGTCCTCCACATCCGGCGTTCGCAGCACATAGGCTACCCACAGTGCGGTGGCATAGGCGAACATAGCACCGTCGCGGCCGACCGCGAGATCGTCCACCGCTGCGGCGAAAATTCTCTGCGGCAGTTTCTGGCTGCCATCCATGGCGATCTGACGCGTGCGGTGGGCAATCGTCGGATTGGCGAACCGTTGCATCAACTGCTCCTGGTAAGCCTCAAGATCGATGCCCGGTACCGGATCGAGCGTTCGAGCCGCTGCTTGCATATATCGTCGAACCTGGCTCCGATAGTGCGCAACGGCCATGACGTCACGGACATAGTCTAGGCCAGCCAGTTGGCCGAGATAGGCGATCATCGAATGGGCGCCGTTCAGTAGCCTCAGTTTCATCTTCTCATAAGGCTCAACATCCTTGACGAAAAGCGCGCCGGCTGCCTCCCAGGCGGGGCGGCCCAAGACGAAGTGATCTTCGACTACCCATTGCATGAAAGGTTCGGTGTCGAGCGCGAGCCTGTCTTCGGCGCCGAGCAATGCCGCAGCGCGCAGCCGCGTCTCCTCGGTTGCTGCCGGCACGATGCGGTCCACCATGGTCGAAGGAAAGGCACCGTGCTCGGAAATCCAGGCGGCAAGCGCCGGCTCGCGCCTTGTGGCCATCTCGGTCACCAGACGTTGCACGACACGGCCGTTTGTCGGCAGGTTGTCACAGCAAAGGATGGTGAAGGGTTTAAGCCCGGCGGAACGCCGCCGTGCCAGACCTTCGACGATAAAGCCGATTACACCGGCCGGCGCCTCTGGACGGGCGAGGTCAGCGGCGACGGCCGGATGCTGGTGGTCGAGGCCGCCGGTGAGCGGATCCATGCCATAGGCCTTTTCCGTGACGGTCATCGAGACGATGCGGATCGCCGGATCGGCGAGCCGGGCGAGCAGTGTCTCGTGGTCCTCCATGGCGGACAATCCGCCGATCACCGAGCCGATAACCCGGACCTCGGCACCGGCCGCCCCGCGGCTCATCACCGAAAACAGATGGTCCTGCGCCCTCAGATCCCGGATCGCGTCGAGCGACCGCAGGCTGACGCCGATGATGCCCCAATCGCCGAAGGTCTGGACCAGGGCACCATCGGTGTAGACGGCCTGATGTGCCCGGTGAAAGGCGCCGAAGCCAATATGCAGGATGCCCGGCTTCAGGGCCGCACGATCGTAACGGGGCGTGGCGATGGTGCCGGGCAAAAGCGTCGAGGCGGACAGGCGGTCCATGGATCAGGCCAATCCATATGTCGCATGCGTAAGGGCACGTTCGATGCCGCGTAGCTCGGCCAGTCCTTTCAGGCGGCCGATGGCCGGATAGCCGGGCTGGGCACCGCGCGTGAGATCGTCCAGGATCTCCTGGCCATGATCAGGTCGCATGGGGATCTGGTGATCCGCTCGGCCTTCGGCGCGCCGCCGTTTTTCCTCGGTGAGGAGCTCGGCGATAACAGCCACCATGTCAGTATCGCCCTCCAGATGTTCGTCCTCGAAGAACGAGCAGGGTGTCTGCGGCTCCTCGCGGCGGACATTGCGAAGATGGACGAAGTGGATGCGCGGCGCGAACTGGCGAACCATGGCCGGCAGGTCGTTGGCCGCGCGGGCGCCGAGCGAACCCGTGCAGAAGGTCACGCCATTCGCCGGGCTGTCGACCTCGCGCAGCATGTGGGCATAATCTTCGGCGCTCGACAGGATGCGCGGCAATCCGAGCAGCGCCCATGGCGGGTCGTCTGGATGGGCGCAGATGTTGATCCCGGCCTGCTCGGCCACCGGCGTCACCTCGGCGAGAAAATTGACAAGATGGTGCTGCAGCTTTTCTCGGTTGATCCCCGCATAGGTTTCCAAATGCGCCCTGAGCTGCGGCAGGCTGTAGCCGTCGGCGGAGCCCGGAAGGCCCGCGCCGATATTGCGCGACAGGTCCAGCCGTCGCTCCTCCGTCATCTCGCGGAAGCGGCTCGCGGCCATCTCGCGCGTCGCCTCGTCATAGTCTTCGAAGGCCCCTGGTCGCTGCAACAGATGCAGTTCGAAGGCGACGAAGTCGATGCGGTCGAAGCGCATGGCCTTGGCGCCGTGGCGCGCAGTCCAGCGCAGGTCGGTGCGCGTCCAGTCGAGCACGGGCATGAAATTATAGCAGACCGTGCGGATACCGGCGGCGGAAAGCCGGCGCAGTGTTTCCTGCCAGTTGGCAATGTGCTCGCGCCAGGGGCCTGTCTGCGTCTTGATACTCTCCGAAACGGGAACGCTTTCCACAACCTCCCATTCCAGGCCGCCGGCGCGGACCTGTTCCTGCCGCTTTGTGATCTCATCCGATGGCCAGATGTCACCGGTCGGAATGTGATGTAGCGCACTGACGATGCCATGCGCACCGGCCTGAGCCGCATCCTCTATGCTCACCCGGTCGACCGGACCGAACCAACGCCATGTGTGTCGCATGTGAACTCCTACGCCAGAAAGCTGAGCTGTACCTTGCAGGCAGCCGAGCGGTCGCTGGCCTGCTCGAAAGCGTCGACGGCCTGATCGACCGGGAATGTGTGGGAAATGATCGGCCTGACGTCGATCCGGCGATCTGCGATGAGCCCGACGGCAAGGGGAAATTCGCTGTCGAACCTTTGTGATCCGATCAGCCGCAATTCCTTGCCGACCAGGGCATTCAGCGGGAACGTGATGTCGCCCGTCACACCGACCTGCACGATCAGGCCGCGTGGCCTGACGGTCGCGATCGCGCTGCGCAGTGCCGGTTCGGCGGCGGAGCATTCGAACACGATGTCGAACTGGCCCTTGTCGGCATCATAGGCCGCGAGTTGCTCGGGATCGCGGCGGACATTGATGACGCGGGTAGCGCCGCAGGCCGATGCCCGCTCAAGAGCGGCGTCGGCGAGGTCCGTCACCACGATCGTTCCCGCACCCGCATGGCGGACGGCGGCGACGACCAGCGCGCCGATAGGCCCCGCGCCGGTGACCAGCACATGCTTACCCCGGATATCCCCTGCTTGCGCCACCGCGTGCAGGCAGACCGCAAGCGGTTCCGCGCAGGCCGCTTCGCCGGCGCCGACCAGAGTGCCGGCAGGCATGCATTGGATGGCAGGAACCACCAGCCAGTCGCGGAACATGCCCTGCGCATGGGGCACGCGCATGGCGCTGCCCATGAACTGCATGTTCAGGCAATGAATGGCGAGGCCTTCCCGGCAAAAGCGGCAATTTCCGCAGGGCTGGCTCGGATTGACAGCCACAAGGTCGCCGAGTGCTAGCCCGGAGACGTTGGGGCCGAATGCCGCGATATGGCCGGACGCCTCATGCCCCGGAACGATCGGCTCGCGAACCCGCACCGGACCAAAGCCGCCATCCTGGTAATAGTGGAGGTCTGAGCCGCAAATACCGCCCGCCGCCATCCTCAGTAGCACTTCCCCATCGCCCGGTTCGGCCACATCCACCACTTCCACCCTCAAGTCGCCTTGGCCGTGGAGCCGCGCGAGACGCGCCTGCATAACTTTTCTCCTCATCGGCGGATCAGCCCGATCTCGCTCGGCAGCCAAAGCGTGATCGCCGGAACGAAGGTGATCAGGATGAGCGCAATGAACAGCGGCACGAGCCAGGGCAGGATCGCCATTGTGGTCCGCTCGACCGACAGCTTGGCGACACGTGACAGCACGAAGAGCACCATGCCGAGAGGCGGATGCAGTAGGCCGATCATCAGGTTCAACGTCATGATCAGTCCGAAATGCACCGGATCGATGTCGAACTGGGTGACCAGCGGCAGCAGGATCGGGACCAATATGGTGATCGCGGCAATCGTGTCCAGGAAGCAGCCGACGAACAGCATCAGAAGGTTGACCAGGATGAGGAACACCCACTTGTTGTCGGTGATCGACAGGATCGCACCCGACAGCATCTGGGCGGCCTGGCTGACCGTCAACAGCCATGCAAAGATGGAGGCGGCTGTCACGATGAACAACACCGACGCTGTGGTTTCGATCGTGTCGAAGGTGGCCCGCGACAGCGTCGACAGCGTCATGGTCCGGTAACGCACCAGCCCGAGGAACAGTGACCACAGGACGGCGGCAACGGCAGCCTCTGTCGGCGTGAACCAACCCATCGTCATGCCGCCGATCAGGATGACCGGGGTCATCAACGCCATGACGGCGGAGAAGTCGAAGTACCAGTCGATAGCGAGCAGCGCGGCAAGAGCGATGCCGACGGCGACGTTCATCGGCAGGCCGGCCGACATCAGGAGGAAGATCAGGAGTGGCACGGAGAAGACCACCACGACCTCGAGCGACGCCGACAACAGCCGTTTCATCTCGAACGGCGTGTCCGAACCCCAGCCACGTCGGTAGGCGAAGATTGCGACGGTTACCATCATCAGAACGGTCATGACCACGCCCGGCACGATACCCGCCATGAATAGCGCGCCGATCGAGACGTTAGCCATCATGCCGTAGATGACGAAGGGCAGAGACGGCGGAAAGATCGGGCCAAGCGTCGCCGAGGCGGCGGTTACGCCGACAGCCGTCTCAACGGGATAGCCATGATCCTTCATCGCCTTGATCTCGATCGTGCCGATGCCGGCGGCATCGGCGAGCGCCGTGCCCGACATGCCGGAAAAGATCACCGAGCCGATGATGTTGACCTGGGCGAGCCCGCCCTTCATCCAGCCGACCAAAGCGACGGCGAAGGAATAGATGCGGCCGGTGACACCGGCGGAATTCATCAGGTTGCCCGCGAGAATGAAGAAGGGAACGGCGAGCAGCGGAAAGCTCTCAACCCCGGCGATCATCCGCTGCGCCGCGATGATGTCGGGTGCTACATTGTAGAATACGAGGTAGAGAACCGAGGCCACGGCCATGGAAATGGCAACGGGCACACCCACCACCATCAAGACGAGAAACGAACCGACGAGCAGAAGCATGGATCAATCCTCAACCTTCTGAAATTCCTCGGGCCTTTCGAGAACCGAATAACCGCGGCGCTGATTGGCGATGAAGACCTGGATGGAGCGGACGAGCATCAGCACGAAGCCGGCCATCACGCTGTAGAAGACGATGTTGCGCGGCAGGTTGACGGTCACCATGCGCTCGCCGGCGACGATCGCCACATAACGCCACATCAGCCAGCAGGCATAGGCGAAGAAGCCGATACGGACGATATCCACGAAGATCGCCATCCCCCTGGCCAAACGCCGCGGCAGGTAGTGATAGAGGACGTCGACCTGGATATGGCGTGATACGCGAACGCACATGACAGAGCCCAGGAACACGACGCCGATCAGGCAGTTAATCGCGATCTCCTCGGTCCAGGCATAGCTATCGTTGAGCACGTAGCGGGTGAAGAACTGCAGGAAGACGCAGGCCGTCATCACCCAGAAGATAGCGAGCGTGGCCCAGTCCTCGACGGCATAATGCGACACATCGGCGACCGGCGCGGCATCCTCGAAGGAATGGGCGATTTCCTGAGGCGTTATCAGCGAATGGACTTCTTGTTGCATGGGGATCATCCGGCGAAAGGAGGGGCGGAATGCCGGCGGCTCTTGCGGGCCGCCGGCATCAATGGCTCACTTGACAGCGCGGATGGCTTCCCAGTCTGCCCTGTTGTAGCCAAAATCCTCGAGCGCGACCTTTTCCACGACGGTCTTTTCGAAATCGGCCTTGTCGATCGCGGTGACCTCGATGCCACGCTCCTTGAACGTCGCAACCAGGCTCTTTTCGCGCTCTTCGATGATCTTCGTGCTGCGCTCGGCGGCCTCCTGCATTACCTCGGTGAAGATCTGCTTGTCGGCGTCGGAAAGTTGCGACCACAGGCTCTTCGACACCAGCGTATTCAGATGGTCGACGATATGGCCGGTGAGCACGATATGCTTCTGCACTTCGTAGAACTTCTTCGCATCGATTGTGGTCAGCGGGTTTTCCTGGGCCTCGACCGTACCGTTCTGCAGGGCGAGATAGACCTCGGCAAAGGCGATCGGCGTGGTATTGGCACCGCAGGCGCGCGGCATGGCCAGATAGGCCGGCACGTCCGGGACGCGCATCTTCAGACCCTGCATGTCGGTGCATTTGCCGATCGGCCGGTTCGATGTCGTCTGGCGCGTGCCGTAATAGGTGACGGCGGCAATATGATTGCCCGAAGCGTCCTCGTATCCCTTGGCCAGCCGCTTGAACACATCGCTCTTGGTATAGGCGATGAGATGCGCGGGATCGCGGAACGTATAGGGATAGTAGGTAACGCCAATTGGCGCGTATTCGCGCGCTGCAAAGCTTGAGCCGGAAATGATGATGTCGACCGTGCCGAGCTTCAGGCCCTGGTTGAGATCGGCTTCCTTGCCGAGCTGCGAGGCCGGAAAGACATCGATCTTATAGCGGCCCTCTGTGCGTTTGCCGATCTCTTCGGCCGCCCAGGCGGATTCAGTGTGGAATGGTTCGGATGTTTCGTAGACGTGCGCCCATTTGAGCACTGTTTCGGCCTGAGCCGTAAGCGTCGAGGCCAAAATGGCCGCTGTCGCGCCCAGTAACGTTGTCAGTCTGAACTTCATCTTCGTTCTCCTCCCAAGTTGAAGTCATTGGTCCTGTGGCTAATTGCCCCCGACACGCCTCCACGCAGCGGGTATCGCGCTGTCGGACGGTTCCTCCTCGAAACTTTTCGACAGGCGAAGCTGAGATTGGTCGAGATGCGCGCGCATTGCAGCCCGCGCGGCAGCCGGATCGCCGGTGGCGATCGCATCCCGGATGGCGCAATGCTCCTCCATCGCGGCCCTCCAGGTCTCGGTGTTTTCGAAATAGCTGGCGAGCTTCTCGAAATAAGGCGTCATGCGCATGTCGTGGATGCTGCCGACGAAGCGGTTCAGGGTCGCATTGGCAATGATGCCCGAGACGGCGACGTGAAAGTCGCGGTCGAGCGCCAGAGCCAAGCGCCGGTCATCGAGTGCCGCCGCCATCCGCGCCAGATTGTCGTCAAGAATGAGGATGTGCTCGGGCCGTGCCAGGCGGGCGGCCTCCTCGGCGACGGCGCACTCCACCACCGCCCGCGCCCTCAGCAATTCGAACGGTCCTTCGAAATCCTCCGGCGGCAGATCGGCCGACGGTCCCTTGCGCGCCGTCACATAGATGCCCGAGCCCATTCGGATGTCGACAAAGCCCTCCACCTCCAGAACGATCAGAGCTTCGCGGACCGTCGGGCGGGATACACCGAGCATCTGTGCCAGTTCACGCTCGGCTGGGAGGCGAGAACCTGGCGCCAACTCGCCCCGTTCGATCAAGCTTCGCATCTGGTCCGCCACCTGGCGATAGAGGCGGCGCGATTCTACGGCAGAGAACATCAGCTTCCTCGACGGTGCCTGCGACCCGCTTAAAGTGGTCATCTGGCCAAGTGGTCATACCAATACCGAGAGAATTGCTTACCGCTGAAGATATGTCAACCGTTTGGCTGCAGCCGAGGCAACATTCGGCCGGCAGCAACCAGGACTGGGCTCCATTTCCAAAACGGACACGGGCATTGCGGGAGTAAGGCTTTACCTGAGCCGCTAGCTCACGCGTCGGCGCTCGAACTGTTCACGCCGCGGTGCGGGGTAAGCCGTCGCGGGCGCTGAGGTTCGTAAACATGGTGATGACAGCGCAAAAGATTGACCTGGCAAATGTTTATCAACCCCACACTCCCCGAATTGCATCGAATGCAAATGCGATTGTGGGATCGTCGGCGCGGGCGTTCAGACTGACAAAGCTCAGGGCGGTTTCGACCTGGACGTGGTCGGCGATCACCAGTCCATGGGCCTGCTGTTCGTGGAGAGCAATCGCCTCGCGACAGAGGCTGAGCCCAACGCCTGTGCGAACCATCGCCAGCATGGACGCTTCCTGATCGACCGAGGCGACGACGTTCTGTCGCACGCCAAGCTCGCCGAACAATCGTCCCAGCAGCCGGTTGTGGACGGAAGCAGGCGGCGTTCCGATCCAGGGCAAGGCAGCCAGTTCCGCCCAATCCTGGCCGCGGACGAATCCGGCGAGAGACGGAGGCGCAACAACGCGGTAGGTCAGTCGCGCGAGTTGTTTTGCTCGAAAGAGATTTTCCTGCCCTTCGGTCGCAAGTCCCGCGACGGGGTCAAAATCGCTGATGTCCCCGAGAAAGAATCCAACATCCAGCTCGTCTCGCTTCAGCCCCTCCGGCACCTCTCCGCTCATTCCATGGCGTAGCTCCGTTTCGATTCTTGGCCCGCTCTCGACCAGTGCCTTCAGGAGGGCGCCGAGCCTGGTAAACTCCGGATCGATAATGGTGCCGATCCGGAGTTTGCCTCGCACCTGCGTTTCGAGATGCCGAGCCGTCTGGCTGAAATCCAGCAGCGAAGCGAGCACTTGTTCGGCTTTGGCGGCAAGCAGCGCGCCCTCGTGGGTAAGCTCCAAACCTGTCGACGTGCGGCGGAACAACGTGATGCCGGTGTCGGCCGCCAACCGTTTCAACTGCAAGCTGATCGCGGGTTGCGTGAGATGCAGTTGCGCCGAGGCGCGCGTGACGTTTCCCTCGCGCGCAACAGTGACGAACGCCCTCAGCGTCTTAAGATCGATTGGGTAAGCCATATTAATTTTGCTTATAATGACCCACTTCATTTGTCATTGGATTTTCCGGCGCGCGCCCGTTTATTCAGTCAAGAAACGTGAGGAGGACGCCTAAAATGACAAGCCGAGCGCACAAACGTTATAATAAACGAGGCCAGCATCGGGGCGGAGTTGCCGCCCGATGACGCACTCCACCGCTTTGCAGGCAAATGAGGCGTTCGACTACATCGTCGTCGGGGCCGGTTCTGCCGGCTGCCTGCTCGCCAATCGCCTCAGCCGAGATTCCTCTAGGCGCGTGCTGTTGCTGGAGGCGGGCAAGAAGGACAACTATCCTTGGATCCATATCCCCGTCGGCTATCTCTACTGTATCGGTAACCCGCGGACGGATTGGCTATACAAGACCGAACCGGACGCCGGATTGAACGGGCGGTCGCTGCGCTACCCTCGTGGCAAGACGCTCGGCGGCTGCTCCTCCATCAACGGCATGATTTATATGCGCGGGCAGGCGCGTGACTACGACGGTTGGGCGGCCTCGACAGGTGATGACGCTTGGTCCTGGGAAAATACCTTGCCCGACTTCAAGGCCCATGAAGACCACTACAGGCTTGATGGAGGCGCTGATCCACAAACGGGTGGCAACAGCCGCTTCTCCGACATGCATGGCCATGGCGGCGAGTGGAGAATCGAGAAACAGCGGCTGAAATGGGACATTCTGGAGTCTTTCGCGCAGGCAGCCGTCGAGGCCGGAATCCCAAGATCCGATGATTTCAACAGTGGCGACAACGAGGGCGTGGGCTATTTCGAGGTCAATCAGAAATCCGGTTGGCGCTGGAACACGTCAAAGGCGTTTCTGCGCCCGGTCCGAAATCGCTCCAATCTCGTCATCTGGACGGAATCTCACGTTGAAAAGCTCTGCATCGAGGAAGAAGCAACGGGGCGCAAGCGCTGTGTCGGGGTCGTTCTTCATCGACAGGGTCAAAGAATAGGCGTGCGCGCGACGAAGGAGGTCATCCTTTCCGCTGGCGCGATTGGATCGCCGCAAGTTCTGCAGTTGTCGGGTATCGGTCCGGCAGGCTTGCTGAAGAAACATGGCATCGACGTTGCGCTGGATCTCCCGGGGGTTGGAGAAAACCTGCAGGATCACCTGCAGATTCGCGCGGTCTTCAGGGTGAGTGGGGCGAAGACCCTCAACACTCTGGCCAACAGTGTCTTCGGCAAGGCGAAAATCGGCCTCGAATACGCGCTGCGTCGCAGCGGGCCGATGAGCATGTCTCCTTCGCAACTCGGCGCCTTCACGCGCTCCGACGATAAGCAGGCGCACGCCAATCTGGAATATCACGTCCAGCCGCTCAGTCTCGACGCGTTCGGTGAACCGCTCCATAGCGTCCCCGCATTCACAGCGAGCGTGTGCAACCTGAACCCCACGAGCGCCGGGACAGTGCGTATTCGCTCGAACAAGATCAGCGATGCACCGGCAATCGCGCCAAACTATCTGAGCACGGATGCCGACCGCAAGATTGCCGCCGACAGCATCCGCCAGATCCGGAAAATCGTGTCGCAGCCGGCGCTCGCCAAATACCAGCCGGAAGAATGGAAACCGGGGACGGAGTTCCAGAGCGATGCGGATCTGGCGAAGCTCGCAGGCGATATCGCCAACACCATTTTCCATCCCGTCGGGACGACGAAAATGGGGCGTGACGGCGATCCCATGGCAGTCGTTGATAGCCGCCTGCGGGTGAAAGGCGTCGCCGGACTGCGCGTCGTCGATGCCGGGATCATGCCGACCATTACGAGTGGCAACACCAATTCGCCGACCCTGATGATCGCGGAAAAAGCAGCCGGCATTATCCTCGAGGACGCGAGGCAGAACGCATGATGAGGACGAGTTCAGTCGATCCGCCGGCCTATTGCCTTTGCAACGTCGAAAGCGCTATTTTTGATGGCGTCTCAGACTGAATGGTCAGCGAAGAGGAGCCGGAGACAGCTGGAAATTGCGACCCGCGACGGCCTCTTCCGCGTCGAGTGCATTTCAAATGCGTGATGTGGATATCAAAGGTGAAAAGTGGACATTATTGCCTCGGTCGCTGGTAGACTGCGCTTCTCGACTTAACCAAACTCAAACCAGCTTTGCCGTAAGATCGGTTCCTTTCAAAACATGCTTAAAAGGCCGACGCAGCGTGATGAATAGCATCTGGGAGCAGTTCGTTGGCAATCTTGCGTTTGTAAGCTTGGCAATATCGATTTGGGCGCATCTGTCAATCTGGTTTCAGCGGCTGTTTGTTGGATGTGAAAGGGTCGTCTTCGGGATCATAGCCGGAGGGACTTCAATCGGCTCTGTCTTGCTGGCAATTGAATTCAACCCCGGTGTCTATATCGATCTGCGCTTCGCGCCTCTCGTGCTCGCGGGCATGTTTGGCGGTCCGCTCGCCGTTGGCATAGCCGCGCCGCTTGCCGTCATTTCTCGTATCGTGATCGGTGGAGCAGCCGTGGTCGACGGCGTCCTGGCAATTATGGTTGTTTCAGCCATTGGCCTGGCAGCGCATTTCTTCATCAGGAAGAGGACGCCGCGGTTCCTGGACATCATGCTCCTAACCGTCGCGGTGGGTAGCGCACTTTTTATTTTGATGGCGGTGCTACCCACGTTGTCGAAGGCCGATACGCTGTCTGCGGTCGGCCTGCCCATGGCCGTTATGAACTGCGCCGCAACTATCATCTGCGGTTTCATAATATTGAAAACGCGCCAACTGCATCGTGAGCGGAGGATGCTGGAGACGGCGTTTTCGCAATCGCCCGATTATCTTTACGTGAAAGACCAGGACAGCCGGTTCATTACTGTCAATGACAACATGGTCCGCCTCTTTCGGTTCAATTCTCCCGACGAGATGGTCGGACTGTCCGATTTCAATCTCATGACGCCGCCACTCGCGGAAGGGTTGTATCATCATGAACAGGAGGTCATGCGAACGGGAACGCCCCTTGTCGACTCTTTCGAACATATCGGCGACAGGTTTATGCTGGCCTCCAAGGTTCCGCTTCGAGACAACGAGGGGCGTGTCATCGGCCTGGCAGGGGTAACGCGAGACATTACGGAACGGACTGCTCTCGAACGCGAGCTGCGGGAAAAAAGGAACTTGCTGTCGCATGCCATGGCCGGAATGTCCGATGGCTTCGCCCTGTTTGACAGCAAGGGCTTTCTTGTATTTTGCAATGAGCAGTATCGCGATGCCTTCCCGTTATCAGGCAATGCCCGTGTGGTTGGCGCGCACATCGGCGATATCGTTCGCCGCGTCGTCGAAACGCGCGAACGGGTAGGTGTCCCGCAAGACGCGGGGAAGGAATGGGCGATGGAGACGGCTGCCACGCTTCACCGCAACAAGAACGAAGAGGTCCAGCTTTACAACGGAGACTGGCGCAGCATCAGGACCAGACTCGGCGAAGACGGCACAGCGATTGTCGTCGTATCGGATATTACCGGGATGAAACAGGCAGAAGTCGCGCTTCGGGCATCAGCGGAGCAATTGAAAACTTTGTCGGAAACGGACGGGTTGACCGGTATCGTCAATCGTCGGGCCTTCGACGAGGCATTCGTGCGAGAAGCGGCGAGATGCGCCAGGAACAACACGCCGCTCAGTCTGCTCTTGGTCGATATCGACCGCTTCAAAGCATATAACGACACCTATGGGCATCCTGCCGGAGACCAATGCTTGCGCATCATCAGCAGATGTCTCCTCAAATCGGTAAAGCGTCCGGCGGATATCGCCGCTCGCTACGGCGGCGAGGAGTTCGTTGTTCTGCTCCCCGAAACCAAGGCGGAGGGGGCGATCGTCGTCGCCGAGCAATTCGCGCTCCATCTCAACGAGGAGAATATCGTCCACTCCCGGAGCGAATTCGGAAGGGTGACCGCGAGCGTCGGTATATCCAGTGCAACAGGGCGTATGTTGCTGGCGGATCCGAGCCGTCTCCTGTCGGCGGCGGATGCCGCGCTCTACGACGCCAAGACGCAAGGTCGCAATCGCATTCTTTTTCAGTCGCTTGCGGACGGGATTGCCGCCGCCGGGGCCGGTTGATACGAATGCCCGATATGGCCTGCCACGAATTGGTTCTGCGGACAGGCGAACCAAAGGCGAATTGTATTCCACGCTCCACGTCGTCTGCGACGATGCCGACTAATATGCTGCTTTCCGAAATTGATTGGTCGCCTCAGCCGCACCAAGATCTCCGACAAGCTACACCAAGAATTGCTCTTAAGACGAGTCAAAGTCAGCCTAAAAGGGCGGTGCCACAACGCCTCAGAGGACACAGCCGCACCTCGCGGATTGGGCATAGGAGACAAGCTCTCCTCGCCTGTCGCGGCTGTCGCCGAGGAACTCATCGACGGCCGCGGCAACGTCGTTCGGCCGGTACCGCGCCCAATGGCCGAGGCCATGCAGTGCTGCCTCCTGGCAGGCAATTGAGTCGAGCCTTAGCGTTCGACGCATGACATCGATCGCAGCCCTATGCAGCAGGTCGCAATCCGGATCGTTCGGGAGGGCCACGCACGGAAATTCGTCCCACCACATGTAGCAGACGCTGTTCAAGGGACCCGCGCCGGGTTCGTCGATGTGACCCAACACAGTGGCGCAGCGCGGGGCGAACAGGTCGGCGAAGAGTTTCTCGATCGTCTCGACGCAGCGCAGGCGCGCCCCTGTGGGCGTGGAAGTGCTGTAGAACCACCCGTTGTCGCCGGACGCGCTCGTGCTCAACAGATAGGTGAACCCCTGTGCGATCTGCGCGTCGGAAAAGCCGGCGAGCGACCGTTCGGTCGTCGAAAAAAGCCTCGTGAAGTAATCCATGGCGACAGGCGGCTGGGGATCCCACCAAGGAGGGTCCTCATCGAAGAACCAGGGGTAGCCGTGCAGCCGGACCGGGGGGCTGAATGCGTGCTCCAGCCAGGCATCGTAGCTCAGGTCCGACACTGCAGGCATGGGGAACCTCCTCGGCGGTTGAGTTGGCAGAACATGGGCCATCCTTGCCTAACCTTCTCACGAGCCCGTCGCGAGCGCCAGTCGCCCTCCCAGGGTTCCGCTTTCGGCTCCGACCGTCGCGTTAACGTCGGCTGATCCGGAGAACCGGTTCGCTGCAGCGGCACTGGAGGCGTGTTGCAACGGCACATTGATCAATAGCACCGGACGCATTGTCTTTGCGGACATCATCCGCGCGCCGCCACCACTTGGTCTAGTTGTTCAATTAGCTGTTGCTTGCGGAACCAATGATGCCCGTTCTCATTACGAGGAAGGAGAGGGAGCGGTAAGAATGGCGAGAGACAGCAAGCGCCTGATACTGATTGCCGCGGCAATGCTGGCGGCGACGGGTTTAGCTGCGCTCGCCTTGCGGGACCATAGATCTCCGTCTGTGTCCTGGGTTGCACCCTCGCCGGACGCAGTGGATGTAGATCTCGGGGCCGTGATCATGGTGACTTTTAGCGAAGACATCGATCCCGCCTCCATCGGCGCCAACTCGTTCCGGCTCTCAGCGGCGGGCGTGCCGGTCGACGCCGGCGTCTTGTACGACAGGTGGACCCGCTCCGTAGTGCTTGCGCCGGCCACGCCACTGACGAGCGCTACGACGTATACGGTCAGCATTGCTCCAGGCGCTCGGGACAGGGCCGGCAACGCGCTGGCGACCGGCCACAGCTGGTCGTTCACGACGCGGCGCGATCTTGAGCACGGTTTTGGCGGGCCTGTCCTGATCGTTACCTCAGGGACTTTGCCCTTCAGCAAATATTACAGCGAGATTCTGCGGGCCGAAGGCATAGGTTCGTTCGAAAGCGTCGACCTTTCGCACGTTACCGCGGAACTGCTCGACCGGTTCAACTTGGCCCTGCTGGGGGAAATGCCGCTGAGCGAGGCGCAAGCGGAGATGTTTTCGAGATGGGTCGACACAGGCGGCGATCTGATCGCCATGCGTCCAGACAAGAAGCTGGCCGGTCTGCTGGGGTTGGAGGACCAAGCCGCATCGCTGAACGAAGGTTATCTGCTGATCGACACGGCAACCGCTCCTGGACACGGCATTGCCGGCGAGACAATCCAGTATCATGGCGCGGCCGATCTATACGCGTTGGCAGAAGGCACGACCGAAATCGCCCGGCTCTACAGCAACTCTTCGAACGCCACGCCGAACCCGGCCACCACGGTGCGCACCGTTGGCAAAGCAGGAGGCCAGGCGGCGGCGTTCACCTACGATCTCGCCCGGTCTGTCATCTACACGCGTCAGGGCAATCCTGCTTGGGCCGGCGACGAGCGTGACGGCAATTCCGTCATCCGGACCAACGATCTGTTCTTCGGCGCCAGGAAAGGCGACAAGCAATCCGACTGGAACGATTTCGATCGGATCGCGATCCCAGTGGCTGACGAGCAGCAGCGACTGCTCGTCAGCCTGATGAATTTCATGCTCGAAGGTAAGGCACCGCTGCCGAGACTGTGGTACTTTCCCAAGCGGTATAAGGCAGTCCTGGTGATGGCGGGCGACGATCACGGGACCCGAAGCGGGACCGAGGATTCATTCGATCGGCTCAAGGCCGCCGAGCCCGAGGGGTGCTCGATCGCCGAGTGGGAATGTTACCGCGCCACCGCGTGGATTTACACGAATGGCGGTTTGTCGCCCAGGGAGGCCAGCGCTTACGCCGCAGAGGGTTTTGACATCGGCGTTCATGTCAACAGGGGTTGCAACAATCTACTGCCGATGGACTTCGCGAGGATGTTCAGTCGCGACCTTTACGAATTCCGCATCAAGTATTCTGACTTGCCTCCGCAGGCGGGAAGCCGTACGCATTGTGTCGCGTGGAGCGACTGGGCGTCGACACCGAAAGTGGAGGCGCGTTATGGGGTCCGCATGGACCTTAGCTACTACTATTGGCCGCCCTTCTGGATAAAAGGCCGTCCCGGTTTCATGACCGGCTCCGGTCTGCCGATGCGGTTTGCCGATGTCGATGGGAGCATGATCGACGTCTACCAGGTGGCGTCGCATCTGGTGAACGAGAGCGGAATGCGCTTTCCGTCAGCCATCGAAACCCAACTCGACCGGGCGCTGGGGCCTCAGGGTTATTATGGCGCGTTCGGGACGCACTACGACTTCAGCGACGGTTTCGACAGGCAGTTGTCCACCGCGGCGAAAGCCCGCGGCGTGCCACTAGTCTCGGTGCAGCAATTGCTGGATTGGACCGACGGTCGCAACAACTCGCATTTCGCGCAGATCGCATGGAGCGGCACCGCCCTCACTTTCGAGGCATTCGCCGACAGACGAACCGGAACAATGCTTAGCGGAATGGTCCCGGCGCGAACTGATGGCAAAGAGGTATTCGCAATCAGCCGCGACGGGTTGCCCGTGGACTACGCGATCGAGACCATCAAAGGGATCGCCTACGCCATGTTTCCTGTCGAGACCGGCGGATATCGCGTGACCTATGGCCGGCGCGAAATCACCCATGCAAGTCACGCCCGCTGATTATCGTCGGCTGCCTTTCACGATGTTTCAAGACCGGCGACCGGTTGGTCGGTTGGTCGCCGGATCGAGCCATGCATCGTGCTATACGATGTCGAGAACAACGGGCATGCGATCGCGGGCCTCGCTCACCGGGCCGGCGGCCGACCCGGTAGTGATCGTGCATTGGTGATGCGCAGTCACGCGAACAGGAAATCGCTTGCGCTCAAGTTCGCCACACCGACGACCGTGAGATCGTTATTGAGATCAAAATGAACGATGCTGCTGCCGCCGGTCACCTCGATGTTCAAGTCGGCGAAACCGTGGATGCCATTTGCGGCAAAGGCGGTCAGGTCGATTGTGTCCCGATCTACCTCGAAATCGAGCGTGTCGTGCCCGTTCTGAGGAGCGAACACGAACCTGTCGGCACCGTTTCCCCCAATCAGGTGGTCGTCCCCGATGCCGCCAGTCAGCGTATCCTTTCCATTTCCCCCATTGAGGACATTTCCCGAACCGCCGAATACGGTGAGCTGATCATTCCCCGAGTCGCCCTTCAGAAAGCTCGCTCCAACCGAGCCGGTCGCAACTGTCGCCGAAAGCGTGTCATTGCCGCAGCCGCCGTTCAGCCGGTTCTCCGCCCGGGAATCATCTGTCACAAAGGCCGCGGCTGTTACCGAGAGAAAGGCCTCGAGATGATCGCGGCCGGCTCCTCCGTTCAGGGCATTCGCAACGTCGTACAAATTAAGGTCGGGCAGACTCGGCCCGCCATGCGCGTCGGCCTCAAGGTTCGCCGACAGGATGTCGTTTCCGGCGCCTCCCTTCAACTGGTTTAGGGCCGACACAAGACCGCCAAGCGCAGTGGAATCCGCTGTGAGCCTGTCGTCGCCTTTGCCGCCATCCAGGCGGTTGGTGACATCCGTGATAGTGTTCTCGCCATCGGTGGAATGGGTTGCCGCCAGGACGTCATCACCCTCATTGCCCCAAAGCCTGTTGATTCCGACGGGTGCCCGCGAGTTGGAATCTGTCTGATTGAAAGCGTGCAGCACGTCATTGCCTCGGCCGCCCTGAAGGGAATTCGACACCAGCTCGGTGGCATTGGACACCCCTCTGGCCGAGGCATCCAAGACATCGTTACCGCACCCACCCTTGAGAATGTTGATGGCTGTACCGCTGAATCCATTGAAGTCTGTTTCAGCTTGAGCTGTGAGGTTGTCATCTCCGGAACCGCCATCGACGCAATTCACGGCAAAGTTGCGGTTCAGCGTACCTCGAGCGTCCGCGACGGCATCAATGATGTCGTTGCCGGCGCCACCGAGAATGTGAGTTTTTACGGTCACATCGCCAAATACCGGCAGCACCACATTCGCCACGGCGTTGATGACGTCGTTGCCGCTGCCGCCGTCAAGCAAAACCTCTGCGCGCAATTGTCTGTCCTGAACCGTCACGTCTCCGCCCTGAAGCGTCACTGTCGCATCCAGTGTATCGTTGCCCGCGCCGCCGCCCTGGATTGCCAGCCCATGAACCGGCTCGCTGCCTTGTAATGGGACGATGGCTTCGGTGGTCAGAGTATCATGGCCTCTGCCACCGATCAGTGCCGTTCGATTGAACGCGCTGCTCAGATCATCATCACCATCAAGCCCGAAGACGATGGCGCCGTCGGCCTGTACGCTGAGAGTGTCGCTGTTCTCAGTGCCAAAAATCGTTTCGCCAATTGGATCAATGAAGGAAAGCCACTCGATAATGCGCTGGTTGGTGCTCGTTGCCCATAGCGCAGCGTGACTTTTCGTTTCGCCGAAAATCGTCATCTCCTCCTCCTCTATTCCTCCTCGCAATGCTGCAAGAACTCAAAAGAGCCTAGAAGTCACCGCGGTGCACTCCGCTGCCTGCACCTGGCGAAACCACCGACGATGTTTACCGCGAACCCATTTTGTTCAAGGCTTCGTTGCTTGTCCACGCCTCCCAATTCATGCGGAACGTTTCGAACGCACTCAGCCGAAAGACTTACCCCTCGGTGCAAACCTACAGGAATGCTGTATGGGCTGTCGGACGTCAGCTCATTTGCCTCGTGACACCGAAATGAGACAGATTGCGCAAACGCTCCGGCGCTGCGACGTTTCCCAGCGATTGAGCTGCCAGCGCAACTCGGCCGCGACGTGCCACTTTGGCGCGCCGGGCAGAGCGGTTCAGGACTGTGAACGATCGAGATCGATCGACTTCGCGACCCTTGTGGGGCCGCAATCTACGGGAAACGGCCCTCCATAGGCGATGCCTGCCCCTCTCCTGCGGGCCGATTCCGGTGCGGGAACATCCTTTTAGGCCGGGCAATTAGGCTTCCGACGCGCCGGCTCATCGATCAGCCGGGCAGGGGACTTCTCGGACGGCATATCGCTCCTGCCGATCATGCGGTTTTGCCGGTCATCCACCACCGGAATACAATGTAAAGTAGTTTTTACCTTTCTGTTCCCTCAGGATTGACGTCCGCCGTTTTGTTACCTAGAGTAGAGACAAATTTAATCTTTACTTCCTGAGCGAGTACAGGGGCGAACCATGAATCATGTTCAAGGGTCGTGGCGCTTGTTGGCGTGGCGAAGGAAAACGAGCGAGGGGGGCGTCGTCTACCCGCTTGGTGAAAAAGCATCCGGTTTACTTGTCTACACGTCGAACGGCCGCATGATCGTGCAGATGACGGCCGCGGATCGTTCGCCCGTTGAAACCAGCGATCCGCTCGGTGGAAGCGCCGAAGAGCGCGCGGCTGCCTACTCTACCTTTCTCGCCTATTTCGGCAGCTACAAGGTTACTGACGGCGAGATCATACACAGCATCGAAGGCAGTTCATTTCCCAACTGGTCGCGCACCGAGCAGGTGCGCCCATACGAGCTCAATGGTGACGAGCTGGTGCTGCGTACGCCACCCACCGAAACCGGCGGCGTTACCGTCGTGAACGAAATTTCCTGGATCCGAGACAAGGGTCCGGCTGGCGCCTGACATTTCCAATTATCCGGCGCGGTTGCGCCTCATTCACGCATTTGGAGCGAAAGATGAACAAGACCGACACCACCCACGTTCGGGCGGCGCTTCCGCTTGCCCTGGGCCGGCAACATCCGAAGCCGGCCTACCAGCAAACCGACCTGCCGGCGCTCGCCAACTACCTGCTGCTGCTGATACTGCGCAACGTCACCAGCGACGGCTATGTCATCGAGGATCCGGTCGATCCTGGACAGTATTCCGCTCCGGGATGCGTCATCGCCGCCCCGTCCTTCCCCGCCAATACGCCGGGCGTGGACCAGGACTATGTCTTCAACTGGGTTCGCGACGCGGCGATCACTGCCATTGAGATCGCGGCCGCCCGCCTGCCCGCAGCGTCTGGCGGCGGCGTCCCGATGCTGACTGACTACGTCACCTTCGCACAGCTCTGTCAAACAAATGCCCATCCCACCCTCGGGCATGCATGCTTTACCGTCGCCGGGCAATCGCGCCCCTGGACCGAGCAGAATGATGGGCCGGCCATTCAGACCATCGCTCTCCTGCGGGCTTTTCCGCAGTTGGACGCGGCAACCCAGGCCATTGCCAAGCAGGTCATCGAAACAAACGTGACCTATCTCGTTGGCGTCTACCAGCAGCCCACCACCAATCTGTGGGAGGAACATGAAGGCCTTTCCTTCTTCGCGCGCTCGGTCCAGCTGCGCTGTTTCCGGGAAGTCGACGCCAACGTCTATGGCATTGTCGTGCCCCCTGAGACAACGGCGGCAATTGCCTGGCTCGAGAACGCCCTTCAGGACCACTGGAACGGTTCCTGTTACGTGACGATGCTGGCACCGGGCGCCGGGCCTGGCATCTCCGTCGTCCCCGCCGAGTTTGGCTACGATCCGAACATCGACATTGTGTCGGCCAGCATCTACGGCGCGGTACCTGCAACCGACACCAAGTTGCTCGCAACCGCAGCCCGCCTGCGCGGGCAGTGGGCCGAGCCAGGCTCGCCGGTGTTCTATCCGATCAATGCAGCAGACCAGACACGCGGGATCGGCCCCTTGATGGGCCGCTACCCTGGCGACGTCTATGACGGCGACGTTACCCATCCGGTGCGCGGCGGGCATCCCTGGGCATTGTGCACGTGCAACTTCGCGGAACTTTACTATCGGCTCGCCAACGATATCGATCAGGCGCGAACCGTTCCGTTCGATAGCCTGTCTCAAGACTTTTTCGCGCAGGTCGGCGTGACGAGCGCCACATCCGCTGGCGATGCGGCCGCGGCCTTGCGAAGCGCTGGCGACGCCATGCTGCGTGCGGTGATCTATCACAGCGATCATTACGAACTCAGCGAGCAGTTTGACGGTACGTCCGGCTACGAAAAGAGTGTGCGCAATCTGACATGGAGCTACGCGTCGTTTCTGTCAGCCGTGCGTGCCAGA
Source organism: Pararhizobium sp. A13 (assembly GCF_040126305.1). NCBI lineage: Bacteria > Pseudomonadati > Pseudomonadota > Alphaproteobacteria > Hyphomicrobiales > Rhizobiaceae > Pararhizobium > Pararhizobium sp. A13. The sequence goes on along the minus strand of NZ_CP149512.1, from coordinate 204,748 downwards.
ACCAGTCAGAACCCGCTGCCTGGCAAAGAAGCCGGCAAGCCTGTGCGAAAGTCGGGGGCCAAGCAATGACCGAGCGCTTGGCACGCTTCGTTGCCCTGTCGGCTCTGCTGACCGGCTTCAACGCCGTGCGGCTGCACGGTAGCGGTATGGCCGAGGACTATCTGAGCCTGCTGGACCGGATCGTCACCATCCCTACCGTAGACGATCTGCTCGATACCCTTGAGCGATTGCCGGTCGACCACGAAGGCGACCGCCTGGAAGCCGCGATCCTTGAGGATGTGCGGTTTGGACCGATCGCTCGTAACCTGATCATTCTTTGGTATTGCGGCACCTGGTCTCAACTGCCTGCGGCGTGGCGGGCGGCGTATGGAGAGTCACCACTTGACACGACCCACGTGGTCTCGGGCGCGGCCTATCAGGCCGGCTTGCAATGGGTGGCGGCGGGCGCCCATCCGGCGGGCGCCAAACAGCAAGGTTTCGGCGCATGGGCCCTGGGGCCGGGGGGGAGGGGGCATGGCGAGCGAGACGTCCTTTGATGCGGTGATCGTCGGTGCCGGCGTTGCCGGTGCCCTGATTGCAAAACGCCTGACGAAAGCCAACATGCGCGTGCTGCTGCTTGAGGCTGGATCCGACACGACGCGTAGCTTCAAGGGTTACACGGAGCATCTGGAGCATTTCTACGCCGCCAACAGCAAAGGGCCGGAATCTCCATGGCCGCCGGCGGTCGCCGCCCCGCAGCCTGACACCGCCGACTTGCGGTTGAACAACGGCTATTTCGTTCAGCGCGGCCCCAATCTCTATGGCAGCAGCTATACGCGGCTGCGGGGCGGGTCAACCCTGCACTGGCTTGGCGTGTCGCTGCGCATGCTGCCGGAGGATTTCCGTATGAGATCGCTACATGGCGTCGGCCGGGACTGGCCGCTCGATTATGCAACGCTCGCCCCCTACTACGAGCAGGCGGAGCACGAGATCGGCGTTTCCGCGGACGTCACCGAACAACACTATCTCGGGCTGACCTTCTCTGAGGGGTATGATTACCCAATGCGGCGTGTGCCACTCAGCTTCTCGGATCGGGTGCTCGCCGCAGCCGTCGACGGCATGGAGGTCCGGCTCAAGGACGAGCCTTTCCGGCTCAAGATCCGCAGCTATCCGGCCGCCCGAAATTCGGTCCCGCGCAAGTCCTATCGACCCCACGGTGCCGTCGATATCCAGACCGCCGGCGCGTTGGGTTCCGGCTATCTCGGAGAGCGCTGCGAGGGCAATACGTCCTGCACGCCGATCTGTCCGGTGCAGGCAAAGTACAATGCTGGCAAGACCTTGGCCCAGGCGGACCCGAACCGGCTGACCGTTCTTGCTCAAGCTGTCGCCTCGAAAATCCATGTTGATCCGGCAAGCGGTGAGGTGAAGGGGGTTGAATATCAACGCTACGACGATCCGAACTCGCCCAATTCCACGACGCATGTCGCAAAGGCCCGCATTTATGTTCTGGCGGCGCACGCCGTGGAAAACGCCAAGCTCATGCTGGCCTCGGGGCTCGGTGGGCCGCGCGGCCAGGTCGGCAAGACCCTCATGGACCATCCGACGCTCTACGCCTGGGGGCTGGCGCCCTTTCCAATCGGCGCCTATCGGGGTCCTCAGTCGACGGCCGGCATCGAGGAACTGAGGGGCGGTGCTTTTCGCTCAAGACATGCGGCATTCCGCTTTGACGTCGGCAATGACGGCTGGCGGGCGAGCACGGGCGCGCCTGACACGGCCGTGTCTCAAGCCGTGATGACGGGCGGCCTCCATGGCTCGGCACTGCGCGAGCAGCTCGAGGCGACCTTGTCACGCCATGTCCGCTTTTCTCTGGCGGTCGAACAGCTTCCGGATCCTGCCAACAGTGTCAGCATCGACCCGCGCTATCGCGATCCCCTGGGCAACCCGCGCCCCGTGATCGATTACAGGATCGATGACTACACACTTGCCGGAATGGCGGCGGCGGCAACCGTCGCTCAAGCCGTCTTTCACCGGGCCGGCATAACGGATTGCACCGACCCGGACAAAGGGAGCTGGTTTCCAACGGTCAACTATCAGGACCGTGTCTTCCATTACCACGGAATGGGGCATTTCGCCGGCACGCATGCCATGGGTGTGGATCCGGGAGTATCTGTCGTCGATGCGGACCAGCGCGCGTGGGAGCACAGGAATCTGTTCATGGTCGGCTCCGGCAGCTTTCCCACTCTGGGCACATCCAATCCGACGCTGACCCTGTCGGCGTTGGCATTGCGGACGGCGGATCGGTTGATCGCGACCTTCGCACACTGACAGCATACGGCCCGATCGTGGCGGAACGCCGCCCGACGCGCCGCTCGCCTTCGATTGATGTCATTGCAGACAGGGCGGTCGTTCGACCGCGCCATAAAGTGGGAGCAAGCAGTATGCATCCATCGTGCCGATTGCCAACCAGCCAAAAAAGAGACCGAGGGACCGGCCCTCATTTTTCACCCGGTGTGATGGAGGTGCGCTGTGCTGTTTCCAATTGATTCCGCACGAAGGACGGACATAGGGGCCGTTGCGGCAGATAGCGACTATGATGCGATCGTTGTCGGCTCGGGCATATCGGGTGCGATCGTCGCCCATGAGCTCAGCAAGGCGGGCAAGCGCGTCCTCGTTCTTGAAGCGGGTTCCGGAACCGACCGGACGCTTAGCGGCTACGATGAATACGTCACCAACTTCTATGCTGCGGCGAGCAAGGACAACCAATCGCCCTATCCGGTCAATCTCAATGCGCCGATGCCCCGCAGTCCGGAACTGCGCAAGCTTCAGCCGGGCGAGACCGATGCCTCGACCTATATGGTGCAATCGGGCCCCTACGTGACAGACACAACCTATACGCGTGTATTCGGCGGCACTACGATGCACTGGGAAGCCAAGACCCCCCGAATGCTGCAGGAAGATTTCAAGGCGCAATCGCTGTTCGGTCAGGGCGTCGACTGGCCCCTGGACTACGATGACATCGAGGCTGACTACCAGGTCGCGGAGCGCGAGATCGGCGTATCGGCCGATGTCGCGGATCAAAGCTATCTCGATGTGACCTTTCCCAAGGATTACGTGTTTCCCATGCGGGGCCTGCCGTTGTCCTACCTGGACCAGATGGTGGCCAAAGGCATCGACGGAACCGATGTCGAGCTCTACGGGCACACCTATCCAATCAAGGTCCGGCCCTATCCGCAGGGACGCAACGGCATCCCCAATCCCGCCTATGACGGGGGCAGGGGCTATGTGCCGGTCGGCGCCGTGAACACCCATGAGGTCGAGGAGGGCGGACGCTGCCAGGGCAACACCAACTGCGTTCCGATCTGTCCGGTGCAGGCGCGCTACCATTCCGGCAAAACCCTCGCAAAGGCGTTCCAGAGCGGCAGGGTGGAGCTTCTCGCCCAGGCGGTTGCCTCGCGGGTCGTGATTGATTCCGGCAGCGGTCGCGTCACCTCGCTCGAGGTCAAGGTCTACCGGGACGCGGCCTCGGCCGACTACGAAACGATCACCGTCAGGGGCAAGATCTTCGTGTTGGCGGCGGGTGCCATCGAGACGCCTCGGCTGATGCTGGCCTCGGGCCTGCGAAGCACCAGCGGGCTGGTTGGCCGCAACCTGATGGACCATGCCTACCTGCTGAGTTGGGCGTTAATGCCGGAGGTCTGCGGCACCATGCGCGGCACAAGCTGTACCGGCGGCATCGTGGATTTGCGCGGCGGGGCCTTCAGGCGGCATCAGGCGGCATTCAGCGTCGACATCCACAATGACGGCTGGGGCTGGGCGGTCGGCTCGCCCTATTCCGACGTCACCGAACTGGTCGACCAGCACAACCAGTTCGGAGGCGACCTGCGGCGGGGCCTGATCGACCGAATTTCGCGCCAGTTGCTGCTCGCCTTCATGATCGAGGTGATGCCGGTCGAGAGCAACCGCGTGACGGTCGATCCGCAATACACCGACCGGCTCGGCAACATGCGGCCGGTGGTCTCGTTCACGGTGCCTGAATACACGCTGCGCGGCGCAGCCTATGCCCGCGAGTTTGCACAGACCATGTTTGCGCGGCTGGGTGCGGTCGATCACACCCGCTACGACACGAGCGACTACGGCTATGTCAACTATGAAGGCGAGGGCTACGCCATCCGCGGCGGCAACCACCTGGCCGGCACACATGTCATGGGGCGGGACAAGTCTCGTTCCGCTGTCGACACCGACCAGCGCTCCTGGGACCACGACAATCTTTATCTGGTCGGCGGCGGCAGCATGCCCTCGATCGGCACGGCCAATGTCACCCTGACGCTCGCTGCGCTCTGCTACCGGAGCACGCGCGCCATGCTGAAGCAGTTGCAATGATGGGGCGCTTGTCGCTTCGCGCACACAACGATCGGAGAAACCCATGACGTCCAACACGATCAAGACGATTGATGACCTGAAAGCACATCTCCACATTGCGATGCAGTTGGAACACGCAACGATCCCGCCGTATCTGACTGCGCTTTATTCGATCAAGCCCGGCACCAATCTGGACGCTGTCCAGGTCATCCGGGTGGTCGCTGTGGAGGAAATGCTGCATCTGACTGTGGCGGCAAACCTGCTGAACGCCATCCGCGGGACACCGGACCTCACCGTTGCCGGCTTCGTGCCGTCCTACCCAGCCTATCTTCCGGACGGCGAGACGGATTTCGAGGTGCATCTGGCGTCGTTCAGCAAGGAAACGCTCGAGATCTTCAAGAAGATAGAGCGTCCTCGCCTCGCCCCCGGGCCGCAGAAACTGGTCAGGCGCTCCTACCGGGCCGGTGTGACGGTGCTTGGAACATATCCGGGCGCCAGCGACATTCACTATTACAGCATCGGGGACTTCTACGCCGCCATAGAGGAAGGGTTCGATTTTCTTGAAAAAGAAGCCAATGACGCGGGCAAGACGATCTTCACCGGCGATCCGGCGCGTCAGGTTACCTCGGAATATTATTACTCCGGCGGCGGCGAACTCTTTCCGGTCCTGGATATTGAGAGCGCGCGCGCGGCAATCCGGCTGGTGATGGAGCAGGGCGAAGGCTTAGGCGGCGGTATCTACGACCATGAGAGAGAGCTCGCGCACTATTACCGCTTCGACGAACTTTCCAAAGGGCGCTACTACCAGCCCGACGACAGTCCCGGCAATCCGACCGGCCCGACCTTTACCGTCGATTGGCAGGCGGCCTACCCGATCAAATGCGATCTGAAGCTGGTGGAGATTCCAGCCGGCTCAGAACTCCATGACGCGGCATTGTCGTTCAACCGGGCCTATGCGGCGTTCCTGAAGAAGCTCACGCAGGCCTACAACGGCCAGCCGCAGCTGCTTATGGAAGCAGTGCCGAGGATGTTCGAGTTCAGAAACATGATCGGGGAACTGATCCGCAATCCTTTGCCCGGCACCAATGGCCTTCATGCCATGGCGACGTTTGAGATCGCTGGCGACGCAGCGACAGCGCCGTCTGCCGTGAAAGAGGAGGCAAGGGTATGAGGCCGGAAGACCGCATGGACCACTTCATCGCCTTCTCCACCGAGGTTACCGCGTTCACGACCTTCGACCTGTGGGGCACGGGGCAGGCCGAGGCCTATCTTGCGACGGTCGGTGCCGTCGTCGGCACTGCGTTCCTGGACGAGCTCCTTGGCGCCTATGAAAAAATACTGCGGGAGACGGAAGGTGAACCGCCATCCGAGCGCAAGGCACGTCTCCGTCGGGAGATCTTCGGAAGCGAGAAACTAGGCCCGATCGCGCGCAACATCGTCAAGCTCTGGTACGTCGGCACCTGGTACGAGCTGCCGACGGCCTGGACCGAAGCCTTCGGTCCAGCGCCGAAGGACGTCACTTTCGTCGTGTCTTCCGCGTCTTACGTCGAAGGCCTGATGTGGAAGGCAATCGGTGCCCACCCTGCGGGTGCAAGAGCCCCGGGCTACGGCTCGTGGGCATCGCCGCCGCGGATTCCGGCGTTTGCGGGCGATCCCGCGAACGCGCAAGCCATTGAAGCCCAGTCTTAACCCCAGACATAGGAGCAGCAAGATGAGCACTCAGACCTCTCGGCTTTCCCCGGAAAAGGTGTGGCTTGGAATCACGCCGACGCTCTGGTGGAACGATGATTTCATCAACATCGACATCGGCATTCCGTTCGAACAGTGCATCAGCGAGATGGCGCTCGCCGGCTATGTCGGTTGCAGCGTTGGCCACAAATATCCGACCGATCCGAAAACCCTGAAGGCGGCACTCGATCTGCGTGGATTGCGCATTTCGGAGCCATGGGTCAGCACTTATTTCACGATCCGGGCGATGAAGGAGCAGACGATCCGGAAAGTACGCCAGCAACTCGCCTTTCTGAAGGAGATGGAAGGCAGCGGCGACGATCCCAGGAAGGCCGACCTCGTGGTGGCCGAGTTTGGTGATGCCGTAAACCCGCTGCCGATCGCGCTCTTTCCAAACTGCCCGAAGCTGACCGACGCGCAGTGGGACCAGTTGGTGGACGGCCTGCACGAGATCGGCAGGATCGCCAGGGCCGAGGGACGGCGTCTCTGCTATCATCCGCATCTTGGAACCGGCGTGATGACCGCCGAGGCCATCGATCGACTGATGGAGAGGACCGATGCCGATCTGGTCCATCTGCTGTTGGATACGGGCCATCTTGCCGCCGCTGGCGCGGATCCGCTGACCGTCGCCAAAAAATATGCTTCCCGGGTCAAGCACATCCACCTGAAGGACATCCGCGCCGATGTGGTCGCCCGGATTCATGCCGATGGTCTTTCCTTCGAAGCGGCCATCGAAGCCGGCATCTTCACGGTTCCCGGTGACGGCTCGATCAGGACCTTCCCGCAAATCCTTGCAGCGCTCGCCGAAGCCGGTTTCGCGGGCTGGCTGGTGATCGAGGCCGAACAGGATCCGGCCAAGGCCAACCCGCTCCAATATGCCAAGATGGCCCGCGCCTACTTGCGCGAGACGTTGGGGTGGTAGCGATGGACCCGCGCGCGAAAAGAGACATCTATCTCAGCCTGTTCATGTTCACCGCAGACCTCAGGCCGAAGGATGAAGCCTACACCCGGGTCCTGGTCGACCACATCAGAGCCTTGAGCGAAATGGGCTATGACGGCTTCGACCTGCCGATCGCCGCCCAACAGACCGCGGACCACAAGGCAGAAATCGACAGCTATGTCCGCTTCAAAAGGGCTCTGGATGCTGCCGGTTTCGAGGCCCTGGGGTTCACCACCAATGTCGGCACCACACGGACTTTCGACCCCACCTCGCTTTACAGGGAGCAACGGGAAGGCGCCTTGGCCTATCTGAAGTCCCGCGTCGACATCACCTCCATCCTGGGTGGCAAAACGATCATGGCAGGGCCGATCCTCTTTCCCTATGGGGTCTTTCCATCCCTGGATTCGGGCACGCCGCTGTGGAGCGATGCGCTGCAGGACTGGCTCCGACCCCGCTACGAACTCGCACGCCCCATCATTGAGGAGCTGGCCGACTATGCGGAGAAGAAGGCCGTCAAGCTGGCGATCGAGCCGGTGGATCATTGGGAAACACCGGCACCGAACATGGTGTCGGATGTGCTCGGCTTCTTGCAGGGCATTCGAAGTCCCCAGGCCGGCCTTACCATCGACAGCGCCCATGTGGTGCTTGGAAGCAATGGTCCTGAGATCTTCGCGGACAGTCTGCGCGCCACGGTCGGTCAGGATCGTCTACACTACATTCACATCTCCGCGCCCGATCGTGGCGCGGTAAAAGGCAGCTGGATCCCTTGGAAAACCTTCCTTGGGCCGATCCTGCCGGTCTATGACGGCCCGTTCCTGATCGAGGTGTTCAATGCAGTGCCACCCTTTCTCAACGGCCTGCGCCTGACCCGCAGCAAGTTCTGGATTCCCGGGGAGGATCGGCCCGTGCCCGACCAACGCAGCGCCTACGACGTTGCTCGCGACGGTTTGGAAACCCTGCGGCAGGAATTCGCCCAGCTTGAGCGGCATCCAGTACACCCCTAAGGCACGTCGCGCAAAGTGCGCCGCGGTTTTGGGACGACGACACGCATGAAAACAAGGAGATGAGCGCATCGTTGAACCCGTTTTGACGGCATGCGCTTCCGGCAACCCTGCCGGCGATCGCCACAGAAAGGATTGGAGACGATGAACGATATGCAATCTTTCCCGCTCACCACCAAGGCCCCAAACACCCTGCGGCGTGCCGTGCCGTCGCAAGTGGCCACCGCCGACCGTCTTGGCGCCCTGAGGGATCTCCCGGGTTTCTGGGAGGGTTCCGGCTTCAGCCTGATCGCTCGCCCCGACTATTCCGGCCGCAGCAAGAACGGCGTTTTTCTGCAGCTCAACCTGTTGCATGAAACCATCGAGTTCACCACCATCGGATCGCCGGTCTTCAATCGCGGTAGTGTGCAGGAGGACATCGCCATTTATGGCGTCACCTATCTGCATCGCGTCACCGACGGCATCTACGGCGGCGCCCTGCACATCGAACCCGGCATGTGGCTGAACATTCCGGCAACCACCGCCCCCAAGGCTAACGCAAGTATCGCGCGGCTCGGCACGATTCCGCATGGCAACGCCTTCTGTACCGTTGGCTTCGTGCAGCATGCCGTGTTCGACAAGGTGCCGGATATTCCTCCAGCCAACACCGTCCCGTTCGACATAGACGGCCAGCCGCCGGCGCCGGGCAGCAAGAACCCTTATCCGGAATACGACCTCAGCATTGCGAGTGAATTCCGCACGAGCCCTGTTCCCGCGGTGATTACCCAGGCGATGATCGACGATCCGAACCAGATGCTACGGGATACCTTGAACCAGCAGGTCATGGAAGAGGGTCTGACCCTCAAGCGGATTACGCGACTGATAACGTCCACGGCCGGCGGCATCGCGAATATCCCGTTCATTACCACCAATGCAAACACGCTCGACCTCGATTCGGTCTTTGCCATCGAAACGGTCGTGGATGCCCTGGGCAACGAGTTCCTGCAGCTGCAATACTCGCAAACCGGCCTCTTGAATTTCGGGGGCAAGAGCTTCCCGCATGTGACGGTCGGAACGTTGATCAAGGCGTTTTAGGCCGACCTTCCACGGCATTGCGGCCGATATCTCCAGAAGCCGCAGTGCCGGGCCGGCACTCGGCAAGTGCGACGTGGGATTCCGCTGCATTTCGCGCAGTGCAAATAGGGAAGGTGTTTGAGGCGCAGATCCTTGGAACCATGATGCCGTTGGACGGTCGGCAATGTCATGTCAGCTGAGATCATTGTCCAGAATGTAATGTTATAACATCCAAATTGGATAAGCTGAATTATGGAACTATGGCTGATTCAGCTGCGAAATGGAACTTCTGCAAAGGTTATTGTGCACGAGCCACAGTCACTGTCAGTCGAGGTCGGCGCTTGCTGAAGCAAAGATACGGGCGTTCGGTTGCATGATGACATTTTAGCCTGACTCGATGCATTCGCGAGCGCGGTGTACCCCTATCCGCTCAGCCGGCAGGAAGCGATCCGCCAGATTCTCAGAGAACGACCGGTCAAATGGTACATAGCTCAGCCGCGCGTCAGACTTCGGAGGGCAGTTGAGAGGCGCCTTTCAGCGGCCTGAGCATTTTGCTCCGAAAGCTTCAGATTGGCGGCCGCTCCCCGCGGTCCCCATTCCTTTCTAGAAGCGGGTCCGGAGGTTTGCCGTAACCGATACCTGCCACTTAATGTCTTCATTTGCCATCGCCTTCAGCGGACATCGGATCGCCTCCGAGCCAGGATTTGGTCATTGACCGAATTGGAATCCCCCCCTCGTTCTTCCGCTACAGCCAAAACGCTCTATTCCATCAGCGAGGACAGCGCTCTTTCCGATGTAGTTCTGCCAGTGCGCGATGGTGTCGCAATAGTAGGTGGGATCATAGTCGATAATAGCTGTCGCGTTGTTGTAGCCGATGATGACGTAGGTCTGCCTGAAGGCGAAACCTGGCTAGAACGCGGCAGGCTCGGAGCGCTGATCCCACAATCCCTGGCCGATGCGAAAGCCCAGTTGGAGGGGAGTTCCGTTCCTGGCGAAAGGGAGTGGGTGTCCATTGTTTTCAGGCGATCAGTCGCGGCCGCCAGATGATGAGGGAGGCTGAAGTCACAACCTTCGGCTACCGTCCTGCCACTTTCCGGCGCGGCAGCCGCCCCCCTGCTGATCCTTTCGGCCGTTAACTGTTCCTCCTTTGGGGATGTTGACGCTTACTCTTCATCGGCGTTAAGAATACTCTAATATAAGCATCGCCTAAACCGGCAATCAGGGGATGGGCGACGCATAGGGGTTAAAGGGCACGCAGCGCGGCCAGAAAAAGCCGTCAGACCAGTGTGTTGATTGTACCGCAAGTCTTAGATGGAGAGGTGGTAGTCTTCCAATACGGCACTCAAATGGATGGGGATCTGTTTTTATGCTGGCGTAAGAGTAAAAAGGGGGGGATTAAATGGCTTCTTGCCAAAGCAAATATGTTAACGGAACTACGACATCGTTTCCTAATACAGCCTGCAGTTTTGCCGAAGATACGGCTATCCTCATTTCCGCCCCCCTGACCGTTACTTCTCTCGATGTGTTGAGCAACGATTTGGCCGGAATCGCACTTTGCTCCATCGACAATGAGTTTTCCCCCTCGACCGATACGAAGCCCGCGTCTGCCCATTGCGAAGATTCAGCCGACATCAAGTATCCGGCGGACCCGCGAGCGTGCGCGTTTGGTGTCGGTACAAATGTCATTGGTCTGAATGCGAACTCATCTGGTCCTGGCGCTCTCGCCCAGGATCAACCCGTTTGTTGGCGAAGGCGAACTTGCCCTCATAGGTCTGCAATTTTTGAGCGACTATCCGGCAAGCGGCGCGACGGCGCCGGCAATTCCCATGACTGACAACAACAACAACAACTAGGGCGATAGGGGCGGGGTATGGCAACGACCATTGGCACAAGCAGCAACGACAATCTGGTCGGCGGTAGCGGAGACGACGTGCTGTCGGGGGGTGCTGGAGACGATCGCCTGAATGGCGGGTCAGGTGCCGATACGCTCGATGGAGGCAGTGGTTTCGACACGGTCCTGGGCGGATCAGGAGCGGACATCCTTATCTACCGAGCGTGGGAAAACCAGTACAAGATTGGTGGCCAAGTTTACGGCACAGGGACAACGATTGGACAGGCGACATTTTCTGGCTACGACGTTTACGACGGCGGCAACGGCAATGCTGCGAAAGGCACCGCCGAAATCGATAAGCTCGTTATCTATCTTAGTAATGCGCAATTACTTAATTCGTCGTTCATGGCAGCATTGAATGCTGAAGTCACTCAGTTTCGAGCCTTTATTGCCGCTAACTCGAACGCGAATACCGGCCAGGCGGGTCAAGCAGAATTCACCTTCACGAGCATTAATCTGAAAGTCTCCGCGATCGAGCAGGTTTCATTCACTCTCGATCCAACTTCGCCCGTCGGCTTCAATGATACCAACGCAGCGGACGCGGTGCGCGAGGCCGGCGTTGGCCCGGGGAATACGCCGTTTCCGGGGGATTCCACGGCGGCAGGTAATGTGCTGGTCAACGACACGGATTCCGACAATGGCCAGGCGTCGCTGGTTGTGTCGGCGGTCCGGACGGGTCCGGAATCCGGATCTGGAACTGCCGGCACGGTCGGATCTGCATTGGTGGGCACCTACGGCTCACTGACCTTGAATGCCAATGGCACCTATACCTACAACCTCAATAACAGCGATGTGGACACCAATGCGCTGGCCGACGGGGTCACAGTCACTGAGCTGTTTACGTACACCGTCCGTGACCCGCACGGACTTACCGATACTGCACAGCTTACTATCACTATCACCGGGACGAACGATATTGTCTCAATTACCAGCGGCGCTCAGAATGGCGCCGTGGTCGAGGATGCCGACACCACTGCTTTGCCGACCGATTCCCTCAACGCCGCCGGCACCATTTCCTTCACCGACGTCGACCTCACCGACGGCCACACCGCGTCGTTCGCCCCGACCGCCGGCGAAACTGCGCTCGGCACCTTCTCGCTCGACCCTGCCAGTGAAGCCGCGAACGCCGCCAACGGCTCGGTGCAGTGGCGCTACGCCCTCAACAACGGGGCTTCGCAGTACCTCGCTGCCGGCCAGAGCGTGGTCGAGCATTACACCGTAACGGTCAACGACGGCCACGGCTCGACGGCAACGCAGGTCGTAACGGTGACCATCACCGGCACCAACGATGCACCGGTCGTGGCGGCGACGGACGTCACCGGCGCGGTCACCGAGCAGGTCACCCCGGTCGGCAACCTCACCGACACCGGCACCCTTGCCTTCACCGACGTCGACCTCACCGACGCCCACAGCATCAGCCCAACGATCACGGCCTCGGCCGGCGCCCTCGGCGCTCTCACCGCCAGCGTCACCACCGACACCACCGGCTCCGGCCTGGGTGGCGTGATCACCTGGAACTACAGCGTCGCCGATAGCGACGTGGAGTACCTCGCCAAGGACCAGACCAAGGTCGAGACCTTCACCATCACCCTCGACGATGGCAACGGCGGCACCGTGGATCGCACGGTTTCGGTGACCATCACCGGCACCAACGATGCACCGGTCGTGGCGGCGACGGACGTCACCGGCGCGGTCACCGAGCAGGTCACCCCGGTCGGCAACCTCACCGACACCGGCACCCTTGCCTTCACCGACGTCGACCTCACCGACGCCCACAGCATCAGCCCAACGATCACGGCCTCGGCCGGCGCCCTCGGCGCCCTCACCGCCAGCGTCACCACCGACACCACCGGCTCCGGCCTGGGTGGCGTGATCACCTGGAACTACAGCGTCGCCGATAGCGACGTGGAGTACCTCGCCAAGGACCAGACCAAGGTCGAGACCTTCACCATCACCCTCGACGATGGCAACGGCGGCACCGTGGATCGCACGGTTTCGGTGACCATCACCGGCACCAACGATGCACCGGTCGTGGCGGCGACGGACGTCACCGGCGCGGTCACCGAGCAGGTCACCCCGGTCGGCAACCTCACCGACACCGGCACCCTTGCCTTCACCGACGTCGACCTCACCGACGCCCACAGCATCAGCCCAACGATCACGGCCTCGGCCGGCGCCCTCGGCGCCCTCACCGCCAGCGTCACCACCGACACCACCGGCTCCGGCCTGGGTGGCGTGATCACCTGGAACTACAGCGTCGCCGATAGCGACGTGGAGTACCTCGCCAAGGACCAGACCAAGGTCGAGACCTTCACCATCACCCTCGACGATGGCAACGGCGGCACCGTGGATCGCACGGTTTCGGTGACCATCACCGGCACCAACGATGCACCGGTCGTGGCGGCGACGGACGTCACCGGCGCGGTCACCGAGCAGGTCACCCCGGTCGGCAACCTCACCGACACCGGCACCCTTGCCTTCACCGACGTCGACCTCACCGACGCCCACAGCATCAGCCCAACGATCACGGCCTCGGCCGGCGCCCTCGGCGCTCTCACCGCCAGCGTCACCACCGACACCACCGGCTCCGGCCTGGGTGGCGTGATCACCTGGAACTACAGCGTCGCCGATAGCGACGTGGAGTACCTCGCCAAGGACCAGACCAAGGTCGAGACCTTCACCATCACCCTCGACGATGGCAACGGCGGCACCGTGGATCGCACGGTTTCGGTGACCATCACCGGCACCAACGATGCACCGGTCGTGGCGGCGACGGACGTCACCGGCGCGGTCACCGAGCAGGTCACCCCGGTCGGCAACCTCACCGACACCGGCACCCTTGCCTTCACCGACGTCGACCTCACCGACGCCCACAGCATCAGCCCAACGATCACGGCCTCGGCCGGCGCCCTCGGCGCCCTCACCGCCAGCGTCACCACCGACACCACCGGCTCCGGCCTGGGTGGCGTGATCACCTGGAACTACAGCGTCGCCGATAGCGACGTGGAGTACCTCGCCAAGGACCAGACCAAGGTCGAGACCTTCACCATCACCCTCGACGATGGCAACGGCGGCACCGTGGATCGCACGGTTTCGGTGACCATCACCGGCACCAACGATGCACCGGTCGTGGCGGCGACGGACGTCACCGGCGCGGTCACCGAGCAGGTCACCCCGGTCGGCAACCTCACCGACACCGGCACCCTTGCCTTCACCGACGTCGACCTCACCGACGCCCACAGCATCAGCCCAACGATCACGGCCTCGGCCGGCGCCCTCGGCGCCCTCACCGCCAGCGTCACCACCGACACCACCGGCTCCGGCCTGGGTGGCGTGATCACCTGGAACTACAGCGTCGCCGATAGCGACGTGGAGTACCTCGCCAAGGACCAGACCAAGGTCGAGACCTTCACCATCACCCTCGACGATGGCAACGGCGGCACCGTGGATCGCACGGTTTCGGTGACCATCACCGGCACCAACGATGCACCGGTCGTGGCGGCGACGGACGTCACCGGCGCGGTCACCGAGCAGGTCACCCCGGTCGGCAACCTCACCGACACCGGCACCCTTGCCTTCACCGACGTCGACCTCACCGACGCCCACAGCATCAGCCCAACGATCACGGCCTCGGCCGGCGCCCTCGGCGCCCTCACCGCCAGCGTCACCACCGACACCACCGGCTCCGGCCTGGGTGGCGTGATCACCTGGAACTACAGCGTCGCCGATAGCGACGTGGAGTACCTCGCCAAGGACCAGACCAAGGTCGAGACCTTCACCATCACCCTCGACGATGGCAACGGCGGCACCGTGGATCGCACGGTTTCGGTGACCATCACCGGCACCAACGATGCACCGGTCGTGGCGGCGACGGACGTCACCGGCGCGGTCACCGAGCAGGTCACCCCGGTCGGCAACCTCACCGACACCGGCACCCTTGCCTTCACCGACGTCGACCTCACCGACGCCCACAGCATCAGCCCAACGATCACGGCCTCGGCCGGCGCCCTCGGCGCCCTCACCGCCAGCGTCACCACCGACACCACCGGCTCCGGCCTGGGTGGCGTGATCACCTGGAACTACAGCGTCGCCGATAGCGACGTGGAGTACCTCGCCAAGGACCAGACCAAGGTCGAGACCTTCACCATCACCCTCGACGATGGCAACGGCGGCACCGTGGATCGCACGGTTTCGGTGACCATCACCGGCACCAACGATGCACCGGTCGTGGCGGCGACGGACGTCACCGGCGCGGTCACCGAGCAGGTCACCCCGGTCGGCAACCTCACCGACACCGGCACCCTTGCCTTCACCGACGTCGACCTCACCGACGCCCACAGCATCAGCCCAACGATCACGGCCTCGGCCGGCGCCCTCGGCGCCCTCACCGCCAGCGTCACCACCGACACCACCGGCTCCGGCCTGGGTGGCGTGATCACCTGGAACTACAGCGTCGCCGATAGCGACGTGGAGTACCTCGCCAAGGACCAGACCAAGGTCGAGACCTTCACCATCACCCTCGACGATGGCAACGGCGGCACCGTGGATCGCACGGTTTCGGTGACCATCACCGGCACCAACGATGCACCGGTCGTGGCGGCGACGGACGTCACCGGCGCGGTCACCGAGCAGGTCACCCCGGTCGGCAACCTCACCGACACCGGCACCCTTGCCTTCACCGACGTCGACCTCACCGACGCCCACAGCATCAGCCCAACGATCACGGCCTCGGCCGGCGCCCTCGGCGCCCTCACCGCCAGCGTCACCACCGACACCACCGGCTCCGGCCTGGGTGGCGTGATCACCTGGAACTACAGCGTCGCCGATAGCGACGTGGAGTACCTCGCCAAGGACCAGACCAAGGTCGAGACCTTCACCATCACCCTCGACGATGGCAACGGCGGCACCGTGGATCGCACGGTTTCGGTGACCATCACCGGCACCAACGATGCACCGGTCGTGGCGGCGACGGACGTCACCGGCGCGGTCACCGAGCAGGTCACCCCGGTCGGCAACCTCACCGACACCGGCACCCTTGCCTTCACCGACGTCGACCTCACCGACGCCCACAGCATCAGCCCAACGATCACGGCCTCGGCCGGCGCCCTCGGCGCCCTCACCGCCAGCGTCACCACCGACACCACCGGCTCCGGCCTGGGTGGCGTGATCACCTGGAACTACAGCGTCGCCGATAGCGACGTGGAGTACCTCGCCAAGGACCAGACCAAGGTCGAGACCTTCACCATCACCCTCGACGATGGCAACGGCGGCACCGTGGATCGCACGGTTTCGGTGACCATCACCGGCACCAACGATGCACCGGTCGTGGCGGCGACGGACGTCACCGGCGCGGTCACCGAGCAGGTCACCCCGGTCGGCAACCTCACCGACACCGGCACCCTTGCCTTCACCGACGTCGACCTCACCGACGCCCACAGCATCAGCCCAACGATCACGGCCTCGGCCGGCGCCCTCGGCGCTCTCACCGCCAGCGTCACCACCGACACCACCGGCTCCGGCCTGGGTGGCGTGATCACCTGGAACTACAGCGTCGCCGATAGCGACGTGGAGTACCTCGCCAAGGACCAGACCAAGGTCGAGACCTTCACCATCACCCTCGACGATGGCAACGGCGGCACCGTGGATCGCACGGTTTCGGTGACCATCACCGGCACCAACGATGCACCGGTCGTGGCGGCGACGGACGTCACCGGCGCGGTCACCGAGCAGGTCACCCCGGTCGGCAACCTCACCGACACCGGCACCCTTGCCTTCACCGACGTCGACCTCACCGACGCCCACAGCATCAGCCCAACGATCACGGCCTCGGCCGGCGCCCTCGGCGCCCTCACCGCCAGCGTCACCACCGACACCACCGGCTCCGGCCTGGGTGGCGTGATCACCTGGAACTACAGCGTCGCCGATAGCGACGTGGAGTACCTCGCCAAGGACCAGACCAAGGTCGAGACCTTCACCATCACCCTCGACGATGGCAACGGCGGCACCGTGGATCGCACGGTTTCGGTGACCATCACCGGCACCAACGATGCACCGGTCGTGGCGGCGACGGACGTCACCGGCGCGGTCACCGAGCAGGTCACCCCGGTCGGCAACCTCACCGACACCGGCACCCTTGCCTTCACCGACGTCGACCTCACCGACGCCCACAGCATCAGCCCAACGATCACGGCCTCGGCCGGCGCCCTCGGCGCCCTCACCGCCAGCGTCACCACCGACACCACCGGCTCCGGCCTGGGTGGCGTGATCACCTGGAACTACAGCGTCGCCGATAGCGACGTGGAGTACCTCGCCAAGGACCAGACCAAGGTCGAGACCTTCACCATCACCCTCGACGTGGCAACGGCGGCACCGTGGATCGCACGGTTTCGGTGACCATCACCGGCACCAACGATGCACCGGTCGTGGCGGCGACGGACGTCACCGGCGCGGTCACCGAGCAGGTCACCCCGGTCGGCAACCTCACCGACACCGGCACCCTTGCCTTCACCGACGTCGACCTCACCGACGCCCACAGCATCAGCCCAACGATCACGGCCTCGGCCGGCGCCCTCGGCGCCCTCACCGCCAGCGTCACCACCGACACCACCGGCTCCGGCCTGGGTGGCGTGATCACCTGGAACTACAGCGTCGCCGATAGCGACGTGGAGTACCTCGCCAAGGACCAGACCAAGGTCGAGACCTTCACCATCACCCTCGACGATGGCAACGGCGGCACCGTGGATCGCACGGTTTCGGTGACCATCACCGGCACCAACGATGCACCGGTCGTGGCGGCGACGGACGTCACCGGCGCGGTCACCGAGCAGGTCACCCCGGTCGGCAACCTCACCGACACCGGCACCCTTGCCTTCACCGACGTCGACCTCACCGACGCCCACAGCATCAGCCCAACGATCACGGCCTCGGCCGGCGCCCTCGGCGCTCTCACCGCCAGCGTCACCACCGACACCACCGGCTCCGGCCTGGGTGGCGTGATCACCTGGAACTACAGCGTCGCCGATAGCGACGTGGAGTACCTCGCCAAGGACCAGACCAAGGTCGAGACCTTCACCATCACCCTCGACGATGGCAACGGCGGCACCGTGGATCGCACGGTTTCGGTGACCATCACCGGCACCAACGATGCACCGGTCGTGGCGGCGACGGACGTCACCGGCGCGGTCACCGAGCAGGTCACCCCGGTCGGCAACCTCACCGACACCGGCACCCTTGCCTTCACCGACGTCGACCTCACCGACGCCCACAGCATCAGCCCAACGATCACGGCCTCGGCCGGCGCCCTCGGCGCTCTCACCGCCAGCGTCACCACCGACACCACCGGCTCCGGCCTGGGTGGCGTGATCACCTGGAACTACAGCGTCGCCGATAGCGACGTGGAGTACCTCGCCAAGGACCAGACCAAGGTCGAGACCTTCACCATCACCCTCGACGATGGCAACGGCGGCACCGTGGATCGCACGGTTTCGGTGACCATCACCGGCACCAACGATGCACCGGTCGTGGCGGCGACGGACGTCACCGGCGCGGTCACCGAGCAGGTCACCCCGGTCGGCAACCTCACCGACACCGGCACCCTTGCCTTCACCGACGTCGACCTCACCGACGCCCACAGCATCAGCCCAACGATCACGGCCTCGGCCGGCGCCCTCGGCGCCCTCACCGCCAGCGTCACCACCGACACCACCGGCTCCGGCCTGGGTGGCGTGATCACCTGGAACTACAGCGTCGCCGATAGCGACGTGGAGTACCTCGCCAAGGACCAGACCAAGGTCGAGACCTTCACCATCACCCTCGACGATGGCAACGGCGGCACCGTGGATCGCACGGTTTCGGTGACCATCACCGG
Source organism: Pararhizobium sp. A13 (assembly GCF_040126305.1). NCBI lineage: Bacteria > Pseudomonadati > Pseudomonadota > Alphaproteobacteria > Hyphomicrobiales > Rhizobiaceae > Pararhizobium > Pararhizobium sp. A13. The sequence goes on along the minus strand of NZ_CP149512.1, from coordinate 185,930 downwards.
CACCAACGATGCACCGGTCGTGGCGGCGACGGACGTCACCGGCGCGGTCACCGAGCAGGTCACCCCGGTCGGCAACCTCACCGACACCGGCACCCTTGCCTTCACCGACGTCGACCTCACCGACGCCCACAGCATCAGCCCAACGATCACGGCCTCGGCCGGCGCCCTCGGCGCTCTCACCGCCAGCGTCACCACCGACACCACCGGCTCCGGCCTGGGTGGCGTGATCACCTGGAACTACAGCGTCGCCGATAGCGACGTGGAGTACCTCGCCAAGGACCAGACCAAGGTCGAGACCTTCACCATCACCCTCGACGATGGCAACGGCGGCACCGTGGATCGCACGGTTTCGGTGACCATCACCGGCACCAACGATGCACCGGTCGTGGCGGCGACGGACGTCACCGGCGCGGTCACCGAGCAGGTCACCCCGGTCGGCAACCTCACCGACACCGGCACCCTTGCCTTCACCGACGTCGACCTCACCGACGCCCACAGCATCAGCCCAACGATCACGGCCTCGGCCGGCGCCCTCGGCGCCCTCACCGCCAGCGTCACCACCGACACCACCGGCTCCGGCCTGGGTGGCGTGATCACCTGGAACTACAGCGTCGCCGATAGCGACGTGGAGTACCTCGCCAAGGACCAGACCAAGGTCGAGACCTTCACCATCACCCTCGACGATGGCAACGGCGGCACCGTGGATCGCACGGTTTCGGTGACCATCACCGGCACCAACGATGCACCGGTCGTGGCGGCGACGGACGTCACCGGCGCGGTCACCGAGCAGGTCACCCCGGTCGGCAACCTCACCGACACCGGCACCCTTGCCTTCACCGACGTCGACCTCACCGACGCCCACAGCATCAGCCCAACGATCACGGCCTCGGCCGGCGCCCTCGGCGCCCTCACCGCCAGCGTCACCACCGACACCACCGGCTCCGGCCTGGGTGGCGTGATCACCTGGAACTACAGCGTCGCCGATAGCGACGTGGAGTACCTCGCCAAGGACCAGACCAAGGTCGAGACCTTCACCATCACCCTCGACGATGGCAACGGCGGCACCGTGGATCGCACGGTTTCGGTGACCATCACCGGCACCAACGATGCACCGGTCGTGGCGGCGACGGACGTCACCGGCGCGGTCACCGAGCAGGTCACCCCGGTCGGCAACCTCACCGACACCGGCACCCTTGCCTTCACCGACGTCGACCTCACCGACGCCCACAGCATCAGCCCAACGATCACGGCCTCGGCCGGCGCCCTCGGCGCCCTCACCGCCAGCGTCACCACCGACACCACCGGCTCCGGCCTGGGTGGCGTGATCACCTGGAACTACAGCGTCGCCGATAGCGACGTGGAGTACCTCGCCAAGGACCAGACCAAGGTCGAGACCTTCACCATCACCCTCGACGATGGCAACGGCGGCACCGTGGATCGCACGGTTTCGGTGACCATCACCGGCACCAACGATGCACCGGTCGTGGCGGCGACGGACGTCACCGGCGCGGTCACCGAGCAGGTCACCCCGGTCGGCAACCTCACCGACACCGGCACCCTTGCCTTCACCGACGTCGACCTCACCGACGCCCACAGCATCAGCCCAACGATCACGGCCTCGGCCGGCGCCCTCGGCGCTCTCACCGCCAGCGTCACCACCGACACCACCGGCTCCGGCCTGGGTGGCGTGATCACCTGGAACTACAGCGTCGCCGATAGCGACGTGGAGTACCTCGCCAAGGACCAGACCAAGGTCGAGACCTTCACCATCACCCTCGACGATGGCAACGGCGGCACCGTGGATCGCACGGTTTCGGTGACCATCACCGGCACCAACGATGCACCGGTCGTGGCGGCGACGGACGTCACCGGCGCGGTCACCGAGCAGGTCACCCCGGTCGGCAACCTCACCGACACCGGCACCCTTGCCTTCACCGACGTCGACCTCACCGACGCCCACAGCATCAGCCCAACGATCACGGCCTCGGCCGGCGCCCTCGGCGCCCTCACCGCCAGCGTCACCACCGACACCACCGGCTCCGGCCTGGGTGGCGTGATCACCTGGAACTACAGCGTCGCCGATAGCGACGTGGAGTACCTCGCCAAGGACCAGACCAAGGTCGAGACCTTCACCATCACCCTCGACGATGGCAACGGCGGCACCGTGGATCGCACGGTTTCGGTGACCATCACCGGCACCAACGATGCACCGGTGCTGAGCGATACGACCAATCCGACAGCAGTCGCCGAACTGACTGATGCCTCGGCGCAGAACCTGGCGGCGATCACGGGCAATTTCTCGGTAAGCGATCTCGACGTTGGCGATACGCTGACGCCCAGCGTCGTGGGCAGCCCGACGGTGCTGCTCAATGGATCAGCCTTCACATTGCCGGCGGGCGCTGCGGCGCTGACGGCGGGTGGCGCGTTCACGCTTACGGGGGCGACTTCGACCGGCGGCGCGGTCAACATCGGCTACAACTACGATCCGGCGGCGGCCAACCTCGACTTCCTACGCGCTGGCCAGAGCCTGACCATCACCTACGTCGTGCAGGTCAATGACGGCACGACGTACTCGGGCACGCAGGACGTGACCTTCACTATCACCGGCAGCAACGACGCGCCGGTGCTGAGCGACACGACCAACCCGGCTGCGGTTGCCGAATTGGCGAATGCCTCGGCGCAGGATTTGGCGGCGATCACCGGCAGCTTCGCCGTCAGCGACCTGGACGTGGGCGACACCCTCACCGCTTCGGTGGTGGGCAGCCCGACGGTCCTGCTCAACGGCAACTCCTTCACGCTGCCGGCAGGTGCGGCGGCACTAACGGCGGCCGGTGCGTTCAGCATCTCGCCGCTGACACAGACCTCCAACGGCGGCCCGGGCACGGCGATCGGCTATACCTACGATCCGGCGGCGGCGAACCTCGACTTCCTTCGCGAAGGCCAGAGCCTGACCATCACATACGCGGTGAAGGTCAATGACGGAACGACGGACTCCGCCACCCAAGACGTCACCTTCACCGTCACCGGCACCAACGATGCACCGGTGCTGAGCGATACGACCAATCCGACAGCAGTCGTCGAACTGACTGACGCCTCGGCGCAGAACCTGGCACCGATCATCGGCAACTTTGCGGTGAGCGACAAGGACATGGGCGACACCCTCACCGCTTCGGTGGTGGGCAGCCCGACGGTCCTGCTCAACGGCAGCGCCTTCACGCTGCCGGCAGGTACGGCGGCACTAACGGCGGCCGGTGCGTTCAGCATCTCGCCGCTGACGCAGACCTCCAACGGCGGCACCGGCACGGCGATCGGCTACACCTACGATCCCGCGGCGGCGAACCTCGACTTCCTTCGCGAAGGCCAGAGCCTGACCATCACCTACGTCGTGCAGGTCAATGACGGCACGACGAGCTCGGGCACGCAGGACGTGACGTTCACCATCACCGGCACCAACGACGCGCCGGTGCTGAGCGACACGACCAACCCGGCCGCGGTTGTGGAACTGACGGATGCCTCAGCGCAGAATCTGTCGCCGATCACAGGCAATTTCTCGGTCAACGATCTCGACGTTGGCGATACGCTGACGCCCAGCGTCGTGGGCAGCCCGACGGTGCTGCTCAATGGATCAGCCTTCACATTGCCGGCGGGCGCTGCGGCGCTGACGGCGGGCGGCGCGTTCACGCTGACGGGGGCGGCCTCGGTGGGCGGGGCGGTTAACGTCGGCTACAACTACGATCCGGCGGCGGCCAACCTCGATTTCCTCGCCGCAGGCGCCAGTTTAACCATCACCTACGCCGTGAAGGTCAATGACGGCACGACAGACTCCGCCACCCAGGACGTCACTATCACCATCACCGGCACCAATGACGGGCCAACTGCAGTAGGCGCCAACGTGATTACTGATCTTGCTCTCGGCAATGTCATCGCCATACCGGAGTGGGCGCTACTTTCCAACGATAAGGACCCGGAAGGCAACCCAATCGTGGATGTCGCGGGCATCGGAACTGCAACGGGTGGAAGTGTAACTCACACGGCCGGTACCGGAACAAATGGAACGGTAAACTTTATAGATGCTGCGCCCGCGGGAGGCACGTTCACGTATACGGCCACAGACGGGACGACCACCGGTGCTCCCGGCACTGTCAATGTCAGCCAGGACTCTGGGACGACACTCGACGGAACCGCCGGCGACGATATCCTCATTAGCGCGGGGTCAGGCACCACGCTGGTCGGTGGAACCGGTGACGACGTTCTCATCAGCGCCAATGGTAATGACCTCTACCGCTTCGGCCTGGCGGACGGCCAAGACATCGTGTCAGATACTGGGAGTGGCAGTGATGACATTGAAGTCGTGACAAGTTCCGCGAGCACCGATGTTGGTACTTTGAATTTCGAACGGGTAGTAAACGACCTAGTCGTCAATGTTGGGACAACGGAGATCACAATTAGGGACCATTTTGTCGGCAGCGGCAACGTCGAGGACTTAACATTTTCCAATGGAGGAACGGTATACGGATACAATCTCGGTACTGCTGCTTACAGTTTACTTACAGTCCTAAGCGGCAGCGGGTCGTCCCAAGACGCAATTGCTTCGAGCTCTGCCGGGCAGACATTGACTGGCAACAACGGAAATGACCTCCTGTTCGGAAACGGCGGCATCGACACGATCAATGGCGACAATGGAAACGATCTTTTGGTCGGAGGAGCCGACGACGACATCCTCAACGGCGGCGGCGGCAATGACTGGCTGATGGGCGGGGCGGGCAACGACGCGATCGACGGTGGCAGCAACATCGATCTAATCGACTTTGCCGATGGCACTTCCGGCGTCACGTTCACCCTAATTCAAAGCAGCAGCAACACGGTATTCAATGCCTCTGCGGCTGGTCTTGGGACCGATACCTATAAGAACATGGAAGGCGTCGTCGGAACAAATTTTGCTGACACGCTAAACGGTTCGAGTTCGGCCGACATACTAATGGGCCTCGAGGGGATCGACACGATCAGCGGCAACGCAGGCGATGATACGATCACCGGAGGGGCCGGTCAGGATATCTTAACCGGTGGCGCCAACAACGACACGTTTGTCCTCAATGGCACGACAGCTGACTTCGATGTAATTACCGATTTCGTGAGTGCTAACGACACCCTCAGTTTCACAGGCTTCTCATTGGCCAATAACGCCCTTGGGGTGATCAACCAAGTAAGAACGGTTACAGTCACCGGGGGCGCGGGAAACACCATTTCGAGTGCGGACTTGGTTGTCTACAACATCGCCGCCGATAGCGTTGACTCCGGGACGGAGGTCGACAACCTTCTCGCCACCCAGAATAACACATTTAACGGCGGGGTTTTCGTACTGGCGTATTCGGATGTTTTGGCGAGCAACCAAGTTGCGCTGTACTATGATTCAGACGCCAATACCAGCGGCACAGCTGCGAGTCTTGTTGCGGTGTTCACGAATTACACGAATGTGACGACGGCAGGCGTACCAAGTGCTACGGCCGATTACGTTCTGGCCCCCGCTGGCGTCGCCGGCGCGCCGATCAATCTGGGCTTGACCAACCCCGCCGGTCACGTCGGCGTGGTTACGCTGACAATCGCCGGTGTGCCATCGGGCTGGACGTTGAGCGAAGGCACCGACAACGGTGATGGCACATGGTCGGTGCAGACCAATGACGTCTCCGCGCTCACGGCTACTTCGCCCCATAGTTTTTCGGGGGCGGTAAAGCTACACATGGCGGAGACCTGGAGCGACGGCAATGGCGGTACTGGACTTGTCATGATCTCCAACAACGTCGAAGTCTTCGCGCAGGGCAACCCGATCTACGCGCTCTCGGATGTGGATCACCTCACCGGCTCCAGCGGCGCCGACCTCTTCGTCTTCGGCCAGCCGATCTCGCACGACACGCTGCACAACTTCGACGCGGCGGCCGACAGGATCGACCTGATCGACTTCGACGGTGTCAATGGGTTCGGCGATCTCGTCATCGTCGATGACGGCAGCGGCAATGCCGTCGTCACCATCAGCTCCGGAGAGACGATCACCGTGCAAGGCGTTTCGGGCTCCGAACTCGGCGCCGGCAATTTCCTCTTCAACCAGGAGCCGGTCACCCACAATGCCGGGACGATGTCGATCGCCGACGGCGCGATCATGCCGCTCGGCGGCACGATCGACAACACAGGTACGATCGCGCTGAACGGTGCGGGCTCAACCACGCAGATCGAGGTGATCGCCAGCGGCATAACGCTGCAAGGGGGGGGCCAGATCGTTCTGTCCGACAGCGATGCGAACCTGATCTCGGGCGCGGCCGCCGATATCGCCCTGACCAATGTCGACAACATAATCTCTGGCGCCGGCCAACTGGGTGGCGGGCTGCTCGGCCTGAACAATCAGGGCACGATCATTGCAACCGGCTCCAACGCACTGGTCATCGACACCGGGGGCAGCACCGTCGTCAACTTGGGAACGCTGGAGGCGACTGGGTCGGGTGGTCTGGCAATCAACGGTGCCGTCGCCAATTCCGGACTGATCTGGGCCAATGGCGGCGACGTCACGATCGGCGGTCAGGTCACCGGCGACGGCGATGCCATCATCGGAAACATGTCCCAGCTGGAATTTCACGCCGCCTCTTCCGCAGATGTCATTTTCGGGGTGAATGCAGCCGGCACATTACGGCTGGACGATTCATTTGACTTCAGCGGCACCATCGCCGGCATCACCAATGATGACAAGCTAGATCTCGGAGATATCTGGTTCAGCACCGGAACATCCGCTGTCTATCAGGCAAACCAGGATGGGAGTGGAGGAACGCTGCTCATTTCGGACGGCACTCATGATGCCACACTCCACCTGATCGGCGCTTACGATACGGGCACTTTCACGCTAGCCGACGACGGCACTGGCCGGACCGTGGTCGCGTATAATCCAGCGGACGGCTTCCACTTCGTCTGACGCTGAAAGCCGCAGGCTCCAATGTGATAGCGGGCGCCGGATTAATCCGGCGCCCGCTTCACATCCAAGCTTCCGATATCCAGGAGGCGGGGCGGGCCTATCTCTCCCGGAAGGCGCGCTTGGAACGAGTCCACAAGTGGTTTGGCCAGGTAGGCCAGAAACGTTCGTTCGCCGGTTGAGATGAATGTTTCGACCGGCATGCGTGGATATAATGTGTTGTTCATAGTCTTTGCAGATCTGCCCCGGTAGAGGACAGGCGCAACATTGTTACCAACTGTAGCGACACGAGCGGAGATCAAAAGCAACAAACGCTGCAAAATCGCAGGTGCAACACCCCGCCTTGGCCTAGTAACGCCAGAACCCCTGCGCTAGTGGGCGAATGCATCACTCACTCACCCAGCTACAGAGCCGAAGCCGCACTCTTTGGAACTTAAAGCGCACATTCTCTTCACATACCAAATTGGCGTTGCGCCGAAGGTTTTTGCCGACATCTCAATCATAACGCCAGATTGTCCGCCTATGAAAGCCGTTTTGAGCGGCCTTTTCCCTTGGTAAGTGCAAATCGATCCACGAGGGTGGATATCCCTATAGTTGTATTTAAATGGCAAGTTGAAACTGAAGCTGCCGTTGTCGGCTGTTGGCCTGGTATCCGGGCTTTTGGCAGCTTGCTTAATTGTGCCGAGGTTTCGCTGGGAAAATAGTTCGGAACTTATCGACAATTTGGTGCGGGTGACAATTCTTTTGGCTGGCATCAGGGCCGATTAGCCGCCACCATGTTGTAGTAGTTGTCTGAGAAAATTCACAGCTTTCGGTCGTGCGGGAACGGATGCCTGTAAAAACAGTATATTGCGAGAAAAAGCGGTGCCGGACGATGCCACCACCAGGTTGAATCCTTGCGGCACCAGGCCTTGCCATGCCGGAACCAGGGCATTGCCAAGCCCCTGCGCCACCAGGATCGCGATTGTCTCAAGCGCATCAAGATCGCAGACCACATCGGGGGAAAGATCGGACGCTTCCATGTATTTCGCAACGATACGCCCTCCCCAGGAAGCAGGATCGTATCGGATAAACGGTTCACTCGCAGCATGCTGGACGACTTCACTCTCACCGATCTCAGCCTTCGTCATGTACCGGATTCCGGGCTGCGATTGCGTCGCCCCTGTGAGAGAACTTACCCTGTGCGTTGCCGTTTATGACGCGTCTAGCGACCGAAGTTCGCCCTCGATGGAAGGGTCAGACCTCGGGTTCGTGGCAAACCACTTCGATGTTGTGCCCGTCCGGACCAATGACGAAAGCTGCATAGTAGTTCGCGTGGTAGTGCGGGCGCAGACCAGGCGCACCATTGTCTTTGCCACCCGCCTCCAGAGCCGCGCGATAGAAAGCTTCGACTTGCTGGCGATTCTCCGCCGTGAACGCTAAGTGAAGATGCGCCGGCTTCTCCTCGGTTTGGCACATGCACAATGAAGCCACACCACCCTTTGGGCTAAGCTCGACACCGAGCGGCCCCTCCAGGACAACAGCGACGCCGAGCGGTTCGCATGCACAATGAAGCCACACCACCCTTTGGGCTAAGCTCGACACCGAGCGGCCCCTCCAGGACAACAGCGACGCCGAGCGGTTCGAGTGCCTTGAGGAAAAACGCTTTGCTCGCTGCATAGTCGCTGACTCCGAATGCGACGTGGTCAAACATGAGTTCTCCTGACGTGTGTGGGCTCGCGCGAGGCCAAGCATAATGTCGCAGCCATACTTGCCAGCGAGAGTCCATCGGTCAACCCACTGGTTATGGTCGCACTTGGAGTAGCGTTTCAGTCTAGGTATGCTTGGATGGCCTTGATGGGCAAATATGGACTTTATGGGTGCGAATGCCGTCAACATCCCGTTTGAAGAAATGGTGATATGGGTGATGTTATAACACATCTAATGGGAATTATGGAACTTATCTAAGTCATTGAATTGACAGATATATCAATATTCGACGACCCTGTAAGCGATGCCGATCAGTCGATCCGGTACTGGACATGGTACCGGCCATGATAGGCTGAGCGTTCGATATGGGCGCACACGCCAAAAACCTCGGTCATGAGCCTTTCTGTCAGAATATCCTCCGGCGCGCCGGCAGCCACGACCTTGCCCTGGTGCAGCACGGCAAGGCTGTCGCAGAACATCGCTGCCAGATTGAGATCGTGCAGCGCGACGATGCTGGTCACCGGCAGCCGCGCCACCAGCTTGAGGATTTCCAATTGATGCTGGATATCGAGATGGTTCGTCGGCTCGTCGAGCAGCAGTTCGCTTGGTGTCTGCGCCAATGCGCGGGCGATATGCACCCGCTGGCGCTCGCCGCCGGACAGCGTATGCCAAAGCTGTCCGGCGCGACCGGGCATGCCCACGTGGAAAAGAGCGGCATTTACCGCCGCATCGTCCGCGGCACTCCAGGGCGAGAGCGGGCCGCGATGCGGTGTGCGTCCGAGCCGTACCACGTCAAGAACCGTCACCTGCGCGTCAGTCGTTGCCTGCTGCTCGACGAAAGCGACGCGCCGGGCAATATCGAGGCGGGACATTGCGGCGATATCGGCATTTCCCAGCGAAATGACGCCGCTTTTGACGTTACGCAACCGGCAGATGAGACGCAGGAGGCTGGACTTGCCCGACCCATTGGGGCCAAGCAGGCCAAGCGTCTTGCCGGGTGCCACGTCGATGCTGATGCCGTCGACGATCATCTCGTCGCCGGTTGACCAATGGACGTCACGGACGGAAATGCTCAAACCGGCTTCCTCGCCTTGTAGAGAATGAACGCGAAGGCCGGGGCGCCAAACATTGCGGTGACGACGCCGATCGGCAAGATCTGCTGCGGAATGATGATGCGCGATGCAATATCGGCGGTGACCATGAAGATCGCGCCGATCAACGCCGACGCGGGCAGAAGGCGACCATGCGAGGGACCGACGAGGAATCGTGCCGCATGCGGAATGACCAGTCCGACAAAGCCGATGGAGCCGACGATGCTGACCATGGCGGCCGTCATCAGCGCCGTTGCGCCGAGGAGGATCATGCGGACGCGGTTAACTGCAATGCCCAATGCCGCCGCAGCGTCGATCCCAAAGGTAAAGGCATCGAGCGCTCGGGCATAGAACATCGACACCGCAAAACCGATCAGAGCGACCGGAGCGGCCAGATAGACATCCGGCCAGCGCACGCCGGCAAGGCTGCCGAGCAACCAGAACATGACACCGCGGGCCTGCTCGGCATTGGCCGATGTCGTGACGATGTAGGAGGTGAGCGCGGTGAAAAGCTGCGAGCCTGCGACACCGGCCAGGATGATCCGGTCCGATCCTCCTCCGGCTCCTGCCGCCAGAGCCGAGACGAGAATGAAGGCAATGATTGCGCCGATGAAAGCGCCGGCTGATAACGTCAGGACGCCATAGCCGAAGCCGAGGATCATCACCGCGACCGCCCCGGTGGATGCGCCGGCGGAAATGCCGAGCACATAGGGCTCGGCCAGCGGATTGCGCAGCAGCGCCTGCAGGGTCGCGCCAGACAGCGCAAGGGCCGCGCCGGCGCTCGCGGCAAGAAGCGCGCGGCTCAGCCGATAGTCCCAGACGATACCCTCATGGATGCGGCTGAGCTCGAAGGACGCGCCGAAAATCCGGTTGGCCACGGCCTTGCCGGTTGTGGTGAGCGGGATGGAGATCTCGCCGATCGAGACGGCGAGGCTGATCACGAAGGCGAGTGCGACGAGCGTCAGGATGGCAAGCGCGAAGCGCGCCCACCATCTTTGACGGGTCACCACCGGTTGACCGATAGCCGCAAGTGTCACTGCGACAACCCGAACGCCTTGATGCCTTGCGCCAGGGTTTCGATGCCATCGATCGTGCGGATTGTCGGGTTCATCGACTGCGCATCCATCTGCACGAAGCGCCTGTTCTTGACCGCATCCAACTGGCTGGTGACCGGATCCTTCTCCAGAAAATCGATCTTCACCGCCGGATCGTCTGCCACATAGCGCCGGCGGTCCATGGTGGCGATGACGATGACGGAGGGATTGGCCTCCGCGATCGTTTCCCAGCCGACCAGCGGCCATTCCTCCTCGGTCGTCACGACGTTCCTGGCGCCCAGCGTCTTCAGGATATAGGCCGGGGCGCTGTTCTTGCCCGCGATGAAGGCGTCGCCTGCGACTTCTTTGCTCGAGAACCAGAAGACGACAGGAATCTCGCCGAGCTTGCCACCGATCGACGCGACGGCGTCGGATTCCCGCTTTTTCAGGTCGACGATCAGCGCATCGCCGCGCTCCTGTATGTTGAAGATTTCCGAGAGCTCACGGATTTCCTGGTAGATCAGGTCCATCGTGAAGAGTTGCCTGCGCACGCCATCGCCGCCATCCGTGTTGACCTTGGCGACGCAATCGGCCGGCGAGACATAGGTGTTGATGCCGAGGCCTGAAAACTGCTCGCGCTTGCCGACCGACCCTTGCGCTCCGACATGCCATTCGAACTCGGCCGCGACAAGGTCAGGTTGCTCGCCGACGACGGATTCGAAGCTCGGATCGTTGTCGGCAAGACGCTTGATCGTCCGGTTTTCGGCCTCATATTCTTTCAGCACTGGACCGACCCAGACGGCGGTCCCGGCAATCTTGTCGGCCAAGCCGAGCGAGAACAGGATTTCGGTCATGCCCTGACCGATCGAGACGATCTTCTGCGGCGGCTTCTCGAAGCGGACGGTCTGGCCGCAATTGGCAATTTCCAGAGGATAGCGCGTCGGCGCAGCCGCGGCTTGTGTGCAAAGGCTCCCCAACGCAACGACTACTGCGGAAATCGGCGCGAGGATACGGGAAAAGGCGACAAAGCGCCCGGCAAGGCGGTCGAAATCAATCATCATGGCTCCTTTCCGGGCAACCCCGCCCGGGATGGTGGATCTTGCTTTCGACGGCAGGTCTCCTGGCTTGCGGATATGTGCTTTGCGTCTGCCTTCCCGCGAAACCTGAAGGGGTTCTCGCAGTGGCATGGCGCCTCAAAAAGGCGCCACAAGGACGATCGGCAATCCGCTTACAGTTGCGGGGGCAGCCACGGTCTTGGTCCCTGTTGGGTCTTCCGCACCGTGTTCCCTATTAATCCCCTCGAAGTCATCCATCGGGGAACCGTCGGCAATGATGTAGTCCGAGCGCGGCGGCGGCGTCAAGGCGAACGACACCGCTGTCAACCGCGCGATTTTGACCAGTCTTGAAGCATCGGCGCACCCTAAGGCATCAACTGGCCGCCGTTGACCTCGATGATCTGGCCGGTAATGTAGCCGGACAAAATGGGCGATGCCAGGAAGAGATAGGCGCCGACGCAGTCCTCCGGCGAACCGACCCGGCCCATCGGTACGGTACGTCGTTGCGCATCAAGCATTTCAGGGCTGGTGTAGCGTTCGTGGAACGGCGTCGAGATGATGCCAGGTGCCACGGCGTTGACGCGGATGCCGTCGCCGACGAATTCCTTGGCGTGGCCGCGGGTGATGGTCGATACGAAGCCTTTGGCGGCCGCGTAGAGAATGGCCCCATTGCCGCCGCCATTGCGGGCGGCGATCGACGTCGTGTTGATGATGAAACCGCCCTGTTTGCGCAGCCACACATGTGCGGCCCGTGTCGCGGCGAGCACCGAACGGGCGTTCAGATCCATCACACGTTGGTAGTGCGCATCGCTCATTTCGGCAGTCGCGACGCGACCGAGCATGCCACCGGCATTGTTGATCAGCCCGTCAAGCCGGCCAAAATGACCCGCTGCCTCCTCGACCACCCGTTCAGTCACCCCATCCGCAGATAAGTCGCCCTGGACAAGCAGCGCCTTGCCGCCCGCGGCCTCGACGTTCGCCAGCAGTTCGGTTGCCGCCTGGCGGCTCTCATTGTAGTGGATCGCGACGCTTGCGCCCTGGGCAGAAAACGCGCGCACCAGCGCCGCGCCGATGCCGGTCGATGCACCGGTGATCAGAACTGCTTTTCCGTCGAGATCGGGGATCCGGATCCCCTGCCATTTGTTCAGCTCGCCAGCCATGCGTCGCCCTCGGTTTCCGGCCCACGTCATTCATTCCGCAAGCGAGATAACGCTCGGACCAGAATTGTCCAGCTGGACAACCGCCTACGACCCACCCGCAAAAAGGCCCGGAACATCGCCCGGGCCTCTGGCATTCCTCGCGATCGATGATCCGCGGTTATTCGGCTGCAGCAGCCACCGCACGGCGGCGGCCGATCGTCGCCTGAGTCAGCAACAGGGCGCCGACTGCGCACAGCGCTATCCCCATCGCCATCGGCACCGCGGTGCCATCGAAGAAGACCGACGCGACCACCATGGCAACCGCGGCCGTGACGAAATGCAACGTTCCCATCAGCGACGAGGCCGTGCCGGCGATCTCGCCGTGATCCTCCAGTGCCAGAACCGCCGTCGTCGGGATCACGAGACCAAGACAGCCATAGCCGACGAAGAGGAAAACAGCCAACACGGGCAGCTGGTTGAAGCCCAGGCTCATGACGATGGCCATCGTTGCCATGGTCAGCGCGAAAGCGGTGACGGCGACGCGCATGACGCGCACGAGGCCGAAACGCTCGCCGAACCAGCCGGTCGCCTGCGAAACGCCGAAGAACGACACGGCATTGATCGAGAAGGCAAGGCTGTATTGCGTCGGCGTCAGGCCGTAATGGTCGATCAGCACGAAAGGCGAGTTCGCCAGATAGACGAGGAAGCTTGAGATGCCGAGCCCGCCGATGAAGGTGAGTGTCAGGAAGTTCCTGTCCTTCAAGAGCACACCGTAGGCCGCCATGGCGCTGCCAAGGCTGCTCTCGGCGCGATGCGCCTTCGGGCGGGTTTCCCGCAATTGCGTCGCAAGAAGGATAAGGCCAACGAATGAGGCAGCCATGACGGCCCAGAAGACGCCGCGCCAGCCGTAGAATTCGATGACGGCGCTGCCGGTGAGCGGCGCGAGGATCGGCGAAATGCTGAAGACCAGCATCAGCAGCGACATCAAGCGTGCGGCCTGCACGCCGGTATGCATGTCACGAACGATGGCGCGCGGAATGACCATGCCGGCGGCTCCGCCGATCCCCTGCAGGAAGCGGAAGGCGATCAGGGTTTCAATATCGGTCGCCAGGGCACAGCCGATGCTGGCCGCAGCAAACAGGCCGATGCCGAGATAAAGTGGCGCCTTGCGGCCCCACATATCCGACAGCGGTCCGTAGACCAGCTGGGAGAGTGCAAAGGAGATAAAGAAGGCAAGCAGGCTCAGCTGCACGACGTTGTTCTCGGCCTGAAGATCCTGTCCGATCGAGGGCAAGGCCGGAAGATACATATCGATGGCGAAGGGGCCAATCGCCGATAAAAGACCAAGGATCAGCGCCGTGCGAATAAAGGAGGTCGTCATGGTGATCATCTTTCAGAAAACAGCGGCGCACAGCCGGGACACTGGCTTGCCGCATCGCTCTCAGGAGGGTTCAACGTGATCGTAACCAGGATGAGCACGGTACTTGGGAGGACCCGCGCTCATGTTGGCATCAACGTGTCAATAAATTTGGACACAAGTGTAAAATTAGACACCATTGTCTAAAACGTCAATAGGCATTATCTTCGTCTCATGAAAAGTTTCAATGATACCGTTCCCAGGACCTCCGTGCACAGTCAGCGCGGACAATGTGCCAAGCGCTTGTCGATCCTGGATGCCGCCGCAGAAGTCTTTTGCCGCCAGGGTTTTGCCGGCGCGAGCATCGACGAGATCGCCGCCGAAGCCTGCGTGTCGCGCCAGACGGTCTACAATCACTACCGGGAAAAGGAGAACCTGTTCACGGCCGTCGTCGAGGACGTCATGGACAGGGCGAACGCGATGCTGTTCTCGATTCTGTCGACCTTTCCGGAAAATCCGGATAATCTGGAAGACGATCTTGCAGCCTTTGCCGTGCGCCTCAGCCGCAACTGCATCTGCAACCAGGATGGGAAATTCCTGCGCAGGCTGGTGCAGTCGGAAGGCGAACGCTACCCGCATCTCTTCGAATCCTGGCGCCAGCACGGCCCGGGCAAGATCGGCACTGCACTGGCCGCCCTCTTCGCCCGCCTCGCCCACAAGGGGCTCATGCAGATCGACGATTTCGACCTCGCGTCCCGGCAGTTCCTGGCGCTGGTCAATGCCGATCTGCAGATGAGCACGCTGTTCGGCGCAAAACCAACGGAGGAAGAGCTGGAAAGTGCGGCGCGCAATGCGGTCCGGACGTTTCTTCGAGCCTATGCAGGTACCTCCGCCGGCAAGACCGAGCGTCCTGCTGCGGTGAAGGCAGCTCCCGCCTAGCCGCAGCCGGTCGCCTGCTTTGCGGGCGGCCTCAGTCGGGGCGGCCGTGGATCGGTTCGGCGCGATGCCAGTTTTCCAGGATGCGGCCGTCGGTATGGGTCTGTTTTGCCCAGCGAATGCCATTGGAAATGACCCGGTGGACGTTGCTGTCGTGATAGATCGGAAAGGTCTCGTGGCCGGGGCTGAAGTAGAAGATGCGGCCCCTGCCCCGCTGGAACGTGCAGCCGCTGCGAAACACCTCGCCGCCGGAGTACCAGGACAGGAAGATCAGCTCGTCCGGCTGCGGAATGTCGAAAGGCTCGCCATACATTTCCGACGCATTGATTTCGAAGAACGGCGGCAGGCCCTCGGCGATCGGATGCGACGGGTTGATGACCCAGACGCGCTCGATATCGCCCTCCGGCTTTTCCCGCCAAGAGAGATTGGCATTGGTACCCATTAGCCGGCGAAACAGTTTCGAGTGGTGGCCGGAATGCAGGACGACGAGCCCCATGCCTTTCAGCACGCGCTGCTGGATACGATCGATCAGCTCGTCGCTCACCTCCTCATGCGCCATGTGTCCCCACCAGAGCAGCACGTCGGTGTCGTTGAGCACACTGTCCGGCAGGCCTTCATCCGGATCGTCGAGCGTGCCGCGGCGGATCTCGAAATCCGGGTGGGCAATGCCGGCGGCGATCGCGCCGTCGATCCGGTCGGGATAGATGTCCTGAACGACTTTGTGAACCTGCTCGTGGCGGCCCTCGTTCCAGATGGTAATCTTGGTCTTCATGATGTCCTCGATGGTTTAGAGTGTCTGCGGCCGGCGGATGACCCGGCCTGTGGAACCGAACAGGTGGCAGGCGGCAAGATCGGCCATCAGGAAGACCCGGTCGCCGGGCCGGATCGTCAGGTCGCCCTCGGCGCGCACGACGATCGGCTCCTTGGGCGAACCGACGGCCAAATAGGTCTCGACGCCGAGCCGCTCGACGATGACAACCTCGGCGGAAAAATGCCCCTCGCCCGCTTGTGAAATCTTCAGATGCTCCGGCCGGATGCCGAGCTTGGCGTCGCCCGGCGCGATCGAACCGTCGCCATTCGCAAGCGCAATCGAAAGCCCCATCGCATTTTCAAGCCGGATCCTCCCCGGTTCTGGCCGCGATAGGGTCACCGGAAGGATGTTCATCTTCGGCGAGCCGATGAAGGTGGCGACGAACTCATTGTCCGGCGAGTGATAGAGGTCCATGGGATGCCCGGACTGCGCCACCGCGCCCTTGTTCAAGACGACGATCCTGTCCGCCATGGTCATCGCCTCGACCTGGTCGTGAGTGACGTAGACGACGGTCGCCTTCAGCTCGCGGTGCAACCGCTGCAATTCGGCCCGCATTTGCACGCGCAGCGCCGAATCGAGATTGGAGAGCGGCTCGTCGAACAGGATCAGCGACGGTTTCTTGATGATTGCCCGGCCGATCGCCACACGCTGCCTCTGGCCGCCGGAGAGTGCTGCCGGGCGGCGATCCAGGTACTCGGCCAGCTGCAGGATTTCCGCGACCTCGCCCACTTGCCGTCTGATCTCGGCGACGGGAACCTTCTTCAGGCTGAGCGAAAAGCCGATATTTTCCGCCACCGTCATATGCGGATAGAGCGCATAGGATTGGAACACCATGGCGATGCCACGCTTGTCCGGCGGCACGTCGTTGATGCGCTGGCCATTGAGGATCAGGTCGCCGTCATCGATGCCTTCGAGGCCCGCGATCATCCTGAGCAGCGTCGATTTCCCGCAACCGCTCGGGCCGACGAAAACGGCGAACTCGCCGTCCTCGACGGTGATATCGACACCCTTGATGACTTCCAGCGCACCGTAGAATTTGCGGACGTTCCTGAGATTGATCATGTCTTATGCTCTATCGTTTGGCTGCGTCATCCCTTGACGCCGCCTGAGAATGTCTGGACGAGGAAACGCCGCGCGAAACCGAAGGCGATGACGGCCGGGATCAGGTAGATGAAGGCGAGCGCTGCGAGGAACCCGTAGTCGATCGTATTGACGCGCAGGAAAGCGCGGAACAGGCCGAGCGGCAGGGTCTGCAACTCCGGCGACGACAACAGGATCAGCGGCAGGAGAAAATCTCCCCAGGCGGAGATGAAGGCGAAGAGCCCGGCCGCCGCTAACCCCGGCAACGCGAGCGGGATCAGCACCCGGCGGATGCGCTGCACCATCGTCGCGCCGTCCATCACCGCCGCCTCCTCATAGTCGCGCGGCAGGCCGTCGAAGAAGGTCTTCATGATCCACAGCGCCAGCGGCAATTGCATGGTCGCGAGCACGAGGATCAAGCCGAGATAACCGTCGATGAAACCGATCCAGCGCATGATGGCGCGCGCGTGCTCGCCGCCGATGACGGTGCGAACCAGATTGCCCTCGATGTTGTTGAGCGTCAGCAGAATCTTGTACAACGGCACCACCAGTGCCGTCGGCGGCAGCACGCGGATCAGGAGGATCGCGTAGAGAAACGGCTGTTTCCACCAGGCCCGGGTGCGCGACAGCGCATAGCCACCGAGTCCCGCCAGCACCATCACCAGCAGCGTCGCACCACCGACGACGAAAAGCGAATTGAACACCCAGCGCGCGCCGTCTTCTTCGGCAAACACGCGGACATAATTGTTCAAGGTCCACTCCCGCGGCCAACTCAGGAACAGCTGCGCATTGCCGTCGAGTGAAGCGAGCAGCACCCAGAAGAATGGGATGGCGCAGAAGGCAGAGATCAGCGACAGCGTCGCATAGGCCATCAGATCCGGTCGACGGGACTTTCCGGGTTTGTCGGCAGCAAAATCCGTCATTCAGACCTGCACTTTCATGGCCCGCACATAGGCGATGCCGAGGATCAGCGAGATGACCAGCGCCACCACCGCGACCGCCGCGCCGTAACCCAGCTGGAAGGCGGTAAAGGACTGGTTGTAGATGTAGATGCTGATCACCTCGGTGGCCCCGCCCGGCCCGCCACGTGTAAGCGCATAGACGAGGCCAAAGACCGCAATGGTCGAGACGGCCGAGATCAGCATGTAGAGCAGGATGGTCGGCATCATCAGCGGCAAGGTGATCCGCCGAAAGATCTGCGAGGGATTGGCGCCGTCCATGCGGGCGGCCTCGTAGACCTCCTGCGGAATGGTGCTGAGGCCCGCCGTCAGCAGGATCATCGCCGTCGCGATGCCGCGCCAGGTGTTGACGACGACGATCATCGTCAGCGGAAAAGTCTGCAGCCAGTCGGTCGGCGTCATCCCGAAGAACATCACGATACGGGAAAGCGTCGCGTTCTCGCCACCCGCCAGCATCGAGATCCACATGAAGCCGGCGACCACTTCGGGGGCTGCGTTGGGTAAAAGGATGATCGAGCTGAACAACTGTTTGAATGCGAGGTGGCGCCGCAGCATGACGGCCGAGATCAGGCCGAGCACGAACTGCCCGATGATCGCCGATCCGATGACGAAGACGAAGGTGACAAACAGCGAGTTCCAGAACTTCGCGTCATTGAGCAGCCGGGAATAGTTGCGCAAGCCCACGAACCGCGGATTGAGCGCGGCAGCCCCGGTCAGCGCCTCGTTGGTGAAGCTTAGGTAGACGGAATAAACGGCGGGATAGATGACGAAAGCCAGCAGCAGCGCCAGGGATGGCGAAAGGATCAGCAGGAGCTGCCGCGCAACGCGCTTCTCGTATGTGCTTCGAACCATGGGACCCCGCGGCTTGAAAGATAAAGCGGGGGAGACGCGGCCTGTGGCGGGCCGCGTCTCCCGTTGGACGATAAACGGCCTGGAGGATTATTTGACCGCTTCTTCACCCAGGATTTCGCGGGCATAATCGACGAGGATCGCTTGCGCGCCGGCCGCATCGGTTTCCTTGCGCAGAAGCGCTTCGGTGGCGCGGGCGACACCTTCGGCAACCGTCGCAAAACCGGAAGCCTGCTTCAGGTAGACGCCGTTTTCAGCCGCCGCATGGATCGGTACCAGTTCGGTGAGCTTCTTGAATTTCGGATCGGCCGCTGCCGCCTTGCTTGCCGGAATATTGCCGATCTGGGCGGCATAGGACACCTGCGTCTCGACCGAGCCGATCTCAAGCAGCACCTTCTTGGCGAGTTCGAGGTTTTCAGTCTTGGCATTCACGCCCCAAGGGGCAGCCAGGTTCGCGAGCACATATTGGCCGCCCGTCTGGCCGGGAACAGTCCAGGTTCCGACGACCTTTTCGACATCCGGGATCGGGTTCTTGCTCTCGCGGCCCCAATCGAAGATATAGCACCACGAGCCGCAGGTCGTTGCGGCCAGCTTACCTTCCGGGAACATCTGGTACTTCGGAATGACCCATGGCTCCGGTCCGAGCAGCGGCTGCGTCGGCATCAGGTCCTTGTCGATCAGTTCCTTGTAGACGCCGAACACATCCTTGATGCCCTCGCCCGTCAGGTCGAGCTTGCCGTTGTCGGTCGCCAGCTGCGGTGTCTTGGAGCCAACCAGCAGATGCTGGAAGCCTTCATCGAACGCGCCGGTGCCCCAGCTGACGCCGGCGGGAAAAAGCAGCCCGTAGGCGCCGGTCTTTTCCTTGATCTCGGCAGCCCGCTTCAACAGGTCCTGCCAGTCCTTCGGCTGCTCGGTCGAAATACCGGCCTTGTCGAGGACGTCGCGACGGTAATAGATTTCCTGGATGCCGAGCATGAACGGCATGACATAGGTCTCGCCATCGGGGCTCACGGCAAGCTGCTTGGCGACGTCGTAGAAATTGGCGTAGCCGTCCCAGGCCTTGAGTTCGGCGGTAATCGGCGCGAGGTATCCGGCGGCGACCATATCGGCAACATAGGCCGTGGTCGGGGCGGAGAAGATGTCGGGCGCATTGCCCGCGCCGAGCTCGGTCAGGAGCTTCGTCATATAGTCCTTGTCGGGCGAGGGATACTCCACGACCTCGACGGTGATGCCGTATTTCTTCTCAATTCTCTCGACGGTCGACTTCATCGCGTTGATGCCAGCCTGACCGTGGTTTGCGATGCGGATCGTCTCTGCCTGCGCCAGCGTCGCGAATGCACTGAGCGTCATGGCGCACAGGCCAACCAATGCCGTTTTGTTCACGGATTATCCTCCCTCTTTCTCCTCACGGCACCCTCCAGCACCGTGCGAAAAAATGTACACGCATTCCCATATCAGGCAAGAGGCAATTTCAAGAGATATCAATCGTGAAATTAAAGATATGAAATTCAACAATTATTTTCATATTGATTTGGATTTCGCAGTTGTGTAATCGTGTGCACAAAATCAGCGGGAGGATTTTTCATGTCATCGAAACTGCGCCTGGGCGTCATCGGTGCCGGGTTGAAAGCGGCCGAGTATGCGCAGAGCTGGGCAGCCATGCCCGAGATCACCTTCGTCGCTCTTGCCGATGTGACCGAAGCCTCGCGCCAGCGGCTTGTCGATGTCGTGACCGCAACGGGGGCGCCAGCTCCACGATGCTTCACGGACTATCGCGAAATGCTGTCAGCCTGCCGCGATGAGCTGGACGCGGTCTATATCTCGACCCCCCACGCCTTCCACGCAGAGCAGGCGACGGCCGTCGCCGAAGTCGGGCTCGATATCTTCCTCGAAAAGCCGATGGTGACGACGGTCGAGGAGGCCGAAACGCTGATCGCCGCACAAAGGAAGTCGGGCATTCTCATCGTCACCGCCTTCCAGGGCGGCCTCTCCCCGCTGGTGCTGGATACGTGCAAACGCGCCGAAGCTGGCGAGTTCGGCGAACTGATCGCCATTGCCGGCACAATCTGGGAAAGCTGGGCGAGCAATTATGGCGGCCACTGGAAACAGCAGCCGGAAATCTCCGGCGGTGGCTTCATGTTCGATACCGGCGCCCACCTGATGAACACGGTCTGCATGCTGGCCAACTCCGATTTCGAATGCGTCGCCGCCTACATGAACAATCGCGGCACGGCCGTCGACATCGTCACCGCTGTCTCCGCCCGGCTGAAAAACGGTGCGCTGGCGACACTGACCGCTGCCGGCGAAGGCCCTCCCGGCTGCGCTTCCGCCATCACTTTCTTCTATTCCAGGGCGATCGTGCGCATCGACGCCTGGGGCAGCTGGCGCGAGATCAGTCTTGAAGGCAAACGCGGAACACGCGAAGAAGCGGAAATCCTCGGCAATCCGATGAAGAACTTCCTCGCAATCCGCGCTGGCCTGTTGGAAAACACCGGCTCGGTTGAAATGGGCTTGCGCTTCGCCAGGCTGTGGGATGCAATCAAGCAATCGGCGGCATCCGACGGTCAATCCGTCTTCATCGATGCCGCCTGAACCTTGGGTGGAATGGCAGGCATGAGCAGAAAGCGGATCACGTCAAAGGAACTGGCAAAACTGGCGGGCGTCTCGTCCGCCACCATTTCCCGCGCGTTTTCGCCGGACAGCCGAATCGGCGGCAAAACGCGCGACCGCATCCTCGCAGTTGCCCGCGAACACGGCTATCAGCCGAATGCGATCGCCCGCTCGCTCAACAACCAGCGCTCCCGCCTGGTCGCCCTCGTCGTCAACGCCATCGGCAACCCTTGCGAGGCGGAAGAACAGCAGCTTCTCGTTCACCGGCTGCAGGCCAAGCAATTGTTGCCGATCATCCTCTGCTGCGCCGACCATACCGACCGTCTGCAACTGATGCGTCTTGCCTCCACCTATCAGGTCGATCATGCCGTGATCTTTTCCGACATGGTCTCGATGAAGGACGCTGTCGAGATCTTCCATACGACCCGGCCGATCATCGTCTCCTTCGAGCCAGTGGAAGGCTCCAGCGTCTCGCATATCCGCATCGACGGATCGGCGGCCGCCGGCGAGATCATAGACAAGATCGTCAAGGACGGACGCAGGCGCTTCGCCTATCTTTCGGGAACCGCCTCCAGCTGGATCGACAAGCTCCGGCGCCAATGGTTCGCCGATGCGCTGGCGAAGCACGGCCTTGCCTTCGAGGCAGATGCCTATGGCGACTATTCCTACGATTCCGGCTTCAAGGAAGCGGTGCTTCTACTGCACCGCTCTAAGGCGGACGCGATCATTTGCGGCAACGACGTCATGGCGATCGGCGCCCGCGATGCTGCCCGCCGCGTGCTGAACCGCAACACACCGGACGATCTGGCGATCGTCGGCCAGGACGGCATCGCCATGGCCGCCTGGGATTGCCACGACCTGACGACGCTGAGCCTCGATCATGCCGCTTTCATGGATGCCGTGGTTGACCTGATCGACCGTCACGACGCCGATCTCGAAGGCCCGCACAGCATCACCCTTACCTGCAAAGCCCGCTGGGGAACCACGGCCTGATCCGACAGCCCGATCACAGGAAACCGCAATGCGTACTCTTGCCAGTTTCAACGACGCCTGGACCTTCCACAAAGGCTTTTCGCCCGATCTTGTCAGGGCTTTGCGTGAAGGACAGGCTATCAGCCTTCCCCACAACGCCGTCGAGCTACCATTCAACTATTTCGACGAGACCTGCTATCAGCGCGCCTTCACCTACCAGAAGATTCTCGCCTGGCAGCCTGACTTAAGTGGCCGCGAGGTCTCGCTCGTCTTCGACGCAGCGATGGCCGATTCCGTCGTCTACCTGAACGGCACGGAAATCATCGCACATCAGGACGGCTACACGCCCTTCGAGGCCCGGTTGACCGGTCTTCTGCGTGAGGGCGACAACCTCATCACCGTCAAGATCGACGGAAGCGAGAACCCCGCCATCCCGCCCTTTGGCGGCCGCATCGACTATCTCACCTATGCCGGCATCTACCGCGACGTCTGGCTGAAGGTCGTTGCGCCGGTCGCCATCGCCAATATCAAGATCGAGACGACCAATACGCTGGCGGATGCAAAATCCGTCTCGGTCCGCTGCGATCTGAGCAACCCGCAGGGCCTTGCCTTCTCCGGCACGATCGACGTCGAGCTGAAGAATACCGAGGGCGAAGTCCTCGCCAGCGTCGCGTCGGAAACGGATGGCAGCAGCACCACGCTCTCCATGGAAGAGCTCCCCGATCTCGATCTCTGGACCCTCGATAATCCCGTTCTCTACGAGATCGCCGTCACGCTGACCTCGGCGGAGGGCTCGGATGGCTACTCCTCTCACTTCGGCTTCCGCACTGCCGAATTCACGCCGGAAGGTTTCCGTCTCAACGGCAAGCCACTCAAGATCCGTGGCCTCAACCGCCACCAGTCCTTCCCCTATGTTGGCTATGCGATGGGCCGCGCCGCGCAGGAAGGCGACGCGGATATTCTGAAGGACATGCTGAAGTGCAATCTGGTCCGCACCTCGCATTATCCGCAGTCCAAGTGGTTCCTCGATCAGTGCGACCGCATCGGCCTTCTGGTGTTCGAGGAGATTCCTGGCTGGCAGCATATCGGCGACGAGCAATGGAAGCAGGAGTCGATCCGCAATGTCCGTCGGATGATCGAGCGCGACTGGAACCATCCCTCCATCGTCATCTGGGGTGTTCGCATCAACGAATCCCTCGATGATCATGATTTCTACGTGGAAACCAACCGTCTCGCCCGCGCGCTCGACCCGACGCGCCAGACCGGAGGTGTCCGTTACATCACCGATAGCGAACTGCTCGAAGACGTCTACACCATGAACGACTTCATCCTCGGCAACGAGGAACTGCCCGGCGCCAACCGCCCGCGCACGGCGCTGCGCAGCCAGCAGGAATGCACCGGCCTTTCCCGCAACGTGCCCTATCTCATCACCGAGTTCGGCGGGCACATGTATCCGACGAAAATCCATGACCAGGAACAGCGGCAGGCCGAGCACGTCCGCCGCCATCTGGAGGTGCTGAACGCCGCTCATGGCGATCCGTCGATTTCCGGCTGCATCGGCTGGTGCATGTTCGACTACAACACGCACCAGGATTTCGGCTCCGGCGACCGGATCTGCTACCACGGCGTGCTCGACATGTTCCGCGAACCGAAATTCGCCGCCTTCGTCTATGCCAGCCAGTGCGACCCTTCAAACGAGGTGATCCTGAAGCCGGTGACCTATTGGGCGCGCGGCGAGCGCAGCATCGGCGGCGTGCTGCCGTTAATCATCCTGACCAATTGCGACGAGGTCGAGTTGCGCTATGGCTCGCTCACCAAGCGCATCGGCCCGGATCGGGAGAATTTCCCACACCTGCCGCACCCGCCCGTCGTTATCGACCACCGGCATTTCAGCAATGACGAACTCGGCGTCTGGGGCTTGAAATGGGAGGACGGTTTCTTCACCGGTTTCATTGATGGCAAGCCGGTGACGAGCCTGCATATGATCCCCAACCCGCTGCCGACAACGCTCGACATCCGCCCCGACCGGCAGGTACTGAAGGCCGAGGGTCGCGACAGCACCCGCGTGATCGTACGAGCGCTGGACCAGGCCGGCGCGCGCCTGCCCTTCCTGAACGACGTCGTGGCGATAAAAGTCGACGGCCCTGCCCGCGTGATCGGACCGGAGACGATCACCTTTCAGGGCGGTACGACGGGGTTCTGGCTGGAAACGACGGGAGCTCCGGGGAGCATCTCTCTCACCGCGTCCTCGTTACGTTTCGACACGGTGAAGGAAGAGCTTCAGGCCGTTTAATTGTCGTTGCTGTCCGATTACGGGCGGCGGATGTCAGGCGATGACGGGATACCCCAATCGTTGCGCCTGCCGCTCAAACTCCGCCAGCGGCTCATAGTCCGCATCGGAAAGAAAGGCAAAATCCTTCAGCGCCAGCACATCGAGCACAGGGCCAAGCGAGGTTTCGGCGATGGCCTGCCGCAGGACCTGCCGCAACAGCGAAACCTCCTCATCGGAAGCATCGCCCCGGGTGATAAGCGGCAGTCCCGGCCCCTTTACCGTTTCGGCAAGGATGCGAACACCCGCCACGCTCTGCGGGTCGAAGCGGCGCACATTGCCGTAGGTGACACAGTCGATCGCCGCCACATCGGCATCGCCGGCCGTTACCGCCGCGATGCTGTTGCGGTGCCCGCCCGTTTCGATCACGCAAGAAAAGAACCGGCCCTCAAGCGCCAGCGGCGCGACGGCGGCACGAAACAGATTGACGCCGGAATTGCTGTCCGGCTCGTTGATCGCGGCTCGCGCGCCACGCAGATCCTCGAGCGATCGGGCGCGAGAATCCTTGCCGACGATGATGAAGCTGCATTTGGACGGCCCGTCACAGCCCGGATGAGCATAGACCGGCGTCGCCACCAGCCGCACCTTGCCGCGCAGGTGCTTCACGTAGGGAAAGCCGCACGCCTGTGCCAGCAGCAGGCCGGGGTGCGTCCATGCCGCATTGTACCGCACGGCCTCATCGAGCGGACCGGGAACGTCTTTTAGGTCCGCGTGCTTCAGTGCATCGCTCAGGAAACGCCACAAAGCCGCTGTGGCTTCAGCGAGCGGTGGCGGGCTGGCATACATCGCAAGGCTGGCAAGGCGCATTCAGGAACTTTCGCAGGTGGTAGGCGTGGTTACCACAATTCGACCGGTGCGGCATCATCGCATGCCGCATGGAACACGCACTTTCCGATCACGAATGGTTGGGATGCGTGATGCTGTCATGTGGTTTGAGAAAGTACCGGCGGGCGATATCCCAATAGCTGTTATAGACCAGCCCGCCATTGGTTGCGATCAGCGCGCCGCGGTTCTTGCGATAGATGGCTGGCAGGCGGTACCAGGAGATACCGGGCTTCAGGTGATGCAGGACATGCAGGTTGTTGTAGAGGAAGAGCGGCCCGAACAGATGGCTGTTTTCGACGATCGCCGTGCGTTCCTGGTGCCGCTCGGCGTAACGGTGCTCGGCATAGGATCTGAGCCGCGTCATCGCAGCCCCAAGATAGACGAAGCCAAAGAAATAGAGCCAGAACGGCATGCCGCAGATGACGGTGACCCAGAGGAGCACGGTAGCGATGCCAATCATGTGGATCGTCCAGATGCGCATCCGGCCGGGTTCTCCCGCCCGCACCAAGCGCCACTCCTGCACCAGGAAGCTCAAAAGCATCACGGCCGGCCCAATGGTCAGCCGCCCGAGCAGCGTCGTGTTCCAGCAGGCAAGCAGCTTGCCGGCAGCCCCGAGCCGTTCCCATGCCGTCTTGGTAAAATAGGAGGATTCGGGGTCCTCGATCGGGTCCGTCAGATGCTCGTCGCGATGATGTTCCAGATGGCTTTCGCGATAGATCTCATAGGGCAGCCAGAGCGAAAGCGGGATTGATCCGATGGCATTGTTGATCCGCTGGTTGCCCGTCGGGTGGCCATGGATGACCTCATGCTGCAGCGATCCATGCCAGGCGATCAGCCAGCCGCCGGCAAGCGCGACAAGGGCCAGCGGCAGGAACTCCCACCACCAGGTGAGTGCCAGAAAGCCTCCATAGATGGCAACTGCAAGGATGACGGTCGGCCATTCCACGCGACGCGAGGGAACCTTGATGATGTAAGATGGCGTCTCACGCATGCACCGCTATTCCCCCAGGAGTTGAGGGAAATTACCTCCGGGGGCCGCATTTAGATAATAATGTTTATTTATTTTATGGATTAATCAGGGAAAATTCGTTCTGTTTCAATTCCACTACGCGAAGCTTTGTCTGACATTATCCCGGTAGCACGTCCGCAAAAGCGCCGGCCGTTACATCCACGATGCTGGCGTCTTCGGCATCCGCCCATCGGGATCAATGACATCGAGGCGCGGCGCGCCGTTTGCGTTCCACCGCCAGAGCGCAACGCAGGTTCCGCCCGGCGACATGAAAGAGGGATAGACGACCCCGTCGAAATCCTGCTCGATCAATCGCTCCCGCAGCCGATGGGTCTCGGGCGCCTCGCCCTTGTCGAGATGCATCCGCCATTCGCAACGATGGATATCGGCAGAGCCTCCGAGTTTTGAAAGCGTCGCCGCATCCGTCAGGTCGGCAAGAGAGGCGCCTTTGAGCTCAAGCTGCGCGATCAGCGCCGGATGCTGCACAAAACCCTGATTATACTCCGCCCAGGCGGTCGAGAGTTCGCACGCCGCATAGATCGTCGGCGCGCCGACCGGGTTCCAGCGGCCGCCGAAACGCGCAGCACCGTCGCCCGAAAGCGGCGCAAAGGCCCATTGCGGCACGAAGGCGCGCCACAGGGTCAGCGCTTCAACGTTTCTGTCAGGCATAAACGCCGGACCGCACCGCCTCGAGATAGGCCAGCACCTTGTCCGACTTGCCCTCGCTCACCAGATCATAGGCCGTCTTGCCCGCCCAGCCGGGAATCGGCTGATGCTTGAACCAGATGGTCGCGCGGTTCTCGTCTCCGGCCATTTCGCTGGCCATGGCAAGGATGCGCACGACCTGGCTCAAGGCGCTGTCCACCTTGCGCGCGCCCGATTTCGCCGTCAGCGTGTTGCGGGCAACACCGATCAGCCGGGCAAGCTCGGACAGCGTGACGCCGAGCTGTTCCGAGACACGTGGCGCCGACAGGAACGGCGACCGACCATCACTGAACCGGCTTGCCGCAGTATCGAAGCTCAAGGCTGCCATGGCACATTCCTAACACATCTTGATAAAGACAGTATCAAAATATGCTCAAATCATGCGCATTTCAAGTGCAGGGATTAAACCGGCTTGCGCCAGCTCGGCTCTCGACGTTCCAGAAACGCCGAAATCCCTTCCCTAGCCTCGGCCGTCTCCCAGATATCGGCCAGACGCTCGATCGTTGCAGCGATGATAGCCTCGGTGATCGGCATGCCCAGCGACCGCGCCAAAGCTTTCGAGCGCCCGACCGCGCCGGGAGCAACCTGCAGATACGGCGCCATTTCCGCCTCGATCGCCGCATCGAGTTTCACGGCAGGCACCACGCGCGTCAGCAAGCCCGCCGCCAGCGCCTCGTGCGCATCGATGATCCTGCCGGACATGAACAGTGGCCGCGCCCGGCCTTCGCCGATGCGCGCCACGACATAGGGGCTGATGGTTGCCGGGATCAGCCCGAGCCGCGTCTCTGTCAGCCCGAACTTGGCCGTATCGGCGCCGATCGCGACATCGGAGACGCTAAGCAGGCCGATGCCACCACCAAAGGCGTTGCCGTGGACGCGGGCGATGACCGGCTTTTCCAGATCGTTCAGCGCCTTAAACATCAGCGCCAGCCGCCGGGCCTCCGCCTTTCGCGTCTCCCGATCGGCATCGACCTGCGCTTTCATCCAGCCGAGATCGCCGCCAGCGCAGAAGCTCGCACCCTCTCCTGTCAACTCGACCACGCGAACGAACCTGTCAACGCCCAATTGCCCGGCCACGTCGGTCAATTCGTCGATCATTACGCTCGAGAGTGCATTGTGCTTTTCCGGCCGGGCCAGCGTCAGACGCGCCACGCCTCTGTCGTCGACGAACAGGCGAAGGGTCTCGAATGTCATGCGGAACTCCTCAAACTGCGCGCGAAATCCGATGCCTTTTCAAGCGCGTCCTCGCCAAGGCCGGTCTCGAAGCCGCGCGCCTTCAAATACCGGTCGACTAGCAGCGTATCGACATTGCCCTTGGCACCCGGCGCGTAAGGGCATCCGCCCAGGCCACCCACCGAAGCGTCGAACGCGCGAATGCCGCGTTCCAGCGCAACGCCGATATTGTCGAGCGCCCGGCCCGACGTATCGTGAAAATGCCCGGCCAGCTTGGACGCGGGGATCGCCGCCAGCACGGCGGTCAGCATCCTGTCCACTGCCTCCGGCGTCCCGCGGCCGATCGTATCGCCGAGACTGATCTCGTAGCAGCCAAGCTCCATGAGCTGCACGGCAACATGGGCAGTGCTTGCGGGGGCGACGGTACCATCATAGGGGCATTCTACCACGCAGCTGACATAGCCGCGCACAGGAATACCGCGCCGCCGCGCCGCCTGCGCCACCGGACGAAACCGCTCTATGCTTTCGGCGATGGAGCAATTGATATTGTGCTGCGAAAACCCTTCCGACGCCGAGGCGAAGATCGCGACCTCGTCTGCTCCCGCCGCAAGCGCCGCTTCGAAGCCCTTCATATTCGGTGTCAGCACCGCATAGCGCACGCCCGGCCTGCGGCCGATGCCGGCCATGACCTCAGCCGCATCGGCCAGTTGCGGCACCCATTTCGGGCTGACGAAGCTCGTGACCTCGATCCGCTCGAAACCGCAGGCCGAGAGCATATCAACGAGCTGGATCTTGGCCACCGTATCAATCAGCACCTTTTCGTTCTGAAGTCCGTCCCGCGGCGACATCTCGACGATCGACACGCGGTTTAAGGCGCCGCCTGTTTCCGTTTCAGACATCACGCGGCCTCGGGCTTCAGCGACAGGAGAACCGTACCCTCGGAGGTCTGCTCGCCCTCGGCGACATTCATACTCTCGACAACGCCGTCCCGGCTTGCCGAGAGGGTCAGTTCCATCTTCATCGCCTCCATGACAATCAATGCGTCACCCTTTGAGACCGCATCTCCCGCCTGAACGCGCACCAGCTTGACCAGTCCCGGCATGGGCGCAACAACACGATCGGTGCCGGTCGCACTCTCGGCCTCACCATCCAGCGGATCAGGTACATGGAATTCATGGGCCCTGCCATCGAGCAACAGCGTCAGGCCGTGCGGCGCCTCAAGCAGCAGCAGGCGAACCTGCCGGCCATCGACCTCGGCATGGCACCCGCCGTCGAACCGGCCGAAAACGCGCACCGGCAGGACACGGCCGCCGATATGAACCGCAAACAGATCAAGCCCCCGCGCTGCCACCCGCAAGGCATGCCGCTCGCCGGCATGATCAAGCGTCACCGTGCGCGTCGCCTGACCCCAGATCTGCCAGTGGCCAAGCGACAGCCAGGGATCGCCGATGGGTCGTTTCCGCAGGATGCCGAGGGACAGAACAGCCGCCAGCGCCACCGCCGTCTCGTCGGGTGCCTCGGCGGCAGTCAGCGTCTCGACCTCCCGGTCGATGAGCCCGGTGTCGGGGCGCCCGGAGGCAAAGTCCGGCTGCTGGCTCAGGCGACGAAGAAATTCGAGATTGTTGGCGACGCCGCCGATATGGCTGTTTCGCAAAGCCTCTGTCAGCCGGGCGAGTGCGGCGGCTCTGGTCGGGCCGTGCACGCTCAGCTTGGCGATCATCGGATCGTAGTAGGGGCTGATGCGATCGCCCTGCCGCACGCCAGCATCGATCCGCGTGTCATCGTTCGGGAAGCTCAGATGCCACAGCGTGCCGGTCGATGGCAGGAAACCCCGCGCCGGGTCCTCCGCATAGACCCGCGCCTCGAAGGCCCAGCCGTCGATCGCAAGCTCGGACTGCTTCGTCGGCAGCGGCTCGCCATTGGCAACCCGCAATTGCCATTCGACAAGATCGATACCGGTGATCGCCTCTGTCACCGGGTGCTCGACCTGAAGGCGGGTGTTCATTTCCATGAAGAAGAATTTGTCCGGCTCAAGGCCATCGGAGACATCGACGATGAACTCGACAGTGCCTGCCCCCTGATAGCCGATGGCCCGCGCCGCGCGAACGGCCGCGTCGCCCATGGCCATGCGCATTTCTGCCGTCATGCCCGGCGCCGGCGCCTCCTCGATCACCTTCTGGTGCCGTCGCTGCAAGGAGCAGTCGCGCTCGAACAGATGCACGACATTGCCGTCGCGGTCGCCGAAGACCTGGATTTCGATATGGCGAGGCCGTTGCAGATATTTCTCGATCAGCACTGCGCCATCGCCGAAGGCCGCTTCCGCCTCCCGCCGCGCCGCTTCGAGCGCCGCGCCGAAATCTTCCGGCTGATCGACACGGCGCATGCCTTTGCCGCCGCCGCCGGCGCGTGCCTTGATCAGCACAGGAAAGCCGATCTCGGCGGCGCGCTCGGTCAGGAACGCAGCGTCCTGATTGTCCCCATGATAACCGGGAACCACCGGCACGCCCGATTGCTCCATCAGCACCTTGGCGGCGTCCTTCAGGCCCATGGCGCGAATGGCAGCCGGCGAAGGTCCGATGAAGGCCATTCCGGCTGCCTCGACCGCCTCGGCGAAATCCGCGTTCTCCGACAGAAAGCCATAGCCCGGATGGACCGCCTGCGCGCCGCACCGTTGCGCCGCACCGACGATACGCTCGATCGACAGATAGCTCTCGGCTGCCACGGCAGTGCCGATGCGGAAAGCCTCATCGGCCATTTCGACATGAAGTGCGCCGGAATCGGCATCGGAATAGACTGCTGCCGTGCGGATACCGAGGCGCTGTGCCGTGCGGATGATGCGGCAGGCGATTTCACCGCGATTGGCAATGAGGATCTTCGAAAACATGATCTATTCCGGTCTACTGCGCGGCGACGACTTCGACCTCGAGAAGCCAGGCCCCGTCAAAAATACCGGCGATCACCACCGTCATTGCCGGCGCCAGATTGCCCAGGTACTCGCTGCGGATCTCGCGGTTGGCCATCGTATGGTGCCGGTCAGCGAGATAGGTCGTCACCTTGACGATGTCCGCCTTGGTCATTCCCGCCGCTTTCAGCTGCGCGTCGACATTGAGCCAGACCTGCCGTGCCTGCGCTTCGAAGCCGGCTGGTACGGTGTCGTCGGAATCCGTCGGGATCTGGCCGCTGACGAGAAGCAACCGCTGGAAATCCTCGAGCCGGACGGCTTGCGAATAGCCGCCGCGCGGTTGAGGGGCATTCTTGGCATTGAAAACGTCGCGTTTCATTGTCATCTCCTCACATCCTGAACAGACCAAATCGGGTATCGTCTATCGGCGCATTCAAGGTCGCCGAAAGGGAGAGTGCCAGCACGTCGCGGCTCTTGCGCGGATCGATGATGCCGTCATCCCAGAGCCGCGCCGAGGCGTAGAGCGGATGGCTCTGGGTTTCGAACAGGTTCAGCACCGGCTGCTTGAACTTCGCCTCGTCTTCCTCCGTCCAGGGCGTGCCTGCCCGCTTCAGCGCATCGCCGCGCACGGTCGCCAGAACGCCCGCCGCCTGCTCGCCGCCCATCACCGAAATGCGGCTGTTCGGCCAGGTCCAGAGGAAACGCGGCGAAAAGGCCCGACCGCCCATACCGTAATTGCCGGCGCCGAAGGAGCCGCCGACCAGCATGGTGATCTTTGGCACCTTGGTCGTCGCCACCGCCGTCACCAGCTTGGCGCCGTGCTTGGCAATACCTTCCGTCTCGTATTTCCGCCCGACCATGAAGCCGGTGATGTTCTGCATGAAGACAAGAGGAATCTTTCGCTGTGAACACAGCTCGACGAAATGCGTGCCCTTCAGCGCCGATTCCGAAAACAGCACGCCATTGTTGGCGATGATGCCGACGGGGATACCGTGCACATGAGCAAAGCCACAGACAAGCGTGGTGCCGTATCGCGCCTTGAACTCGTCCAGCCGGGAACCATCCACAATGCGGGCAATCACTTCGCGAATGTCATAGGGCGTGCGCAGGTCGGGTGGGACGATGCCTGGAATATCGTCCGGATCGTAGATTGGTTCCTCCGGCGCTTGCCGCTCGACGGTGGCAATTCCTGGCCGGTTCAGATTGGCGACAGACCGGCGCGCCAACGCCAGCGCATGCGCATCGTCGCGCGCCAGATGGTCGGCCACGCCGGACAGCCGCGTATGCACGTCACCGCCGCCCAGATCCTCGGATGAGACGATCTCCCCCGTCGCTGCCCGAACCAGCGGCGGACCGGCCAGAAAGATCGTCCCCTGCCCCTCGACAATGATCGCCTCGTCCGACATCGCCGGAACATAGGCGCCGCCCGCCGTACACGACCCCATCACCACCGCGATCTGCGGAATGCCGGCGGCCGACATGTTGGCCTGGTTGTAGAAGATACGGCCGAAATGATCGCGATCCGGAAAAACCTCGTCCTGGTTCGGCAGGTTGGCGCCGCCGGAATCGACCAGATAGATGCAGGGCAGATTGTTCTCCGCCGCGACCTCCTGTGCCCGCAAATGCTTCTTCACCGTCATCGGATAGTAGGTGCCGCCTTTGACGGTGGCGTCATTGCAGACAATCATGCAGTCGCGGTCGGACACGCGGCCGATCCCGGTGATCAAGCCTGCAGCTGGCGCATCACCGTTGTAGAGCCCATGCGCGGCGGTCAAACCGACTTCGAGGAAGGGCGTCGCCGGATCGACCAGCTGGGCCACGCGCTCGCGCGGCAGCATCTTGCCGCGGCTGACATGGCGATCGCGCGCCATCTCGCCGCCGCCGCCGGCCGCCAGAAGTGCTGCCTCCTCCACCACGCGCATCGCTTCGCTCATCGCCGCGCTGTTGGCACGGAATGCCTCCGAAGACGTCGAAATCTGCGATTTCAGAACGGCCATTCATCCCCCGATCGACCAAACATTCTGCACTCCTTCACCCCTGGTGTTATGCCGACTCGCCGAAGATCTCCCTGCCGATCAGCATACGCCGTATCTCCGAGGTTCCCGCGCCGATCTCATAGAGTTTTGCATCTCTGAGCAGACGGCCCGCCGGATAGTCGTTCGTATAGCCGTTGCCGCCCAGCACCTGGATGGTTTCGAGCGCCAGCGCCGTCGCCCGCTCTGCCGCATAGAGGATACAGCCGGCCGCGTCCTTGCGGGTCGTCTCGCTGCGGTCGCAGGCGGATGCCACGGCGTAGACATAGGCGCGCGCGGCATTCAGCGTCACGTACATGTCGGCGATCTTGCCCTGCATCAATTGGAATTCTCCGATCGGCTGACCGAACTGCTTTCTTTCATGCAGATAGGGGACAGCGGCGTCGAGGCAAGCCGCCATGATTCCGAGCGGCCCTGCAGAGAGCACGACGCGCTCGTAGTCGAGGCCCGACATCAGGATGCGGACACCGCCGCCGACGCTGCCGAGCACATTCTCCTTCGGCACCTCACAATCGCTAAAGATCAGTTCGCAGGTATTGGAGCCGCGCATGCCGAGCTTGTCGAGCTTCTGGCCGGTGGAAAAGCCGGAGAAACCCTTTTCGATCAGGAACGCCGTTATGCCGCGCGGACCTGCCTGCGGATCGGTCTTGGCATAGACCACCAGCACATCGGCATCCGGACCATTGGTGATCCACATCTTGCTGCCGTTCAGCACATAACGATCGCCGCGCTTGTCGGCCCTGAGCTTCATCGAGACGACATCGGAGCCCGCGCCCGGCTCGGACATCGCCAGCGCTCCGACATGCTCACCGGAAACCAGCTTCGGCAGATATTGCTGCTTTTGCGCATCCGAGCCGTTGCGGTTGATCTGGTTGACGCAGAGATTGGAATGCGCCCCATAGCTCAAGCCCACCGACGCCGAAGCGCGGCTGATCTCCTCCATCGCCACGCAATGGGCGAGATAACCGAGACCGCTTCCGCCGTAAGCTTCCCCCGCGGTGATGCCGAGCAGCCCGAGATCGCCCAGCTCCCGCCAGAGCGGCGTCGGAAAGCTGTTGTCTCGATCGATGTCGGCTGCATGCGGCGCGATGCGCTCGCTGGCAAACCGGCGTACGGTCTCGCGCAGCGCCTCGATTTCTTCGCCCAGGGCAAAGCTCAAACCACCTGAATACATCGGGCCTCCTCCCTATCACGCTGCTCTATGCCGGGTACGAGCGATATCCTCCGCGACCTCGACCGAGGCGCTTGGCGGACACTGCTCTCCTGCGAGTTCACAGCCGTCGAGTGATGCCGGCGCAACGGACTCCTCTTCCGCCGTACCGGTGTCGAATTTCGAGACTATCACACCCGCGCAACAATTTCCGAACCAAGACAGAGGCTTGCACGCATGATTTGCAAAAAATCGCCGCGGGAAAGCCGTCGTTTGGATTGTCCGGACAATCGGCTACCGTCGCTCTCGCCCTTGCATACGACGCCGGCAAGCTTCAAGACGGAACCACGACAACGGCAGCGGAAAGATCATGGCAGGAAAACAGATCACGATCATCGGCGGCGGGCCGGCAGGCCTGATGGCGGCAGAGGTGCTTTCGCTGTCCGGCCATGTGGTGACAGTCTATGACGGGATGCCGACCTTCGGCCGGAAATTCCTGCTGGCCGGTAAATCCGGCCTCAACATCACCCATTCCGAGGACTACGAACGCTTCGCCATCCGGTTCGCAGGCGCATCCGACAGATTGCGCCCGGCGCTCGATGCCTTCACGCCATCCAATGTACGCGCCTGGGCGGCAGGGCTCGGCACAGAAACATTCGTCGGCACGTCCGGGCGCGTTTTCCCGAACGTCATGAAGGCGTCGCCGCTTCTGCGCGCCTGGCTCGGCAGGCTCGAAGCGCAAGGCGTAACAATGCTCACACGTCATCGCTGGACGGGTTTTGCCGGCGACGATCTTGTCTTTGAAACGCCGAATGGAAGGACAGTGATCCGCAGCGACGCGACGCTGCTCGCGCTCGGCGGCGCCAGCTGGCCGCGCTTGGGATCGGATGGAGCCTGGACCACCTTGCTGCGCGGCAAGGGCGTTGAAATAACCGACCTCCACCCCGCCAATTGCGGCTTCGACGTTGCCTGGAGCGATATCTTCAAAACCCGCTTGGCCGGCGCGCCGCTGAAATCGGTAACGGCCACGTCGGATGCCGGGACCTTTCCCGGCGAATTCGTGGTCTCCGAACATGGGATCGAGGGCAGCCTCGTCTATGCGCATGCAGCGGCGCTGCGCGACACGCTGGCGCGAGACGGAAAAGCTGCGCTGTCGGTCGATCTCGCTCCTGGAAGAAGCGTCGAGCGCCTGACCGAGGACCTTGCCCGGCAGGACGCAAAGGCAAGCCTCTCCAATCGCCTGCGCAAGGGCGCCGGCCTGGAAGGCGTCAAATCTGTTCTGGTGCGGGAAGTCGCGCCCGTGGCCGCCCTGAACGATCCCGGGAAACTGGCACGACTAATCAAGGCACTGCCCATCCCGCTGCTCAGGCCGCGCCCCATTGCCGAAGCCATTTCCTCGGCCGGCGGCATTTGCTTCGACAGTCTCGACAGGCGATATATGCTGAAAGTGCTTCCCGGCGTCTTCGCCGCCGGAGAGATGCTGGACTGGGAGGCTCCCACCGGCGGGTATCTGCTGACGGCCTGCTTCGCCACCGGCCGCGCCGCCGCGCGCGGCATCATGGAATGGCTGCAAGCACGGCAGTGATCTCGCCTCAGTTTGAAGGTTTCGGTTGCGACGTTTGGTCGATCAACTCGAAAATGGTGGAGACAGGCACGACATCGTCCGACCGCAGCTTGACCAATCCATCCTTGCCGACAAGCAGCAGGGCAAAGACGCCATCGGCGACATCGAGATCGTAGCGGATAGCGTAGGGATTGAGAGCGTAATGCGGCCCGAACAGCACCGTCACATCGTCGCGGCCGACTTCCAGCACGATCAAATCGCGCTCCCGTAGCCCCTCGGTTTCGGCCAACAGCATATTGGCCTGGCGCGTGGCCTTACTGCGATCCTCGCAGGGAAAGATAACGAGAACCCGGTATCGCCATTCGAAATCGACAAGGCTTTCGCCGCCATGCTGCGGATCGACACCCATGCCGAACACATCGGCAGTCAGTGATTTCAGCATCGCCTTGATCCTCGTGATATTGAACCCTGAGGGGACAAACAGGCAAGCCGGCGTTTGGTTCCAGATTTTCGCTCAAGGATACAGTTATTGAACGAGGATCGCCCGAAAATCATTGACGTTCGTGCCCGTCGGCCCCGGCTTGAAAATATCGCCGATCGCATCGAAGGCGGACCAGCTGTCATTGCGGTCGAGAAGTGCCGCGGCATCGATATTGTTTGCGGCAAGGCGCGCAATCGAAGTGCCATCGGCAAACGCCCCGGCATTGTCTTCAGACCCATCGATCCCATCCGTATCCGCCGCAAGCGCCGAGACATCGGTGCATCCGTCGATACCGAGAGCCAGAGACAGAAGGAACTCGCTGTTGCGCCCGCCCTTACCCGTGCCCCTGCCCCCCTCCTTGATCGTCACGGTGGTCTCGCCCCCGGAGAGAATGACGACAGGCTTCTTGAACGGCCGGTTGCGCACGGCAACTTCTCGCGCGATCGCGGCATGCACGCGCGCGACCTCGCTCGCCTCCCCTTCCATCGCATCCGAGAGAATGGCGGCCTCGACGCCGACCGCGCGCGCCGCCTCCGCCGCCGCCGCCAGTGAACCCGCAGCCGATGCCACGAGATGGACGGTATTGCCTACAAAGCGCGGATCGGACGGTGTTGGTGCGGCGCAGTCGCCGCCGCGGATGAAATCCATGGCTTTTTGTGGCAGGTCCAGCCGATAACGCTCGATATATCTCAGCGCATCCTCGCGCGTACTGCCATCGGGGATTGTCGGGCCTGAAGCAACCAGCGCCGGATCATCGCCGGGAATGTCCGACACGACCAAAGACACAACCCTTGCGGGATACGCCGCAGCCGCCAGCCGCCCGCCCTTGATCCGGGAGACCTGCTTGCGCACCGCATTCATGACGCTAATCGGCGCACCGGAGGCCAGCAGCGCCCGGTTGACGGCAATCTCGTCCTGCAGTGTCAGCCCAGCCGCCGGCATCGGCAGCAGTGCCGATCCGCCGCCGCAGATCAGCGCGACGACAAGATCATCCTCCGTCAGCCCGCTTACCTCCTGCATCAGCCGCATTGACGCCTTCAAGCCATTTTCATCCGGTAGCGGATGCGATGCCTCCAGCACCTCGATCCGCTCGCAGGGTGCGCCATAGCCGTAGCGCGTCACGACCGCCCCCGAAAGCGGCCCGTCCCACAGTCGTTCGAACACCTGCGCCATCTGCGCGGCACCCTTGCCGGCACCGATGACCACCGCTTTGCCCTTCGGCTTCTCCGGCAGGTTCGCCGCCAGCACCCTGGCTGGATCGGCAGCGGCGACTGCCGCGTGAAACAACGTTTCGAGAAAAGCCTTGGGGTCCGCGATCGCCGCCATATTTCCTATCCTCATCCAATAAAAGACCGGGCGGCCTTCCTCCTTGCCGCCCGGTCCTGTCGTCAGGCGACCGCGTGGTTGGCCATGCGTTCCAGAGCCTTGACGAGGCCCGAGTGATCAAGACCGGCATCGCCATTGGCGGCGCAGTTGTTGAACAGTTCCTGGGTTGCAGCCGTGTTCGGCAGCGAGATGCCAAGTGATTTTGCCCCTTGCAGTGCCAGATTGAGATCCTTCTGGTGCAGCGAGATCCGGAACCCGGGATCGAAGGTGCGCTTGATCATCCGGTCGCCGTGCACTTCCAGGATGCGGGAGGAGGCAAACCCGCCCATCAGCGCTTCGCGCACCCGCGCCGGGTCGGCTCCGGCCTTGGAGGCGAAGACCAGTGCTTCGGACACGGCCTCGATGGTCAGTGCGACGATGATCTGGTTGGCGACCTTGGTCACCTGACCGTCGCCGCAGTCGCCGACCAGCGTGATGTTCTTGCCCATCAGCTTGAACAGCGGCAGCGCCCGCTCGAAGCTTTCCTCAGTGCCGCCGGCCATGATCGACAGCGACGCCTGCTTGGCACCGACCTCGCCGCCGGAGACCGGCGCATCCATATATTCGGCGCCCGTCTCGCGGACCTTCCTGGCGAATTCCTTGGTCTCGATCGGCGAGATCGAGCTCATGTCGATGACCAGCTTGCCCTTCGACAGGCCGTAGGCAACGCCGTTTTCGCCGAACAGGACATCCTTCACTTCCGGCGTGTCCGGCAGCATCAGGATGATGATGTCGACCTCTTCGGCTAACGCCTTCGGATTTTCCGCAAACAGCAGGCCGTTGTTGACGAGTTCCTGCTTCGGCGGGATGAAGAATTTCGAGGTGACGACGCTGTGGCCGGCATCCTGCAGGTGGCGCGCCATCGGCGTGCCCATGATACCCAGTCCGATAAAGCCGATTGTGGCCATGATGCTTAGCTCCTGATCTTGATGATGTCTGCGCTGCGGGGCTGGCGGTTTGCCTCTGACAGCCAACCGAGCCCTTCGGATGTCGTCGTGCGCGGCTTGTATTCGCAGCCGATGAAGCCGTCATATCCGGCGGCTTCGAGCGCCGAAAAGACGAAGGGATAGTTGATCTCGCCGGTGCCGGGCTCGTTGCGACCCGGATTGTCGGCGAGCTGGATATGGGCGATCCGGTCCCTATGCTTTAGATAGGTGCCGATCAGCTCGCCTTGCGTCCTCTGCTGGTGGTAAAGGTCGTACTGGATGAACAGGTTGTCGCTGCCGACCTCCGCGATGATCGAGGCCGCCTCATCCACCGTGTTGAGGTAAAAGCCCGGAATGTCGAAGCAGTTGATCGGCTCGATCAAAAGCCGGATGCCGTGTTTGCCGAGTTCGGTCGCCGCCAGTCTGAGATTGGCAACGAAGGTCGCCCGCAGGACGTCATCGGAAACGCCTGTCGGGGCGATGCCGGCGAGGCAGTTGACCTGGGTACAACCGAGCGCCGTCGCGTAGTCGATGGCATTGGCCACGCCGCGCCGAAACTCGTCGATCCGGTCGGGCAGAATGGCGATGCCGCGCTCGCCGCCGGCCCAGTCGCCGGCCGGCAGGTTGTGCAGCACCTGGAGCAGGCCGTTGGCATCGAGGGCAGCCTTCAGCGCGTGGGCGTCGAAATCATAGGGAAAGAGATATTCCACCGCCTCGAACCCGGCCTTGGCGGCCAGCGCGAACCGGTCGAGGAACGGCGCCTCGTTGAAAAGCATGGTCAGGTTTGCCGCAAACTTCGGCATGAACAATCCTCCTTGTTCTGTGATCAGTCGAGCAGCGCCATGATCGCCGTCGGCGCATCCTCGCCGCGCTCGGCAAGCTCCTCGAACTCGACGACCGCATTGATGTCCGCACCCATGGAAATATTGGTGACGCGCTCGAGTATGAATTCGATGACGACCGGCACCTGATGTTCGTCCATCAAAGCCTTTGCCTTCGCGAAAGCCTCCTGGAACTCGTTCGGGCTCCTCACCCGGATCGCCTTGCAGCCGAGGCCTTCGGCGACGGCCACGTGATCGACGCCGTACCCTTTCTCCGCATCGCCCGACGCGTTGATGTTGTCGAAGGCGAGGCTCACCTCGAAATCCATGTTAAAGCCGCGCTGCGCCTGGCGGATGAGGCCGAGATAGGAATTGTTCACGACCACATGCAGGTAGGGCAGCCTGTGCTGGGCGCCGACCGCCAATTCCTCGATCATGAACTGGAAATCATAGTCGCCCGAGAGCGCCACGATCGGCCGGTCCGGATCCGCCGCGCGCACGCCGAGCGCTGCAGGCAGCGTCCAGCCGAGCGGCCCCGCCTGGCCGCAATTGATCCAGTTGCGCGGCTTGTAGACATGCAGGAACTGCGCGCCAGCGATCTGGCTGAGGCCGATCGTCGAGACATAGCAGGTGTCGCGGCCGAACGCCTTGTTCATCTCCTCGTAGACGCGCTGCGGCTTCAGCGGCGTCTGGTCGAAATGCGTCTTGCGCAGCATGGTGCGCTTGCGCTCGCGGCATTCCTCCGCCCAGCCAGACCAGTCGCGCAACTTGCCCGCCGTCTTCCATTCGGTCGCGACGTCGAGGAACAGCTTCAGTGCTGCGCCCGCATCCGAGACGATACCGAAATCCGGCGCGAAGACGCGGCCGATCTGCGTCGGCTCGATATCGACATGGATGAACTTGCGCCCCTCCGTATAGGTCGGCACGTTGCCGGTATGGCGGTTGGCCCAGCGGTTGCCGACGCCGAGCACGAAGTCCGACGCCAAGAGATTGGCATTGCCGTAGCGGTGCGAGGTCTGCAGCCCGCACATGCCGGCCATCAGCGGATGATCGTCCGGGATCGTGCCCCAGCCCATCAGCGTCGGGATGACCGGAACGCCGGTGATCTCGGCGAATTCGGTCAAGAGATCAGAGGCATCCGCATTGATGATGCCGCCGCCGGCGACGATCAGCGGCCGCTCGGCCTCGTTCAGCATGGCGATCGCCTTCTCGGCTTGAGCCCGCGTCGCCGAGGGCTTGTAGGCGCCGAGCGAGGCATAGGTGCCGATGTCGAACTCGATCTCGGCGAGCTGCACGTCGACCGGCAGGTCGATCAGCACCGGCCCGGGGCGGCCCGAGCGCATCAGATGAAACGCCTTCTGGAAGACGAACGGCACCAGCGCCGGCTCCATGACGGTGACCGCCCATTTGGTCAGCGGCCCTGCGATCTTGGCGATGTCAACGGCCTGGAAGTCCTCCTTGTCGAGGCGGGCGCGAGGCGCCTGGCCGGTGATGCAGAGGATCGGAATCGAGTCCGCCTGGGCCGAATAGAGCCCGGTGATCATGTCGGTGCCGGCCGGCCCCGAGGTGCCGATGCACACGCCGATATTACCGTGCCGGGCGCGCGTATAGCCTTCCGCCATATGCGAGGCGCCCTCGACATGCCGCGCCAGGATGTGCCTGACCGAGCCGCGCGCCTTCAGCGCCGAATAAAAGGGATTGATCGCCGCGCCCGGAACCCCGAAGGCGCAATCGACGCCTTCCCGCTCCAGAACCAGAACCGCCGCATCGACAGCGCGCATTTTCGCCATGACTAGATCCTCCATCGTCTGAGAGTGAGGGTAGTCCTTTTTCTCGAGGTCGCAATTAAATAATGGAAATCATTCCCATCATATGGAAATAAACATTTTCAACGAATCGGAAGCAATCGATGTCACCAGGGGCAGGGTAAACGCCTATGGATCGCGAACTCCCAATTCTCCCCGCCGGTGGGGAGAAGAGGGAGCTCGCGGCAAGCGCTGACATCCACGCGAATTCTGCTGCGGGGGAGCATCAGGCCGGCTTCAAATTCTTTCCTTACCTCTCCCCGCAGGCGGGGAGAGGTAAGGAAACGCCGCATGGCTCCGCAAACCAGTTCCGGTTCGCGCAACGATGCAATATGTCATGAGAAAACGGGGCAAAGGACGCACATGGCAGACAAGCCGCAATCACCGAAACAGGATCAATTGCGCGCCAAACCCGGCCGCAAGGCCAATGAAAACGCCGCCCCCTCCTCCGTCCAGGTGCTTGACCGCAGCCTGAAACTGCTTGACCTCGTGGCAAGCGCCGATGGTGCTGCCCTCACCGAGCTTGCCGACCAGTCTGGCATGGCCCCCTCGACCGTCCACCGCCTGCTCACCTCGCTTGGCGCGCACGGCATGGTCGCCCACGACGCCGAAACCGGTGCCTGGACGATCGGGCTGAGGGCTTTCGAGATCGGCAACGCCTTCCTGCGCTTCCGCAAGCTTGGCACGATCAGCCGCCCCTTCCTGAAACAGCTGATGGAACACTCAGGCGAAACCGCCAATATCGGCATCGAGGACGGCGGCGACGTCGTCTTCATCTCGCAGGTCGAAAGCCACGCCCCGATGCGCGCCTTCTTCCGCCCCGGCCGCCGCGGCCCGATCCACGCCTCCGGCATCGGCAAGGCCATCCTCTCGACCTGGGGCGAACCGGCTGTCGAAAGTCTGTTCGCGACACGCCCGCTCCCCCGCTTCACCGCCAACACCCGCGACACCCTCCCCAAACTCATGACCGACCTCGCAGCCATCCGCACCCGCGGCTTCTCCATCGACGACGAAGAACACACGCTCGGCATGCGCTGCCTCGCCGCCCCGATCTTCAACGAATACGGCGAAGCGATCGCCGGGATTTCGGTGTCGGGGCCGGCGGTCCGGCTGCCGGATGGGAAGCTGACGGAACTCGGGCCGGTGGTGCGGGAAGCGGCGGCGGGGGTGACGCGGGCGATGGGGGGACGGGTGGTGGCGTGAAAGCGCCCGCCAGCTACGCCGGGGCGACGTGGTATTTTTGACTATGTATTGCCGGCCCACTTTTGCGTGCGTAAGCAGCATCGATACGGGATCAGCGGCAACTACGGGCCAAGATCTTTCCGAAAGCCTCGACACCTGCTTCGGCAGCCTTTTGGCCTTCGGACTTGTTACTCTTTGAGGCATGCCCTGGCGTTATCGTTGTTGGCTGGCGGTAGCCAGCCAATAACTTTGCCGCACGGAAGTCCGCCTGTCACTGGACAGCCATCCATAGCGTGTAAGCGTTGGCTAATACCAGCGTCCTCGGCCGTAAAAACCGCCGCCCAGCAAGACAAGTATGAGAACTATGACGAGAAGTGTGGTGATATCCATGTAGGTCTCCTCGGAGTACCTGGCCATCTCCATCGTGCTTACTGCACGGTGCGTTGGTCGTGATAGACTCCAACCCAACTCAACGTCCAGAACCGGGTTTAGTTCCATCAATCCGTCGGTCGACTGTGGTACCACAACGGCAGGCGGCACAGCCGCCCGCTGTGGGCCGTAGGCCTTCTGTGCTGCTCTGGCTACCTCGATTCGTCTTGCGGTAGTGGGCGGTCCGAAGCCGCCCATTCAAACGGTCGCCGATTTTGCTCTTTCTCCTCCGCCAAAGGACTCTTGCAATACCGGAACGGGCGTCTCTCGCTGCTTGGCTGGATACCTGTGACAAGTACAGGCATGACGGGATCAGGCGCTAGATCGTCCTCACCTTACAGCCCCGCCACCCACCCATGCCAATCCTCCTCGCTCCCATGGAACACATTGAGGTCGATCCTGCCTTCAACCCCATGCGAAAGCCCGGAGCCGGAATATTGCCAGAACAGCCATTTGCGGCCCGGATAGACTTTCGAGGGGTGGGCGGCGACGGAGCGGAGCCAGAAGGGGTGGTTCGGGAATTCGCCGTCCAGATTGTCGCGATAGAAGTCCGGTGCGGTGTAGATCACCGGGCGCTGGCCGTAGTGCCGCTCCAGCTTGTCCATGAAGACCTGCATTTTTTCCAGCACTTTCGCCCGCGAGATGCGGCGCTTGCAGCTCGACTCGCCGTTATATTCGACGTCGATCACCGGCGGCAGCGCTTGTGGGTCGCGCGGCACGTTGCGGATGAACCAGTCGGCCTGTTCGCCGGCGGTGCGGCACCAGTAGAAGAAGTGATAGGCGC
The DNA here is from genome assembly GCF_040126305.1 of Pararhizobium sp. A13. Taxonomy (NCBI): domain Bacteria; kingdom Pseudomonadati; phylum Pseudomonadota; class Alphaproteobacteria; order Hyphomicrobiales; family Rhizobiaceae; genus Pararhizobium; species Pararhizobium sp. A13. Next base: position 141,913 of record NZ_CP149512.1, on the reverse strand, counting down.
CCCGCTTCAGCCCGGCCTCCTTCGCGCGTTTCCAGTTCTTCCTGAACATCGGGTCGAGATGGTCGCCGCCGTCGGTCGCCTTGATATAGGCGAAGTTCGCCCCTTGGCTCCTGAGCCTTGCCCAGTCGATCTCGCCCTGCCAGCGCGAAATGTCGACGCCATGCACCGCAAGCTTCCTCGGCGAGCGGGAACCGAAATTGATTGGATGCGCGTCGCGGAACTGGCGGCTGTAGATCTGCGCCCGCCTGCCCGGCTTCGTCTCGATCGCGGGATCGTCGGGCGTCATCAGCGCAACCGGCCTCTCCGTCGGAATGGCCATGCCCTCGGTCGCCACCGCCTCGAAGGCCTGCGGCTGCGGCACCTGTCCCGCCCAGGCCAGTTCCTCCTGCTGCGGCGCGGCCTCAATGCCGGCATCAGCCACCTCCGCCGAAGGCACGGGGACGACCGGTTGCGTGACCGAGTTGGTCGTCTCCGGCGACGGCCGCGCCGCCGCGCCGCTGTCCGGCCGCGAACCGCAGCCCGAAAGGGCAAGGCCGACGAGGAAGAGTGCTAGAACAGCCGATAGACGCATAGGACCACACACGCAAAACAAAAGCCCACGGCGCCGCCGCGCCCACTGACGTCAATTGCTAACGGAAAATTACCAACAAAGATTGAATCCGATCTTTCTCATGTGCGGCGGGTGGGGGGGTACCATTGCTTGATGCGAAAATCACCCCGCCCCGGAGCTTCGCTGCGACCCTCCCCCCTCGAGGCGGGGTGAAATGACTGGCATTGCCGCGTGATCTCGGCAAAGATGCACCGTCCGAAAAACTGGAACCGGGAGACCGCCATGAAACCCGTTGCCCGCACCTTCGCTTCCTTTGCTCTCGTCTTTTCCCTCGCCCTTTCGCCTGCCCTCGCCGCCTCGCCCGAGCCAGTCAAGGCCGAACATGGCATGGTTGTTACCGCCCAGCATCTCGCCTCCGATGTCGGCGTCGAGATCCTGAAGAAGGGTGGCAACGCGGTTGATGCAGCGGTTGCCGTCGGCTATGCGCTTGCCGTCGTCTACCCGACCGCCGGCAATATCGGCGGCGGCGGCTTCATGACCATCCGGCTGAAGGACGGCAAGGCGACTTTCCTCGATTTCCGCGAACGCGCGCCGCTCGCCGCAACCAAGACCATGTATCTCGACGACAAGGGCGAGATCGTCAAAGGCGCCAGCACCACCGGATATCTCGCCGTCGGCGTGCCCGGCTCCGTCATGGGCTTCGAGACGGCGCGCGAGCGCTACGGCACGCTGTCACGCGCCGAACTTCTGGGCCCGGCGGTCCGCTTCGCCAAGGAGGGCTTCGTCCTCGAACAGGGCGACGTCGCCTCGCTCGCCAATGGGGCGAAGAAACTGTCGACGGACAAGGCGGCTGCCGCGATCTTCCTCAAACCCGACGGCAAGCCCTTCGAGATCGGCGAGAAACTGCTGCAGCCCGATCTTGCAGAGAGCCTGACGAGCATTTCCGAACATGGCGCCGACGCCTTCTACAAGGGCGCCATCGCCGACAATATCGTCAAGGCAAGCGCGGCGACCGGCGGCATTCTCGCCAAGGCCGATTTCGAGCAATATAGCGTGCGCGAGCTGAAGCCGGTCGAGTGCGACTATCGCGGCTACCACATCGTCTCCTCGCCGCCGCCGAGCTCGGGCGGCGTCATCATCTGCGAAATCCTCAACGTGCTGGAAGGCTACCCGATTGCCTTCACGGGCCATGGCTCGGCGCAGACCGTGCATGTGATGATCGAGGCCATGCGTCACGCCTATGTCGACCGAAACTCCGCGCTCGGCGATCCGGATTTCGTCGAAAACCCCGTCGCAAAGCTGCTTGACAAGGCCTACGCCAAGGAAATCCGCGCCAAGATCAATCCCTTCAAGGCCGGGGTCTCACAGGACCTGATGCCGAAGGGCATGGGCGAAAGCTCCGAGACGACGCATTATTCGATCATCGACAAGGACGGCAACGCGGTCGCGGTCACCTATACGCTGAACGGCTCCTTCGGCGCCGGCGTCGTCGCAGCCGGAACCGGCATCCTGCTCAACAACGAGATGGACGATTTCACCTCAAAGCCGGGCTCACCCAATCTCTATGGCCTGGTGCAGGGCGAGGCGAACGCCATCGCGCCGAAGAAGACGCCGCTGTCGTCGATGAGTCCGACCATCATCTCCAAGGACGGCAAGCCCTTCATGATCATCGGCAGCCCCGGCGGCGCCCGCATCATCACCATCACGTTGGAAGCCATCATCAACGTCATCGATCACGGCATGAGCATCCAGGAAGCCATCGACGCCCCGCGCATCCATCACCAATGGCTGCCGGACAAGGTCTATATGGAGCCCTATGCGCTGTCGTCCGATACGCTGAAGCTGCTGACGGAAATGGGCCATGATGTGCAGATCGATGCGAGCTGGCCGATCTGGGGACAAGCGGCCGGCATTCTTGTGGGCGGTGAGAACCTGGCCGAAATCGAGGAAGGCGGCGGCGCAAGGTACAATGGCGCGATGGACAGCCGGGCTGCGGCGGGGGCCGCAAGGGGGTATTGAGGGGAACCGCGTTCCGGCATTTGTTGCTCGCAGGAGCGGCGAACACGCTCTTCTCCCCGGCGGGGGGGAAGGTGGCTTCCCCGGGACTTGCCTTCGGCAAGCCCGAGGACAGGCCGCGGGCCGGATGATGGGGCGAAGCCATTGATTTCGAAGCCTGCCGAACCACCCCTCATCGCCTCGCATTCGCTCGGCACTTCTCCCTGCTGGGGACAAGAGGGAGCCGGCAGCACTCACCTCAAAAACCGCTGAACCGCCTCGATCTCGTTCTGCCGGATATCGTGCCCGCCCGTGTGCCATTCGATATCCACGGCCGCCTTCTGCGCCGTAAAATAGTCGGCAAGGGCTTGCGTCAGCGGAGCCGGGCAGATGGGGTCGCGCTGGCCGGCGGTGATCAGGATTTGTCTGGCCTCAAGCGTCGCATTGTCCTTCGGCTTGAAGGGAATGAGCGGATGCAAAAGGATTGCCTTGTCGAACAGATCCTTCTCGATCAGCAGATTGGCAAGGATGTTGGCGCCGTTCGAAAAGCCAAGCCCGATCACTTCAGATGCCTCGTATTCCCTGGCAAGCGTGGCGACGAACGCCGCCATCTTGTCGGTCGCCCGGGCAAGGTCTGCCATATCGTAGACGCCCTCGCCGGTGCGCCGGAAGAAGCGCGCCGCCCCATGTTCGGAGACGTCGCCACGCGGCGAGACGATCGTCGCATCCGGAAGGAGGTCACCGCCGAAATCGAAGAACTGCCGCTCGTCGCCGCCGGTCCCATGGAAGACGAAGAAGATCGGATTTCCGGGTGCACCGGCCTTCAGCCGGTGCACGTAGCCATAGTCAACCATGATGTTTCTCCCTTAGCCTTCGAGCTTTTGTAGATGCTGTTCGAGGATCGGCCGCAGATGCTTGTGCTGCTGCGGCAGTTTCAGCGCTTCGCCGAGATGGGCGGTATCCTCGTCGCGGTCAAATCCCGGTTCATTGGTGGCGATCTCGAACAGAACGCCACCCGGTGTGCGGAAATAGATCGCCCAGAAGTAGTCGCGATCGATCACCGGCGTGACGTGGTAACCCGTATCCATCAGTGCCTTGCGCACCTCAAGCTGCTTTTCGCGGTTTTCGACCGAGAAGGCGACATGGTGCACGGAGCCTGCACCCTGCAGACCGCGCTGGATGTTCGGCATGGTCTCGAGATCGACGAGACCGGCCCCATTGGCGCCGGGCACGATCAGTCGCGTCACGCCATCTCTGGCCTCAAGCGTCTCATAACCCATGAACTTCAGAAGCTCGGCCGTCGCCCCTTCGTCGCGAAGGCGCATGGCGACGGAGTGGAAGCCGCGGATCGCGTGATCCTGACTGACGCCATTTGCCGTCCAGACCGGTCGGTTGTCGTCCCGAACTTCGACCAGTGCAAAGCCGTCACCATCGGGACCGGCAAAGTTCAGGCGCTTCTCGCCGAAGGTCTCTTCCGCCTTCAGGCCGGTAACGCTGCGTTTCGACAGCCGGTCGCTCCAGAAGCCGAGCGAGCCTTCGGGAACCGAAAAGACGGTCGTGCCGACTTCGCCGGTGCCCGGCCGACCGGGGCCCATGTCCGGGAACGGGAAGTAGGTCATGACCGTGCCGGGGGCACCTGTCTCGTCGCCATAGTAGAGGTGGTAGACGTCGGGCGAATCGAAGTTGACGGTCTTCTTGACCCGGCGCAGGCCGAGCACGTCGGTGAAGAACTGGTTGTTGGTGCGGGCATCTGCCGCCATCGAGGTGACGTGATGCAGTCCCTTGATCTGAGTGAGCATGATCTGATCCCTTTCTGCCCGGAGCGGGCCTCGTTTCGCCTCCTTAGATGTGCCTATTTGCGGTCTAGTGATAGGTGTGTGGGATTGGACGGATTGTCTCCAATAGCTGAACAGTCGAAAGAAACTGTTCAAGGAACGAGCCCGCGAGGATGCTCGCGTTTCATATCACGCACAGATCGATGAAAGTGCACCCGTCGCAGTCGCCAGTGGGCGTGCTCTTGCGATGCAGCGGAGCGGACACCCGCGCGTCTTTCCAGGTTCGGGCGCATGACGCGAAATTTCCGGGAAGCCGCCATAGCGGCGGCGATCAGCCAACGCGAATGAAAAACAAATACAACCTTTAGGTCAATGCAGACAACGAGAAAACCAAAAGTTGACAAGTCGGAAAGATGAGCCTATATACCGGTCATCGATAGTTGTTTGACCGATATTTGTTTCTGCCCGCGCTCAGCGCGTCTCTGACGAACTTCCCCCTTCAAAAATCGAGATTAAGACCCGCCGTGCGTCGTACGGTGGTGAATACATGTTGCTATTGAAAGGGTTCGTTATGACCACTGGCACAGTTAAATGGTTCAATTCCACCAAGGGCTTCGGCTTCATTCAGCCTGACGACGGTGGCGCCGACGTTTTCGTTCACATCTCCGCTGTCGAGCGTGCCGGCATGCGCGAAATCGTCGAAGGCCAGAAGATCGGCTACGAGATGGAACGCGACAACAAGTCGGGCAAAATGTCCGCTTGCCAGCTCCAGGCTGCCTAAATCGGACGGAGCCTCTCCGGTGACCACGGATGTACTGGCATCGTTGACGAGGTAACGCCCAATGGAAGGTCAGGCATATCGCCTGGCCTTTTTTCGTGGCCGATTATTGGCCACATGGCATGCAGGTGAGAGAGCCAAAGGATAATCATTGTGACCGAGAATTCGACAAAAACCCGCGATCAGGCAGAAACCGCCTTCAGCAGGACGCAGACGCAGTTCATGGCCCGCAACCGGACGATTTCGGAAATCGACGACGTTGCGGCCGAGCGCGAAGCAAAAACCCTCAGGCTGCGGGAGTTACGCCTGGAAAGGGAAGCCAACACGCCCGTAAAGCTTCCTGCGTCAAGGAAGTCCGCAAAACGCTGATTGCCCGCTGCGCTGTCCCCGGCGCCATATCGCTGTTATTCTTCGGTCGTAGTGAAATAGGACACGAAAGACGGTGGCCTATCTGTTTTTTTGGTGTTTCCGCTCTATCTTGAGGAAGCGCAAAATGCGAAATGGCAGGTGGTCGCGGTTTTCGCGACCCGAGCTTCTCGCCGGCCAAGGGCCGGTCAAACGATAAATCTACCAACAAGGACGACGAAGATTGAGACACGCAACCGATAATGGCTTTGCCGATCGGCGCAAAGCTGCGGCCGAGGCCAAGCAGCAGCTTCTGAAGAAGTTTGCATCGGCACCGAAGGCGGATGATCCGGCACTCGCCGCCAAGCTTGCCGAACGGCAGGCGAACGCGGCAGCACGCGAAGCCCGCCGCGCCGAGCGCGACCGCCTGAAGCAGGAAGAGAACGAGCGCCAGCTCGCCGAAGCCGCGGCCCTAACCGCAGCGGCAGAAGCAGAGCAGAAGGCTGAAGCGACGGCCCGCGAACAGGCCGAGCGCGACCGCATCGCACGTGTTGTGGCCGACGAAGCCGAACGCAAGGCCGAACGCGATCGCCGTTATGCTGCCCGCAAGGCCCGCCAGCGCTAAGAACGCGATAATGCGCGAGGCCGGCTGAACACCGTCAGGCGGCTCGTCGTCGCCCGGTCGTCCATTGGAACCGGCCTTCGTGCAACTTTGTTAAAACCAACGCGTATGGATGATATAGAGATATCGCCAGCGAACGGAAAAGTGCGATGTTGAGCGCGGTAAAAAACATCGGCAATTCAGCGGCGGTCATCATCCCGAAGCCGCTTTTGGCGGAGTTCGGTGTCGAGGCCGGCGACAGTGTCGAACTCAAGGTCGAGGCGGGCCGGATCGTCATCGAGCGCATCGCCAATCCGCCGCGTAAGGGCTGGGCGGAGGACGCCAAGCGCTTTGCCGCCGCCGAGGACGACAAGCCTGAATGGCCAGAATTCGGCAGCCACGCTGACATGGTAAAGCATGGTGACGTCTGGCTTGCGGGCTTGATCCGACAGCCGCCAGCGAAATCCGAAAAACCCGGCGCTGTCTGATCATTTCACCGGCCGAGATCCTCAACCATCTGCGCACGGTCATCGTCGCGCCCATGACGTCCGGCCGCCGCCCCGCCGGTTTTCGCGTCCCCGTCATCTTCCAGGGCATCCGCGGGCTCATCCTGCTGGAACAGTCCCGAGCGCTCGACAAGCAACGGCTCGTCAAGCGCCTCGGTTCCGTGTCAGGCGGCGTTCTCAGACAGACGCTGAAAACATTGCGGGAACTCTACGACGAGTAAGGCGTCTTCAAGCCCCCTCGCCTCCGCCTTCGGCCAGTTTCTTCTGGTCCATCACAGCTTTCACGGTTGCTGCCGCGGCAGCGGCCGAGGACTGGTCGCCGCCCGCCACCTGGACCGTCGGCGAAGCAAAGACGACGCCGTTCTGGACGAAGACCTCGCGGATCATCATGTAGGCCCGCCGGCGGATCATCGTCTGGTAGCCGGGCTTGGTCATCATCGCAAAGCTCAGACTGATGCCGTAGTCGCCGAACTGCTCAACGCCCTTCATCTTGACGGTTTCGATGATGAAGGGGCCGAACTCCTCGTCCTCGAGCAGCGCCGCACCAATGCCCTTGACCATTTTCCGGACCTTGTTGATGTCGGTGTCATAGGCGACCGAGATGGTGAACTTGTCGATCACCCAGTCGCGGCTCATGTTCTCGATGGCGCCGAGCGAGCCGAAGGGCACGGTGAAGACCGGGCCGCGATGGTGGCGCAGCTTGACGGAGCGGATGCTGAAGGATTCCACCGTCCCTTTGTAGCTGCCGGCCTGGATGTATTCGCCGACCCGGAAGGCATCGTCCATCATGTAGAAGACGCCGCTGATCACATCCTTGACCAGCGTCTGCGAGCCGAAGCCGATCGCCACGCCGAAGATGCCGGCCCCTGCAATCAGCGGGCCGATTTGCACACCGAGGCCGGACAGCACCATCATGACCGCAATCAGCGCTATGACAATCGCCAGCATGGTCCGCAGAATCGGCAACAATGTCAGGAGGCGGGCGTTTCGAGCTTTTTGGGCATCGTCGCCGGTGGCAATTCGTGCTCGCTCAATTGTACGGTTGATGACCGCCTTGGCGATCTGCCAAAGAATATCGGCGACAAGCAGAATGATGGCCCCCGCCAAGACACCTTGAATGAGACGATCGGTCATCCCTTCCCCGGTGAACATCGAGGATCGCCTGTTGACGAGGAAGGCAAGCCAGGCGACAGCGAGCGCAATGATGCCGGCCCGCGCGCCGCGTTCGACAAGCACCTCGATCACCGGATTGCCGCCGTCGGGAGCGTCGTGCTTGGCGGCGAATGCATTTCGCACAGTGGCGGTCGTCGTCTTCAAAAGGCCGGGCAGGATCAGGGAATAGATGCCGAGCCACAGAATGATGATCACTCCTGCCACCCACAGACCCCACAACAGGCAGAGATAGGCCGTCAGCGCCCACTCCATCACACCGCGGCCCTGCGGCCGGACAATGGCCGCAGGACGGTTCCAGACGGTTTCGATGCCAACCAGCAGCAAGCCGAGGCCAAGCATGTAGACGACTACGCCTCGAACCGCAGGAGCGATATGAAGTGCCGTCATCACGCCGGCGAACGCCCAGCCCGCAAAAAAGATGCAGGAAAACCAGAAGATGCGTTTGTACCAGAAGGCGCCGGAGGCAGCATCGATCGCAAGGAGACCGCGGGGGGTCTCCAGACCTTCTGCAGACGGCGGGCCGACGAGCAGCAGCCGGGCAATACGGTTCACGAAGCGGCAGGCAATGACGCCCAGCAGCAAGGGCAGCATGATCGCTTCCAGAAGCGGCGGCCATGTCAGCGCCATGAACAGCCCAAGGCTCGCCAGGCTGAAGGCCACCAGTGGCGCCAGAACGGCAAACAGGTGGTGGCCGGCCCGATGCAGCACGCTTTCGCCGGCCACCAGCGCCGCATGCGCGCGGCTGCGGCTGGCGATGCGGCGAAACAGCCACTCTGCACCGAGACCGATCAGAACCAACGTCAGGAAAAGCAGGAACACACCAAACGGGCCGTGGCCGTTGATCTCTGCGGCAATGGTGCCGCCGGCGCGCATGAATTCGGAGGAAACCTGCGGGACGGCCTGCCCGATATTGCGCAAATGCTCGCGGATCCTGTTGCCCCAGGTGCTGAACGTCTCCGCGGACATGTCCGCAGCTGGTTCCGCGGCCGGCGAAGTGGGCGTGGCCGCGCTCTTGTTCAGCAAGGCCCGGACTTCCGGATCGTCGAGCAGCTTGATCAGCTGATCGATCTTTTGCTCGGATACAGCCGGAGTGGGCGTCTGCGCGAGAACGGGCTTGCCGCCACAGACTGCCACAACAACCATGACAGCCACCATCAGCCAAAGTTTCGGCAAAAACAGCCGGATATCACAAACTCTCTTCACGCGCGGCCCCCCCTCAAAAGTCATACCGCCCCAAAAGCATGTTCATGCAATTCAGAGAGTTAGAGCATTGCCGCTGCACTTTGTCACCTGCCCCTGCGCAACGAAAAACGAGATGTCGCTGTTTCGATCTTTCGGTTCAGGCATGCCGTCCCCGCGGCACCGCTTCGAAGACCGCATGGCCCTGATTTCAAGCACATCGATCGCTGAGCGGATGTTCGCAGAGCGGGCTGGTATCTTGCTGCCCAGTCGCTGCTGCGCCGCTTGACGAAAGCTTTGCTCGCGCCGAAATTATCCCGGCATAGGCGGGATCTTGCGGGACAGCATCAGTGCCTTTTACTCGGCGGCTCTTGATGAAACGATCGCCATTGCCGGGCGGTCCGGAATGAGCTGGGCATAGAGCGTTGCATATTGTTCGGCGCTTCGCTCCCACGAGAAATTCGCCTTCATGCCCTGGTTCTGAAGGCGTGCCCATTTCTTCGGATCGTGGTAGGCCGCGAAGGCGCGAAGAATGGAAAGACGAAGGTTCTCGGGGGTCGCCGGATGGAACTGGAAGCCGGTCGCCACCCGGGCCGAGATCGCCGCATCATTGGCATCGATGATCGTCTCGGACAGTCCGCCAGTGCGTGACACCACCGGCACTGCGCCATAACGCAAGGCATAAAGCTGGGTGAGACCGCAGGGCTCGAAGCGGGACGGCTGGATGATGACGTCGGCGCCGCCGTGAATGAGGTGGGCCGTTGCCTCGTCATAGCCGATCCGGACACCGATGCGATCAGGGTGGCGTCCGGCGGCGGCGAGAAGTGCTGTCTCGATGTGCTCCTCACCCTTGCCGAGCACGATCAGCCGGCCGCCGAGATAGGAGATTTCCTCGGCTACCTCGGCCAGCATGTCGCCGCCCTTCTGCCAGGTCAGCCGGGTGACTGCCGCAAAGATCGGTCCAGGGCCGTCATCGAGCCGGAACATTTCCAGCAGTTTCGCGCGGTTGCGGCTTCTCAGCCTCATGCGCTTGTGGTCATAGGTGGCGGGCAGATAGGTGTCCGTGGCGGGGTTCCAGATCTCCATGTCGATGCCATTGACAATACCCGTCAGCGCCCGCGGTCGCGAACCAAGGGCTCCCGCCATGCCCATGCCCAGTTCGGGCGAAATCACCTCGCGGGCATAAGTGGGGCTGACGGTGGTGATGGCAGTGGCGGTGCGGATGCCCCCCTTGAGATAACTGATATCGCCGTAATACTCGAGGCAATCGAGCGATACGGCCTCAGGCGGCAGGCCGATCTGGCTGACGACGGAGGTCGGGAACTGGCCCTGAAAAGCCAGATTGTGAATGGTCAGCACACTTGGCACGTTTCGGGCGGTGCTCGAATATTTCATGTAGACGGAGGTCAGCGCCGTCTGCCAGTCATGCGTGTGAACGACGTCCGGCGACCAGTTCCTGATCAGGCCACCAGCGATGGCCGATGCCACGTAGGACAGGACCGCGAAGCGCTTCCAGTTGTCCGGGTGATCGTGGCCGGTTTCATCGAGGTAGGGGCCGCCGGGGCGATTGTAGAGCGCCGGTGCATCGAGGATCAACAGGTCCAGCTGCTCATAGCGGGCTTCCAGAAGAGAGGCCGGACCACCGAAGAGATCAGGGAAGAAATGAACCTGCTGGGCGCCGGTGAGCTTGGCAAACAGTCTGGGATAGCCCGGAACGAGCGTACGCGTGTAGCAGTTGTAGCCCGTAAGAGCCTTGGGTAAGGAGCCTGTTACGTCGGCAAGGCCGCCGGTCTTGATCAATGGAAAGATTTCCGACGTCACCGAAAGTATTTTCACGCAGGTTACATTCCTTGTACCGACGGTTACGATCGCAAAGCAGCGGCATGGACCGCTCTCTCAATCCCATGATGTTGCAAAGCGAAGTCGATGTCCGCAGAAAAGCGCATCGGGCATCAAAAAAATTTTGTCCTGCAGAACCAGCACGCAAATTGGAGAGCAAGCGAATCCCGGCCGTATTTCACAGCCAGATGCGCGCCGATCGACACTGTCATCCGTTTGCGGAGCCCCGGTTCACCGGCACTCCGCAAAGGCCGGTTCAGACCGTTCTGGTACGTTTCTTGGGGGCGGGCTCGATCACCGGGTCGTTCTTGACGACCGAAAGTTTCGAGGCCCTTGGAGTCTTCGTCGGAATACCGGCTGCAGCGGCTTCTGCTTCCTTCGACAGTTGCTGCAATGCCTCCAGCCAATTCTCTTCATGACTACCGTCCGGGCAGCCGGCGGCTTCCCAGAGAGTGTAAGCTCGTGTCCTGATGTCGTCTTCGCTGATATCCGTCATCTGCTTCTCCCTTGCATATGGCCAACAATAACTGCGACGAGAGCGCTTGGTTCTACCTGACAATGCCCGTACACGCTGCTTTCCAGCGTGGATCTTTCAAACTGCAAAACCGGGATTCACACCAGAATTACGCGGTCTCAAGATTTGAGAAAAGGACGCGTCAAAAACCAATCGCAGGTTGAGCTTACGCCACTTCGATCGCCGATAAAAGTATCCGGCGCAAGCTTTTTTGCACAGTCTTAAGTGGAACCGAAAGCGCCGCGCGCAGTTATATAGTTCGTGCTGGCCAGTCGGCTCGCATTTCAGGAGTGCGCCATGAAAAAAATCGCTCTCGTGCTGGCGCTGACCGCAACTCCGGCCGCTGCCCAGTCGATGAAGGTCGAAGACCTGTGTGTCAAAGTGGCAAAACATCTTTTGATGACGGACAATCTGCACACCGGCGTCGTCCAGTCCTTTCCCGAACTGAAGCCGCCGGGTGCTCGCCTGACTTATTCCACCCGCGATGGTGTCGAGAAGAAGGACATGGTCGACGTGATCTCCTGCGAATTCACGAGGACGACGGCACCGTTCGGGTTGCAGCGTTTCTGCCTGGCCAGCACCTGCTATTCGGCAGGCGAAAGGAATCCGGAGAACAAGCGCCGGTTCGAGGAAGTCCGCACCTTGCTGGAACGTGAGGGTCTGTAAGCCGCCCGACCTATTTGCCGTTCCTCGTCGCCATCCAGATCACATGGCGCGCGCCGCCGCCTCTGGTGCTGGCTCGCACCTTCAGTTCCTCGACGGCAAAGCCGGCGTCACGCAGTCGGAGCGTAAAACCTGCATCCGGCGCCGATGACCAGACGGACAGAACACCGTTCGGCCGCAGCGCACTGCGTGCCGCGCGAAGGCCAGTCACGTTGTAGAGATTGTCGTTGGCCCTGCGGGTCAGGCCTTCCGGCCCGTTGTCGACATCGAGAAGAATCGCATCATAGTCGCCAGTCGCCGATTGGATGAGCCGGTAGACATCGCCTTCGCGGATGGTCACCCTGTTATCATCGAGACAACCGCCGAACACCTCCGCCATCGGCCCCTGCGCCCATTTGACCACGGAGGGAACAAGCTCTCCAACGGTCACGCGCGCATCGGCAGGGAGTTCGGCCAATGCGGCCCTGAGCGTGAAGCCCATGCCAAGCCCGCCGATCAGCATGTGCGGTCGAGCGTGATTGCGGATCCGTTCATAGGATAGGCGCGCCAGCGCTTCCTCGGAGCCGCTCAGCCGGCTGTTCATCAATTCGATGGTGCCGAGCATGATGGAAAATTCGCTCCCGCGCTGCTTCAGGCGCAGTTCGCCACCGCCGTCCGGCATTATCGCTGTGTCAATGTGGGTCCAGGGGATCACGGGCGCTTCCAATCGTCAGAGGCGCACGCGATAGCACAGATGGCGACGCAATACAGCTCAAAGCGTTGCCAGCGCCCGATTGGAAATCGAGCCTGCATACGTCTTGCGGATAACCAGCTTGTTTTCCAGCGCCTCGATGATTTCCTCGGAAAAATCGATCTTGTGCATGCCGACGATATCGGGAAGCCCGCCGGGCGTGAAGACATTGATCTCCAATATCTTGTCGCCGACGATATCGAGACCGACCAGGAACATTCCGTCTTCGATCAGTTTTGGGCGGACCATCTCGGCGATCGCCAGGATACCGTCGGTAATCTTCGCCGCCTCGGCGGTACCGGCGGCATGCATGTTCGAGCGGAGATCGCCTTTGGCGGGGACACGGCGGAAAGCGGCATAGACGCCGTCTCGAACGATAGGCTTGCCGTTCATCATGAAGAAACGGATGTCGCCTGCCTTGGCCTCTGGCATGTAGGCCTGGGCGATCAGGTAACCCTCGCCGCTGACTGCCTCGAAAATCTGGTTGAGATTGGCGTCGTCAGGCGACGCGACCTTGAAGACGTGTCTGCCGCCGGAGCCCTGCAGCGGCTTGACGATGACGCCCTTTCGATGATCTGCGATGAAGGCGCGGATTTCCTCTATGCTCTTGGAAATCAGCGCTTCGGGACGAACGGCCCTTGGAAAGTCCTGGAAATAGAGTTTGTTTTGCGCAAGCGACAGGCCTGACGGATCGTTGACGACGATCGAACCGCGCTCGCTGGCAAGCCGCCCGAACATGGCGCCGATATAGGCCGCCCAGGGGCGATCATCGGAATCGAGCGAAGGGTCGTTGCGCAGGAAGATAACGTCAACCTCACGCACGTCGATGGTCTGGATCTTGGCATCCTTTCCCTGGAAGGCGTCGTGAAAGGCCTGCGGGTCCTTGTATTTCGCGGCGGGAACCGCCGTTGCGCGTACCATCAGGCTGTCGTCCGGCCGCAGCACGAAATCGCCCGGAGCGACGTAACAAACGTCATGCCCGCGGGCGACTGCCACCATCGCCAGCGCCGTCGTCGTGAAGCCAGTCTCCTCGCTCTCGATCGAATTGACGAAGAATGCGATACGCATGGCGGCTCCTAGCTTGTGACCATGTCGAGCGGGGTCATCCCCGCCCGGGCCTTGTCGAGGCGGGCCTGCGCATGAGGATCGACAAGGAAGGCGGGACGGATGACCGGCGCCTTGAGCAGACCGCGCAGGCTGAGTTCCTGCATCACGCGGAAATGTGACGCAGAAATCTTACCCATCCAGAACGGATCGAGCGCGCCGCCGGATTTCAGGTGACTGAGAAGCTCGAGTAGGCCGCGAAGATAGATGGCGTCCTTGGCGAGCCCGCCGCCGCGGTAGAGCCGCAAGGTCAGGTTGAAGGCGGCGGCCGGGCCGAACCCGTGTTCGCCAACCAGCATGTTGTAGGTTTCGGCAAACGGCCGCCCTTCCAGCATTGCCGAGCAAGCGACGACGCGGGCCGCGACCAAGCGCAACCGCGCGACCGTCATGCCGCCGGCCATGTATTCGGAGAACACGGCGAGGCCCTCCTGCATGCCCTCATAGCCGGCAAGACCCGAGCGGAACAGCCGCAGTCCTTGCGCCGACCCGTTGAAGTAGGTGAGCAGGTGTACCCCGATTTCGTGGCTGAGCAGCGCATGCACCCGGCTCCTCGGCACACGGGTGGCACGTGAAATGAGCAGGCGGTCGTCGGATACCAGGAGGCCGGGCGGCAGGTCGTCGCGCAATTCGATCTCGGCGGTGAACCCTTCGTATTGCCGCTGATAGCTGGCGATCATCGCCCGGGCGGCAATTTTGACATCGTGACAGCCGGCGATCTCTGTGTCGGTCTCGCCGTCATCGCCATCATGGGCGACGTTCTCCGTTTGAGCCAGGATTTCCGCGGCGTTGCGGTACAGCGATGTCTCGACAGGACCATAGAGCGCGCGGCTGTATTCGACGAAGCGGCTGGTCTCGCGAGCCGAGATCAGCGAGAGCTGCAGATCAAGCTCCTGCTGCTTCTCGCGATAGAGGTGATAGAGAACCGGATCCTCGAAACGGTCGAAGGCGACCGAGAAGAGCTTGCGCTTTTCTACCTCGACCTGCACGGACAGCGGCCGATAGAGAAACCGCGGAGCGCGCTTGAAGTTACTTGCCTTGAACTCCTGCCAGGCGGCGTCGGCGTTGATCGGCGTGACCGCCAGGAGAAAGTCGAAGCTCGCGGCGACCTCGTCGATGCTGCGATCGGCCCGGCTCACCGCATCGACAAAGGCCTTGCGGCCGAGGGCGCGGTGGGTGGTGATCTTCAGGCACTGCGTTGCCGAAACAAAGGCGGCGAAGGCCTTCAGACCGGCGTCGAAGATGTTGGCAACCAGTCGCTCGCGCAGATCGGGATAGATCGTGCCGGATTCCGGCTGTTTGTAGATCGGTGCAAACCGCACCGCGACCAACGAAAATCCGGTTTGCTGAGCCAGCTTCGCCGCCTGGAAATCGGTCTCCAGCGCAAAGCGCTCGACGTGGGGGGTGCGGAACTTGACTTGTCTGATGTCGACCCCATCGGCCAATGCCGTCTCGGCCTCCTCGGCGGCTGGCTCACCAGTCGCGGCAATCCTGATCTCGAACGGCGGCAGATAGGGCGCGTCATCGGTGAGCAACGTGTCGTGGTCCAGTTCATCGACGTCCAGCAGCAGGAAGGCGCCGAACCGCTGCTTGAGAACGCCGCCGACCGCTGCAATGATCGGCAGAGCTTCATCCAGATTATTGGCAATCAGATAGGAGGCATTGGCAGCGGCGACGTCGCGCGCCGCAAGGCCTTCCCGTCCCCTGGTCAGGAAAATCGACAGGAACGGCAGTGGCCGGTCGATATGCAGCCGGCCGCCGTGCTCAAAATCCTTGCGCACCGCCTTGTCCGTCCGGAGGCAGCCGAGGATTTCCTCCAGCCATTCGGGATAGGCGGCGGGCCTGTCGCGGTTCTTGCGGCGCGTCCGGGTCATGATAGCCCCCGCAAGGATTGTTCGAGAACAGGCACCGAAAGACGGATCATCCGTCGCAGCGCCTGCAGCGCTTCGATATCCGGCTCGCCGGTCCATTCATCCATGAAGAACTTCTTGAACTCGATGGCAATGGCACAGCCGGTCTTCGGAAAGCGCTCATGGACGAAGCGCGTCTGCTCGCCCTTGCCCTGGAAGGCGATGTTTTCCCGCACGTCCATCGGCTCGCCGCGGAACTCGAAATCGCGCAATTGGTCCATGAAGGGGTCGAGCACCGGGGCCCAGTGCTCACGGTCCATCGAGGAGGTGCCGATATTGATCTGCGGCGCCTTGTCGAAAGCCAGTTCGGGTGCCTCGGCGCCGTTGCGGCGATGATTGTAGCTGTGAATGTCGAGGAGGACGAAGGCGCCGTATTGCTGTTCGATACCGCCCAGATAGGCCTCCAGCATAGCGTAATAGGCGTCGTGAACATGCAGCGAGGTCGCGATGGCCGTATCGGGCAACTGGTCCCTCCAGACTTCCAGCCCCCAGGCCTGCTCGGGTCGGAAATAGATCGCGTTATCACGGGCGCGGTTCAAATCGACTTCGAAACGGGAGCGGTGGAAGACAATGCGGTTGGGCAGGTCGCGGATGAAGAATTCCGTGAACGGATCCTCTTCGCGCAACCGCTCGTCGCTGTTGAGCGTCATCAGGTCTTCGAGATCGCTGCGGAGATGATGTCCATTGTGAATGGCCGTGCCGATGACCGGCGAGGCGCCGCGATGCGCCGACCACCAGCCCAGCGGATCGGGATCTGCGATGACATGCTGGAAAGAGGGCATACCGTCCTTCTCGTTGACAGGCAGCGGCGAGAAAACATCGCCTCGCGGCGCTCTTTTTCAATCAACGAGTAAATGGAAGGGAGGTCTGTTTTGTTCCATTGAACGCCCGCGCTGGCCGTTCATCAGCATGCGAGCAGGAGCCTACAGCGGGGAATTCCAGCCTTGGCTATGGACGGGAGCTTCGGGTCTTGCAGCCGGCTGGCGAAACGAAGCGATCGCCGCCTCGCAGGCACGCATGAACCGCATCGACGGGCCTTCGCTGCCGGTGGCGAGCTTGCTCACCTGAGCGCCTTCCATCAGCATCGAGAGTGTATCCGACAACAGTTCCGGTTCGGCCACACCGGCGTCACGACACAGTTTTTCAAGGCGGCGGCGCTGCGCCTGTTTGAAGTTTTCGATCACCACATGAGCCGGATGGCCCTGTTCCTTGAGCTCGACTGCGGCATTGGCGAGATCGCAACCATACTGATCGTCGGCAAGACATTGTGCCCTGGCCTTGACCCAGCCATGCAGCCGGGCGATCGGATCATTGGGATGATTGGCTTCAAGCTCGTCCCAGAAAGCCGATGCCTTTTCGGACTTGAACTTGAGCGTTTCGCAGATCAGGTCGTCCTTGGAGCCGAAATGACGGTAGAGCGTCATCTTGTTGGTCTCGGCCGCCTCGGCGATGGCGTCGACGCCGATGCCGCGGATGCCGTGTTGCCGAAACAGCTCGCAAGCCGTTGAAACGATACGATCTCGCGGCGCCAGGCGGGCCTGCACACAACCACCTTCCTCCAGCCTTACATCTGCCGGTTTCGGGATCGATACGGATTTCGAATTTTTATTGACGAGGCTTCTTGACATAGGTGTGACCGGTCGGTAACTATTCGAATGTTACTTACTGGTAACACCGCATAAAAACGATGTCAAGTTTGAGACCCCGGCCGGGATCCGCCCACCGGAAAAGACGATGAACCCGAAGGAATACCCCAATGCACCAGGCAAACAGCGATCTGACCATCACTGAGGTTCTGACCGACCCGATGATCCGCGCCGTCATGCGTGCGGATGGCGTCACCACAAATGAGATGAAAACGCTCCTCTATTCCGCTGCCAGTGCGCTTCGCCAGACGCAGCCGGGAACGGTGAGCGCCAAAAACCATACGGCCAATCTGCTTGCCGCGCCGAAACGCCGGCTGCTGTCGATGGTGCACCCGCTTGCCTCGCGCTCCGACTGCCTGCGCATGAGCGCGTAACGAGACCCTATCCTCCCGGCGCATCCTCAAAAAGAATGCGCAACTCAACCCAGCCGGACGCCTCCACCGGCTGGGTTTTTGTTTTTCAGGCTTCGGGTTCAGCGAAGCTTATGCCGCGCGGCGGCTGTAGGCATTGCCGCGATCGATCGCCTCCAGCGTGAAGCGTGAAATCAGTGCGCGCAGATTGTCGCTCTCATTGGCCAAGGTCGCGCCCGCCGCATTGGTCTTCTCGACCATCGCCGCATTTTGCTGGGTGACCTGGTCCATCTGGTTGACGGCGGTGTTGACCTCGGCAAGACCCGTCGACTGCTCGCGGGCCGAGGTGGCGATGGCATCCATATGCTGGTTGATGGTCACGACATAGGCTTCGATGGTCTTCAGCACATCGCCGGTTTCGCTGACCAGCTTGACGCCGTTTTCAACCTCGGCCGTCGAATTGCGGATCAGTTCCTTGATCTCCTTGGCGGCCTTGGCAGACCTTTGCGCCAGTTCGCGCACTTCCTGCGCAACGACGGCAAAGCCTCGACCGGCATCCCCTGCCCGCGCCGCCTCGACACCGGCATTCAGCGCCAGTAGGTTCGTCTGGAAGGCGATTTCATCAATGACGCCGATGATGTTGGAAATCTGGTTCGACGACTGCTCGATACGGCCCATTGCGTTGACGGCATTGGTCACGACCAGGCCCGACTGCGATGCGCTGGCATTTGCCTTGGCCACGATGCTGCGTGCCTCCTCGGTTCGCCGAGACGAACTGGTGACATTCGCGGTGATCTCATCAAGCGCTGCGGCGGTCTCTTCCAGCGAAGCAGCCTGCTGCTCGGTGCGGCGCGACAGGTCGTTGGCGCTGTGGTTGACTTCGCGCGATCCGTTGTCGATCAGGTCGGCAGCGTGCGCGACCGAGGACAATGTCTCCTGCAACTGGCTGACGGCGGCATTCAGGTCGTGGCGCAAGGCCTCGAAATCCGGCGCAAACGGTTCGTTCAGCTGGAACGACAGATCGCCGGCGGCAAGCCGCTTCAGGCCGGCGGCAAGTCCGGACGTCGCCTGCAGCAGGCGGCCTTGCGCGGCTTCTTCGGCTTCAGCCGTCAGGCGTTCACGGTCAGCCTCGGCCTGCCGCCGACTTTCCTCAGCCTCGAGTTCAAGGCGCCTGTTGGAAATCGCAGCCTGGCGAAACACCTCGACGGCACCGGCCATGGAACCGATCTCATCGGCGCGGTCAGCATAAGGAATGACCTTGTCGGTATCGCCTTCCGCCAGATTGATCATCGACCGGGTAATGATGCCGATCGGCCGCGCGATACCGCGCAGGGCAAAGAAGGTCGATATCGCGATCAGCAGGGTGACTGCGCCGATGATCGCGTAGACGAAGGTTGTTGCAGATTTATGGGTATCGGCCGTCAACTGAACGGCCTTGCCGACATCCTCGAAATTCAATGCGACCAGTTCGTCGATCGCCTGGAGAGCGGGGTCGGAGATCGTGTTCATGTCAGCCAGCGCCTTGGCGGCGCCGTCATACATGCCCATCCTGGACAGGTTCAACATGCCCTCGCCGGCCTTGATATAGGTTTCGACACCGTCGGTCGTCCGCTTCAGGATTTCCCGTTCCTTGTCCGAACCGGCAAGAGCCGCATAACTTGTCGTTACCGCCCTGATATCGTCCTGCGATTTCTTGATCGCCTCTTCCGCAGCCCTCGTCGCTTGTGGGGATGCGGCCGTAATATGCGCGAGATAGCCGATCTTCATTTCCAGCATCTTCGCCTTGATGTCTTTTGCCGCCAGCATGCTCGGCAGCGATTCCGCGGTGATGCGATGCGTCGTTTCCTGGATGCGTGACAGGGAATCAAGGGAAATCCAGGCAAAGCCCGCCATGATGAGGGCAATTGCCGAGAAGATGGCAACAAGTGACGTTCTGATAGAGGGGCGGGACATGCACGGGCTCCATAATCGGTACGATCCTTCCCGTCGCAGACGGTGAAGGGACAACCCGGAGCAGGCCTCATGACTGGCGGGATCGATCGGCCGGAATCATTCCGGCAGCGCGCTCAATTTCACCGGCTATATTAGCTTCAAACGATTAAAATATGGTAAGAGTGCGGGCTTATGCCCAATCTTGTGGCAAAAGCCCGAATGAGCGGTCGAATCTTAACCGCCTGTTCCGCAAATCCTCGGTTCCGCATCGCGCAACCACGCTTCTTCAGCTTTGCCGCCAGGGGCGCCGGCGGGCTTCTCGTCGATCATCGGCAGACAGCCGCAATGGCATCGCCGTCGGACCTGCTGTAGACTAGATCGCCGCATTCCGAGAAAGTCCGGACATGGAGCGCCACCTCGCTGCAATCCTCATCGCCGATGTCGTTGGTTATAGCCGCTTGAGCGAGATCGACGAGGAAGGAACGCGCTTCCGTTTTCAACGCGACATGAAGGAGATCTTCGAGCCGCAGATCGCGGAGCACAGCGGCCGTCTGGTCAAAACCATGGGCGACGGCCTGCTGGTCGAGTTCCACAGTGTCGTTGACGCCTTGCGTTGTGCCGTGGACGCGCAGCAGCAGAAGGCGAAACAGAACGCTGCCCTTCCACCCGGTGAGCGGCTCGAATTTCGGATCGGCGTCAATCTTGGGGACATCATCGTCGAGGGTGAGGACATCCATGGCGACAGCGTCAACATCGCGGACCGGATACAGACGCTCGCCAAGCCTGGAGGCATCGCCATTTCCGGTGCGGCCTATGACCAGGTGAAATCGAAGCTCTCGGTCGGCTACGTGTCGCTCGGCGAACAGAAGGTCAAGAGTATCGGCGAACCGGTTCGCGCATACCATGTCGTGCTTGATCCGGCCGCGGCAGGAAGCACGGCTGGCGCCCGGAAAAGCCCGCGCCGCTGGCGCGTTGCGGCCGCGATTGCGGCAGTCATTGTCCCTTTGTTGACGGGTGCGGCCCTGTGGTGGCAGCCATGGGTGCTGATCCAGGCACCGTCACCGATCAATCGGTTCGCCTATCCGCTGCCCGATAAGCCGTCGGTTGCGGTGCTGCCCTTCATCAATGTCAGCGGCGACAAGGAACACGACCATCTGGCCGAAGGCTTGACGGATGATCTCATCACCGAATTGTCGAAGGTTTCCGGCCTGTTCGTGATCGCACGCCATTCGGTTTTCGCGATCGCGAATACGCCCGCCAAAGTTCAGGACGTCGCAGCGGAACTCGGCGTGCACTATGTGCTGGAAGGCAGTTTGCAACGCGCAGGGTCAAGACTGCGGATCAACGTCAAGCTGATTGACGCGGTGACCGGCCTTTCCCTCTGGGCCGAGCGCTATGACCGCCAATATGCCGACCTCTTCGCGGTGCAGGACGACGTCATATCCAAGATCATCTCGGCTTTGGCCGTCAAGCTGAGCCAAGGAGAGCGAGACCAGTTGGCGCGGATCCCGACCAACAATCTGGAAGCCTACGACTACTATCTGAGAGCGGAGCAGGAGGGCGTCACCTACAGCGATGTCGAGACCTATCGCCGGACGCTATCCTTCTACCAGAAGGCGATCGATCTCGATCCCGCCTTTGCCAATGCGCATGCCGGGATCGCCCGCGTGGCCGTCGATGTTTGGCGCAACGACTATACCTTTCTCTGGTCGGCGGCGGTGGCCCGCAAGATAGCCTATGATGCTGCGGGGCAAGCTCTGAAGCTCGACCCCAACAACGCGCGGGCACACACCGTCCTTGCCCTGTTGCAACTGGTCGACGGCCGCGACGCGGAGGCGATGGATTCGGCAAACAGGGCCGTTGCCGCCCAGCCAAACGATGCGGAAGCATTCGGGAACCTGGCACTGATACTGGCGCATACCGGCCATCATGACCAGGCGATTGCCGAGATGGAGAAAGCCTTGCGGCTTGATCCGTCACCTCCGCCGAGTTTTCAGTTGCTGGCCGGCATCGTTTTCTATACGGCGCGCGGAAACGACAGAAGCATTCCGCTGATGGAGGCCGCGAAGGCCGCCCTGCCGGACGCCGAACCGGTGCACGAATATCTGGCCGCAGCTTATACGGTGCGTGGCGACCGGGTGCGCGGGGCCGAGGAGGCGGCAAGGCTCCTGCAGTTGTTTCCAGATACCAATCTTACCTACTACAGCTATCTCTATGACTACTGGCGCGAGGATGACCTCCAATATCATCTGACCGGCCTGCGGGCAGCCGGCATTCCCGAATGGCCGTTCGGCTTTGAAGGGAAAGAGGCTGATCGGGTCGCAGGGGCCGCGTTGCGCAATCTCGTCGACGATAAAACATGGATCGGCAAGCACAGGAACGGCACCGATTTCATCCAACATTTCGACAAGAGCGGAAACACCGCCTATCGCAGCGCCAACACGAGCATCACGGGGGTGGTGGAAATAAAGGACGACCGCCTCTGCGAAACCTTCGGCGGCTCGTTCCTCGATCGCATGGTCTGCGGCTATGTTTACCGCAACACGACCCAGAAAAATCCTGCGGCGCAATACATTCACGTCACGCCGCAGGCACTGAAATTCTTTTCGCTCGCCCCTGCATAGTACCAAGGATCGGACGGCAACCGGATCACTTGGCGGTATGCCGCCAATCCGGCTGCAGTTTTTCAGAAACAAGGGTGTGCTGGACCTCGGCCCAATGCTTCTGCGAATTGACGACCTTGGTCGGATTCTTCGCAAACCCGTCGGCGGCTCCCGGATCATAATTGATGTAGAGTTTGCCCTCTATGATCCGCCAGGCCTTCGGATCGATGTTGGTCGTGACGGTTCCGAGCGACACCCCGTCAGCGCAATAGCCGCCGTACTGCGGCGCATATTTGGCCGGCTCCTTGATGAAAAGATCGCGATTTTCGGCGCTCGCAAAATGCCAGGTGGCGCCCAGCCAGCGATGGCTATACTTCGCGGATCCCTCCACAGCCTCGTTCTGGGTGAAATAGGCGACCGGGTCGTAACCCTTGATGGCGACATCGCCGAAGTAGCCGGTATTGACGAAATCTTCGGCCCCAGAAGGCTGGGCAAACAGCAACAGGATCGCAGTAAACCCGAGAGCACCGGTGATCCTATGCCAGCGTTTTCGTTTGTGATCAGACATAACACACTCCGTTTTTACGGGCGCGGCTTCATGCTGCGACGAGATGTCATTTTCGCTTCGTGCATTCGGTATAGAGCCAGGGCCCGACGAGCGCAGCGTCCTGGCACACGGCGCCTGCCTTCAACAACAGGTCCGCTGCATCCCAATGCTCGCGCCACCCCGCCTGGGTCAAAGGCGTGTAGCCGTTTCTTTCCTTTGCTTCGATGTCCGCCTTGCTGGCCAGCAGAAAGGCGACCACATCCGCGTGGCCCTCTTCAGCCGCCGCATGGAGCGGTGTCATCTTGTAGAAATTCTTGTTGTCGTTCACTGCCGCTCCCTTGGCGACAAGCAGCTTCACGACATCGATATTTCCGCTATAGGCCGCCGCATGCAAGGCGGTCAGCCCGCCTTTGTTGCGGACTTCGATATCGACGCCCCGGTCCAGCAACACCGCAACGACATCGGCGTGTCCAGCGAGCGAGGCAAGGAGCAGGGGCGGCTCACCGGCGCTGTCAGGTTCGGCCACGTCAACGCCTTGGTCCAACAAGCGTTTCGTGCCTTCGACATCCCCATTTTTCGACGCATCGTGCAAAGGACCGGCCGCCGCCGCAGCCGCCCATAACATGATCCCAAGGGTAGATATGTAAAGAAAATTCATCGCACAGCCTCCGATCCCACCTTCGGCTTCGCAAGACGACTGGCCAAAGTATCACAGGCGGGTCGCAGGAACAACAATTGCGCTGGCAACGTCACCCGCTAACGCGGTCAGACCTTTACCGCCTGCTCGGCAAAATCCTCCGTTCCGAAGAATTTCAGGTAACGCTCGACTTCCGATGGCTCGCCGGTCGCCTTTCGGGGATTGTCGGAGAGCTTGACGGCGGGACGGCCATTGGCGTCGCTGACCTTGCAGACAATGGAAATGGGATTGAGCCCGCTGACCTCCACCGGCGCGCAGCCGGCGAAATCGTTGGTGAGGTTCGTGCCCCAGCCGAAGCTCATCCGCACCCTGCCCCGGAAATGGCGGTAGGTCTGGAGAATCGTCTCCACATCGAGGCCATCCGAGAAGATCAGCAGTTTTTCCCTCGGATCGCGGCCCATCTTCTGCCACCAGGCGATGATCTTCTCGCCGCCTTCGACCGGCGGCGCGCTGTCGGGGCGGAAACCCGTCCAATCCGCCACCCAGTCAGGCGCATTGCGCAGGAAGGCGGCCGTGCCAAAGGAATCCGGCAGAACGATCAAGAGGTTGCCGCCATAAAGCTGGTTCCAGTCCTGCAGCACCTTGTAGGACGCCTCGCCGAGTTCCTGATCGTTGCGGGCCAAGGCGGCAGCGACCATCGGCAATTCGTGCGCATTGGTGCCGAGCGCTTCCAGATCGGTATCCATGGCGAGAAGCACGTTGCTGGTGCCGGAAAAGGATTTGCCGATGCCTTCCTTCAGCGCCTCGACGCACCAGCGCTGCCAGAGAAAGCTGTGGCGGCGGCGTGTACCGAAATCGGAGATACGCAGGTCGGGATAGGCCCGGAGCCGTTCCACCTTCGACCACATCTTGGCCTTGGCGCGAGCATAAAGAACGTCGAGTGCAAAAGGACCCATGTCCTTCATGGCTGTACGCGAGCGCAATTCGTTGATGATCGCCAGCGCCGGGATTTCCCACATGGTCGTATGCGTCCACTTGCCGGGGAAGGTCAGCTCATATTGACCGTGACGGCGCGACAGCTCGTAATCCGGCAACTGGAAATCGGCGAGCCAGGCGAGGAAATCGGGGGCGAAGATCTGCTTGCGGCCATAGAAGGTGTTGCCGGCGAGCCAGATCATTTCCTTCTTGGTGAAACGCAGGCCGCGAACGTAATCGAGCTGCTCGCGCAGTTCCTGCTCGTCGATCTCGTCGGTCAAAAGCACGGTCTTGGTACGGTTGATCAGCGAGAAGGTCGCGTCGACCTCGGGATAAAGCCGCCAGATCATCTGCAGCATCAAGAGCTTATAAAAGTCCGTATCGAGCAGGCTGCGCACCACTGGATCGAGCTTCCAGGCATTGTCGTAGACACGGCGGGCGATATCCGTCTTGGTCATGCAAAAACTCCCCCGTCCTGCCCTTCAATCTCATGCGCTTATGGGGCTCACTCCTGCACTCATGACACGGTATCCGACCTCACCGCAACAGGCTGATGCAAAAAGCAATTGCCCTCGATGGTAGCGCGTAGAAGCTACCGCCTTGCGTCGCCGGATCGAAGTCGAGTTCCTCGTGCAACATGCGCAGGCGATCGAAGATGGGTCAAACCGTCAAAGATCGTCTCGGTCCAGTACCCAAGCCACATGTCGCCCAAAGTTAGGCGACTGTCGGCGATGATATCATCATCTCACGGATTGAGGCGGTAACCGTCCTGCGCTTCGGCCGCGAGGCGATCCGAATAGCGTCGCATCATTTCCACCTGGACTTCCGTCTGGAACGCCATGACCTGCTGCGAGATCGCATCCTCTGCGCAACCAAGCGTCTTCAGCCTTGCCGCCAGGGCACGGCACTCCGTTTTCCAGTACTGCAGGGCGGCTTCGCCATGAATGTTTTCGAGTTCCGACGCACAGCGCCGGACGAGGCTTACCTGTCCTGCCAGGGGAAACGGCACGATTCGTTCTTCCGAATCCGAAAAACGCACATCCATCAACGCAGCACTCATCCGGCGGTTCTCCATGTTCGCCAATCTTGTTTACAAAGCATATGGTTAACGCTTCGTATCCGCGGCGTGATCTTCCCTCATTTCGGCTTTGTCACGCTGATTGAGATGGAGAAAAAAGGCCGCTTCGGCGGAAATCATGCCAGGTCCGTCAAAAAGGAACCGCCGCTACGGGTTGGTTCATTGGCTCGATTACGAGCCAATGAACTCTTCTGGGGGTTGCCTCAGCTGCGACAGCAGGTGCTTGGCGCGCTCGTCGCGACCGGGGTCCGGTTATCGACGCTGTGGCTTGCCTTTTCTGGCGGCAGGTCCATGGCGATGTTGGACGCAAAAAAACCGTTCGGCTTCAGCGTGAAACCGGCATATTCGACCGGCATGATCGGAAAATCCTCCGGCTTGCAGACGTGGGTATGGCCAAAGGAATGCCACAGCACGACGTCGGCGTTTTCGATTGGCCGGTTCTGCTGCACATATTTCGGCAGGCCGTCTCCACCGGCATGGACGTTCGGATAGTCGCCGCTCGCATATTTCTCGTCGGGATCAAAGGCCGTCACCCAGATGTGTTTCGTGGCAAAGCCGCCACGACTGCGGACGGTTGATCCTTCCTGGGCCAGCATCAAGGGACTGGGCATCACGGACAGCTTGTAGCCCGGCGCCCGTCCGACGCTGTTCGTCTCGTTGGGATTGCTGACCTTCCAGTAGCGGCCGGTCACTCCATCGGCCAGGGCCGGAGCATCGAGTTCGCGCGAAAGCACCCGTGTCTTGGTATCGAAGACGTTCCCGTAGGGGTTGTCCGTGCCCCACGGTCGTGGCACGAATTCGTGTTCCGTCACGGTGTTGCCGCTACCGTCGATGTCCATGTGCAGGCGCGCGTTGAAGAAATGCTGGTGCGTTGGTCCGCCGAGGTTTTCGTCCACCATGCCACCCCACTGGTAGGTCTCGCCCGGCGGGACGGCAGCCGTCTGAATGATGCCGGTAAGCTTGGCCTCGAGCTGGATCGTACCGTCCTGATAGAGATACCAGTAGAAGCCGTAGTCGTAGTTGCCGACCGTGGCGAAGAAGCTGATCACGAGGCGGCGCGAGCGGCGAACTTCGAAGATGTCGTTGCGGAACTCGTAGTGTTTCCAGAGGATACCGAAATCCTCTTCGTGCATGCAGACGGCATTCTTCATCACCACGGGCCGGCCGAGATCGTCGGCCGACGGAATATCGAAATAGTGGATCTGGCCGAGGCAGTCGCAGCCGAGTTCCAGCGAATTGGCAAGGCGCCCGAGACCGTACTCGCCGGCGTCGAAGGCGCTTTTCCAGTAGTGGTTTGTCGTCGGATCGGCATAGGGAACGACCATTTCGGTCACGCTGGCGCGGAAGATGACCGGTCTCACCCGGCCCTGATCCCTGATCGCCAGTTCATGCAGGACCAGACCTTCGCGCGGCGTGAAACCGACGCGAAAACTCCAGTTCTGCCATTCGACCTTCCAGCCGTCGACCGTGAAGCTCGGGCCTTCCGGCTGAACGATATGCAGCGGCTTGACGTCCGTCCGCGTTTCGGGAAATGCCTCGCGCCCGTAATTGCGCTTCTTTTTCGGTACGGGAATGGCCTCTTCATCATCAACCAGATCAACCACGGTGTTGCTGACAAGGTCAACGACAGCGACGACACCCTCGATCGGATGGGCATAGCCGTTGTCGCGGATATCCTCGCGCCAATAGCTGACGGCGCGTACGATCCGCCGCCCCTTTTCGAAGTCATTGCCGAAATAGCCGGACGAGAACGGATCGATCTGCACCATGGCGATGTCATCGTCGGTTAGTCCGCGCCGCCTGACCGCGGCGCGCCAGGCTGGATCGTTCTTGACGATCTCGTCGCAGCGCATGAACTCCTCGATCATGACCGGCGGCTGGCCGTAGGGCGCCTGATCGAGCGGAAGACGCTTCAAGGACCGAACGTCACGGCATGTCAGCTCGACAATTGCCTCGGAGCTTTCACCCGACGCCGTGTCGAGGATCAGCACGAAGGCGAGACGCGGAAGTTTCGCACCGGCCTTCCAGGCGGCGAGATCCGCTTTGGTCGGCTCTTCGAGCCGGATCATGGGAAACCGGCACTGCGGCCCGAGCTTGCGCTCCTTCCTCAAGATAGCGACTGCTTCCTCGATTTCAGAAGGGCGGAGCAGGTCGAGCGGATGGATGACGGATACCTGTGCGTCCATGGGTGAATTTCCTTTCAGAGACGTGCAGCCGCCGATGAAAGACGCGGCAGCGAAAAACGGACGGAAGCGGATGGGAAATCAGGGCTGCCGCGAGCCGATGCCGTGGCAGATGTCTGCCATCATCGGTTCGGTTTCGCCGTGAAAGCAGACGATATCGCAGAGCAGGTGCCAGTGAATCGAGGCCGCGAGAAGGAAAAGAGGAAGCATCGCGGCCAGGGTCGCGGCGGGGTCGCCGCGACCGTTGCGTGTGGATTTGGGTGTCAACATTATTCGAACGCCTTTCCAAGTGAGGCATAGAGCACCGGCTTGCTGGACTTGAGCCACATAGCAAAGGCCGCACCCAGGAGCCCGACCAGCGCCATCAGATAGGGGAAAGCGGCAACGATCAGGCTTTCGGTTCCAGACAGCAGCGAGAGATTGGCGATGACGAGACCAAGCGATCCAAGAAGACCGAGGAAGCTAATGGCCGGTGCAACCGTCGTTTTCCAGACACCGAGACCTGTCTTTGTCTTGCGGAAAAACAGGATGATGGCGATGCAGACGAGCGCCTGAACCGCGACGATGCCGATGACAGCAAGCGCCGACATCCAGGAGAAGACGACTGCGTAAGGATCCTGTCCACCGAGAACGAAGCCGAGAAGAACGACGGCGGCAATGGCACTTTGCGTGATCCCGGCGACATAAGGCGAGCCGTGTTTTGCATGTACCTTGCCCAGAACCCGCGCGATGATGCCCTCTCGGCCGAGTGCAAAGAAGTACCGGTTGATGGTGTTGTGAAAGGAGAGCACGCATGCAAACAGGCTGGTGATCAGGAGAATGTTCATGACCTGCACCGACCAGGCGCCGAGGACATTCTCGGACGCCTTGAAGAAGAACGTGTCAAGGCCGGCCTGCGCCGTCGCAGACACCTGTGCCGGGCCATAGAATTGAACGATCGCCCAGGTGGAAAAGGCATAAAACACGGTGATCAGAAGCACGGCGACATAGGTTGCACGTGGAATGGTCCGCTCGGGATTTTCCGCTTCTTCAGCAAAGATCGCCGTTGCCTCAAATCCGATAAACGAGCCGATGACGAAGACCAGCGCAACCCCGAGCCCGGGGGCGAAAACGGTCGCGGGAGCAAACGATGTCATGCCCATGCCTTCGGGACCGCCGCCGGACAGGACGATGCCGAGGTCAAGGAGCAGCAGGATAGCGATCTCGGCGATCATGCAGACGCCGAGAATGTGGCCGCTGAAGGCGATGTTGCGCTGACCGCACAGGGTTACGATGACGATCGCGGCAAAGGCATAGGTCCACCACGGCAGCTCTATGCCCAAAGGCGCAAGTGCACCGCCGACGAAAACGCCGAACAATGCATAAATAGCGATTTGCACGGCATTGTAGGTGACGATTGCCATCATCGCCCCGCCCACACCGGCCGGCTTGCCGATGCCCTGGGCGATATAGGTGTAAAAAGCCCCTGCCCCACCGACATAGCGGCTCATGGCGGTGAAACCGACGCTGAAGACCAGGTAGAGCAGTCCGGCGAGCACGAAGGCACCGGGAACGCCCGCACCGTTGCCGAAAGCAAACGCGGCCGGCGATGCACCGACGACGGCCGTAAGCGGCGCCGCGGCAGCAACGACGAAGAAGACGATATGCAGGAGACCGATGGAATTCTTGGCGAGGCGACCACGCGCCCCAGCAGACATGCTCGTTTCGACAGTCACGGGAACCCCTCAATTGTTGGTTATTGTGAGGGGAAGGCTAGGGTGTTCTGTCTGGTCCGGAAATTGCAAGTTACGCCATAGTTTCGATAAACCGCGCCAGGCCGCTGCCAGGAGGTGATTTGAATGGCAGGTGCATCCAAATTGATCAGGCATTCCCCGCCGATTGCCGCAATTCGCGCCTCCGTACTGGCCCCATTGGTGCATGAACTCGATAAAACGCCCGGAAAGACCGACATTCTGCTCGCCTGTCACGGCATTTTACGCTCGCAACTGGAGGATCCTTACGCCTTCGTGCCGATGGCGCGCTATGTCGCGATCTTCGAGGAGGCGGCCGACGTGTTGCGCGAACCGACCCTCGGAGCGCGGATGGGCATCTCCTTCAAGCCAGCCGATATCGGCCCGATCGGCATCCTGTTTTCGGCCTCTTCGACCATTCGCATTGCCTTTGATCGCCTGTCGAAATACATCACCGCGCTGCAGGGCGCGACGACTTCGGGCTTGATCTCCGAGGACGACCGGGTGTTATGGACCTACAGGATAGAGGACCTAAACCTTTGGCCGCGCCATCAGGACGCGGAATACACGCTGGCCGCCTCATGCCAGCTTGTCCGCAGCTGCTTCAACTCCAATTGGAGGCCGCTCGAAATCCATTTCGAACATACGGCCCCCCGAAATCCCGCAGCACTCAATCGCATTTTCCGGGTACCTCTCCTGTTTTCCCAGTCCGGCAATCGCATCGTTATGGAAAAATCGGATGTCGATCGCCACTATCGCAGAGAAGACCACCACCTGACGGCGGTTCTCGAGCGGCACATCACCGACCTGGTCGGACAAACGGATGAAGCCGGCGATCTGCAGAAGCGCGTGCTATCGGTGATCGGCATCTATCTCGGCCACAAGCCGATCACCATCCGCGCCATCGCCGACGAACTCTCCATCTCCGTCAGAACCTTGCAACGCCGGCTGGCGGAGGAAGGGACATCGCTCCGCGATCTTGTCCGCCGCTACCGGCAGAATCTCGCCGAATTGCAGCTTGAAGGTGGAGGCACACGCCACGCCCGCATTGCAGATGCCTTGGGATACGCTGACAGCACGGTTTTCTGGCGCGCTTTCAAGAGCTGGACAGGCAAGCCACCGTCGCAGAGATAGCGGCCGGCCGCATGATGTTGTGCGCGATGATCGCGCCCAGACGTGACGCGACCTCAGGAGAGCGACAAAGTGGGGCGGCTGGGCGACACGAAGACAGGCCGCCAGTCTGCGTTCAGAAGATAAGGAAGTCGTTCGCAGCCAGCGAGATGCCCCCAGTCACGATGGCGAACCTGATCGCTGACGCTCCACCGCCGCCATCCGCATCGAACAGCAGGGCGCCCGAGTTTTTGTCGTAGACGATGCGATCGTTTCCATCGACAGCCGCCGTGCCGATCACGAACGACTCTGCCTCGAGAGCGCCGACAGCAAGCCCCGCAAAGGCGGAACTGTCCAGCCGGAATACATCGTCGACAGAACGGAAGTCCAAGATCCTGTCGAAGTTCGCCGGGTCGGGCGCGGTGTCGAAGACGAATGCATCATGACCTATGCCGCCCGACAGCCAGTCGCGCCCCGCGCCACCGCTGAGGAAGTCATCGCCCGCACCGCCCCGGACGCGGTCGCAGCCCATGCCGCCGGCAATGTCATCGTCGCCCGCGCTGCCACGCAGACGATCGTTGCCCGCACCGCCGTCGAGGGTATCGTTGAACTGGCTACCGGTGACCCGGTCGTTGCCGTCCATTGCCGCGACCAGGACCGGATGATCGTAGGCTTTGTAGCTGACAGTATCTTTCAGGTCGGTAAGCGCGATGTTTTCAGCAAGCATGATGGTGATGGTCGCCAGATTACTGTTGCCCTGGCCATCCGTGGCGTAAACCGTGAAGCTGTCGGTCCCGGCAAAGCCGGCCTCGGGAACATAGTCGAAATAGTTCCCCTTCAGATAGTCCTGGTGGTAGTGCAGGCTGCCCGCATATTGGCCCTGGTGAAACGGATAGTAGCCGCCATCATATCTCGTCTCCTGCTCCAGCGTGCCGTGGACCGGCCCATCCACGACGACAAAGCTCAGCAGATCGAAATCGGCATCCGCCGCGCTGAACTTTATATCGTCGAGAGATTGCCCCGGCGACAGCGTGAAGTTGAGGTCGGAAACGATGGGAGCATGGTTTACGAAGGTATCGGGTTGCAGCGCGCCGTCGTCGATAACGATTCTATGCTCTCCGTATTGGGTGTTCTTGCCGCTAAAATATTCGTTGGCGCCCAGCCACGTCACGACAATGTCGTCAGGACTTTCGGCGGTGACAGAAACGACCTCGGTTGAAAGATAGGCAGCCTGGGCCGATAGGGTGCGGATATAATTGCCTTCGTTGTCGAAAACGCGCGTTTCCAACGTTGTGAAGATCTCGGTCCTGCCGTCGTTGGTGGAGGTCGTAACGGTAAAGAAGCCATCGAAGACATCGACCGAAGCCAGGTCAACCCAACCAAAAAAATAATCCTGCCGGGCTCCGATCGGACCGAGGACGTCACCATCCGGCTCCGCTATGGTAAAAAGAACCGCGTCAGGGCTCTCATTGTTTGTGTCTTCCCATACGGTCAGCTCACTACCATTGCTTAACGTCGGCATCGGCGTCTTCCCAAGGTTACACGAGGAGGCAGAGATCCTTACCGCGAGTACCACAGCCCGGCAATTGCGAAAGGGCGCGAGAGGACACCCTCGTGCGCAATGGCTTAGCAATCCGTTAGGAGAGCGTTTCCGGGATAGTTCGAGCCATAGCGAGGGTTCGGATCCCGATCGCTTTCATTTTGATTTTTATTGCACGTAATCATTGAGATACGGCGGCAACGTTCAGCGTCTTTCTACATTGCTGACGTGAAGAGACCTGCACGATATTGGGAAAACCTGACCCCTCGTCCGCTGTTGCCCGGCGACATACGTGGTACGGGTCGCGCAGGCGGGCCAGGATTTGCGGCTGTTCAAAAGATTTAACTAAAATAAGTACGAACGGCCAATGAACGATTAGAGTACAGGACTGGGCTGCGACCGGGTTTACGCTCGGCTGAGCAGCAGCTCCCGGCACCCCTTACGTCGATAGGCGTAGATGCCTGCCGTTTCCAGCTCCCGGCGGCCGTTTTTTCCTATATCTCCGGGAACATCGGTTCGCCTCCAGCGTTTTGCCGAAAACGGGAGCAAACCATGACCCATCACATCGACAATCGACAAACCCAAAGAAATGCAAAGCCGACCTATGAGGTCGCCAGTCACTGCAAGAGAAACGGGATCGATAAATCCGAGGCCCGCAAGATCGTTCAAATGCTGGGTCGTTTCGCAAGCCGGCACGAACTTGAAGTCAACGCACCGACCAAGAAGCCGAAGTTTCGGTATTGACGGCTCCGCCCGTTTCCTTGCCGGCCGCTGGGGTTCGACGCGCTACGCCGTCGAGCATTCATAGCGAACTTTACCTGTTTCCGCGTCGACGCCGGCCAGGCTCACGTCATAGCCCCACAGATGGCGAATGTGCTGGAGGGTGGCGTCACGTTCTTTTTCTTCCAAAAGAATGCCGTTTTTTATGTTGTGCCGCAGGCGGAGTTGGCGGTCGCCCAGCAGGTCGACATCCACGACCTGGATGTCCGGTTGGTTCGCGCCGATATCGTAACTCTTGGCCAGTGCCGCGCGGACGGTCCTGTAGCCACGCTCGTTGTGAATTGCAGCGACCTCGCAGTATTTCGCATTCCGTTGATCTGTCAGCAGGAAAAGCCTGAATTTACGGATCAGCGCAGGGCTCAGATACTGCAGGATGAAAGACTCGTCCCGGTGATTTGCCCAGGCATCGAGAAGCGTTTCGCGCCATTGGCCGCTGCCAGCGATATGCGGAAACCAATCGCGGTCCTCCGGCGTCGGGTGGTTACAAATGCGCTCGATCTCCTGCATCATGGCAAATCCCAGGGCATAGGGATTGATGCCGGAGTATCGCGGATCATCAAAAGACGGCTGAAAAACCACGCTGGAGTGGCTATGGAGCATCTCCAGCATGGAGCCTTCGCTGATTTTGCCCTGGTCGAACAGCCGGTTGATGATCGTGTAATGCACGAAGGTGGCGCATCCCTCGTTCATCACCTTCGTCTGTCGCTGCGGATAGAAATACTGGGCGATCACGCGGACGATCCGAAGGAGTTCCCGCTGCCACGGCTCCAGGATGAGGCTATTCTTCTCAAGGAAATAGAGCAGATTTTCCTCGGGCAGATTGAGCACCTTCTTTCGCTCCGAGGCTTCGCGTTCGGCCGCTTCCCGGTCGGGGCGCTCGGTCGCGCGGGGCAGCGTCCTCCAAAGATCGCTATAGGTCTGCTCCTCATACTCCAGCCTCTCGCGGGCTCGCTCCTGCTCCTTTTGCGAGGAGAGGCGCGGCGGGCGGCGGGAGCGGAAAACCCCTTGATCCATAAGCGCGTGGCCGGAATCGAGAATGGCTTCCACGGCGGATGTTCCGTGCCGCTCCTCGCATTTCGTAATGTATTTCTTGGCAAACTCCATATAGCTCAGGATGGCGTTGGCGTCGGTCCATTGCCGGAACAGGTAGTTGTTTTTGAAGAAGTGATTGTGACCGAAGGCAGCGTGGGCGGTCACCAGGGTCTGCATGGCCATCGTGTTCCCTTCCATCAGGTAGCTGATGCAGGGATTGGAGTTGATCACCAGTTCGTAGGCAAGGCCGTGATGGCCCTTGCGGTAGTGGTGTTCCTCGAAAACGAAGCGCTTGCCGAAGGACCAGTGCTGATACATCAAAGGCATGCCGACGGAGGAATAGGCATCGAGCATCTGCTCGGCGGAGATGATTTCGAGCTGGTTCGGGTAGACATTGAGACCGAGTTCATCGAGCGCGATCGCCTCGATGGCGTCATAGGCGCGCGACAGCGTTTTAAAGTTCCAGTCGGAACTATGAAACAGAAGCTGTGAGGCAGTGCTCTTTCCCATCGCCGGCTCCGTTCAACTGCGAAACTGCATAGTCGGTTGCCTGGCGAAGAGTTTTCGAAAGACAGGGTAGATGTCGGAGGGTCTTGCAATCCGCGTCATCTGGAAATTCTGCCATTTGTCATCGACGGTGCGATACGCGCGCCAGAGCGAGGTGCCGTTGTCGGTCGACCCGAAAATTTCGGTCTCCCGTTCATCGATGATTTCGACATAGGCATAGTATTGGCAGAGCCGCATCAAGGCCCCGTTGAGAATCGAGGCGCAACGCTCTGAATCGCGGGGGATGTTGTCGCCATCCGAGGCCTGGGCGGCATAGATGTTCCATTCCTTTGCGGGATAACGCTCGCGAATGACATTGAGCATTTCCTCCAGCGCGGTGGATACCACCGTGCCGCCACTTTGCGTGCTGTAGAAGAAAGTGTCTTCGTCGACTTCGCCGGCCTCGTCGGTGTGGCGGATGAAGACGATGTCGATCCGGTCGTAGCGCCGTTTCAGAAAAAGGTGCAGCAGGACGAAGAAGCGTTTGGCGAGATCCTTCTCCCGCTCGCCCATCGAGCTCGAAACGTCCATGAGGCAAAACATCACGGCATTGGCATTCGGGAGCGGCTGACGCTCGAAACGGTTGAAGCGGATGTCGACCGGATCGACATAGGGGATGCGCCGGCGCCGACGCTCCAGCCTGTCCAGTTCCTCGCGCAATGCTTGTAAACGCAGGCGTTGAGCCGCGTCTGGGCTCTTTTCCGCCTCCAGTCTGGCGATTTCGTCGGCGATTGCCTCGACCGCCTTTCGCCCCGGCCGGTGCAGCGCGATGCGTCGCCCATAGCTGTTGCGCATGGTGCGGCCCACATTGATGTTTGTCGGAGAGCCGCTGGTAGCGAAGCCTGCCCGCCTTGGCTTATAGGCGACGGCTTCCTTGAGGCTGAGTTTGACCATGTCAGGAAGTTCAAGATCCTCGAAGAAGAGATCGAGCACTTCCTCGCGCGACAGCAGGAACTGGAAGTCGTCCTCGTCGCTGCCGGTCCCGGCGCCCGAACCCCTCCCGCCAGCGCCCGTACTCTGTTTCTCGATGCGGTCTCCCGGCGTGTATTCCCGGTTGCCGGGCAGGATATATTGCCGATCGCCGCTGTCGCGTGAAGGCCGGAAAGTCGGCTCGTTGGCGCCGCCCGCGGGCATGGGGACTTTGTGCCCGGCATCGACGTCGGCGATCCGGTCAGTCTTGACGTGCTCCTTGATGGTCCGCTTCAGTTCCTCGCGTGCCCGTTTCAAGAAACGCCGCCGGTTGCCGAGGCTCTTGTCTTTAGGGTTGAGGCGACGGTCGATGAAATTCGGCATTGACTACCCCTAGAACATCATGCCGAAAAGTGTGAACCGGCTTTCGGGCGACATCATGCTCCAACTCTTTTATTGAGAGGCGGATTCAGATTTCAGGTGGATTCGACCTAAAATCATCCGGCTCTGGACATCCGTACTCTCACCCCGCCTTGTTGACGCGCATGTACCACTCGACGAGCCGCCGAACCTGGCGTTCGGTATATCCGCGCTCGATCATGCGATGGACGAACTCTGCATGCTGCTTTTCGGTGGCACTGTCTTTCTTGGAACCGAAACTGATCACCGGCAACAAATCTTCCACCTGGCCGAACATACGCTTTTCGATCACTTCGCGCAGCTTCTCATAGCTCATCCATGACGGATTTCGGCCGTGGTTCTTGGCACGGGCGCGAAGCGTGAACTTGACGACCTCGTTGCGGAAGTCCTTCGGATTGGCGATGCCGGCCGGTTTCTCGATCTGCGACAGCTCGTTGTCGAGGACTGTCCGGTTGAGGATCTGCCCGGTGTCGGGATCCTTGAAGTCCTGATCCTCGAGCCATGCATCGGCATAGGCGATATAGCGGTCGAACAGGTTCTGGCCGTATTCACTGTAGGATTCCAGATAAGCCTTCTGGATCTCATGACCGATGAACTCGGCATAGCGGGCCGCCAGGTCCGACTTGATGAAGTCGAGATAGGCTGCCTCCGTCTCCTTCGGAAACTGCTCACGCCGGATCGCCTGCTCCATGATGTACATGAGATGCACCGGATCGGCAGCTATTTCCTTGGTGTCGTAGTTGAAAGTCTCCGACAGCACCTTGAAAGCGAAACGGGTGCTGACGCCCGTCATGCCCTCGTCGACGCCGGCGGCGTCACGATATTCCTGCACCGATTTCGCCTTCGGATCGATGTCCTTCAGGTTTTCGCCGTCATAAACCCGCATCTTTGTGTAGAGGGGCGAGTTCTCATGCTCTGCGAGCCGTGTGGAAACGGTGAAGCGGCTTAGGTTCTCCAACACCTCCGGCGCGCAGGGATTATTGGCCAGTTCGCTTTCACGTAGAAGCTTTTCGTAGATCTGCCGCTCTTCGGTGACGCGCAGGCAATAGGGCACCTTGACCACCAGAATGCGGTCGAGGAATGCCTCGTTGTTCTTGTTGTTCTTGAACTGCAGCCATTCGGATTCGTTCGAATGGGCGACGACGATGCCCTGATAGGGAAACGCGCCGAAATTCTCCGTGCCGTTGTAGTTGCCCTCCTGGGTCGCGGTCAGAAGCGGGTGCAGGACCTTGATCGGCGCCTTGAACATTTCAACGAACTCGAGCAGGCCCTGCGTCGTGCGGTTCAGCCCGCCGCTGTAGGAATAGGCGTCAGGATCGGCCTGGCTGAAGTTTTCGAGCTGGCGGATGTCGACCTTGCCCACTAGCGACGAGACGTCCTGGTTGTTTTCGTCGCCCGGCTCGGTCTTGGCTATGCCGACCTGGCGCAGACGGGACGGCATCAGCTTGACGACGCTGAATTTCGAGATGTCGCCGCCCACTTCGTCGAGCCGCTTGGTCGCCCAGGGCGAAATCATGCCGGTGAGGCGCCGCCTGGCTATGCCGTACTTGTCTTCCAGAAGATCGGCCATGCGTTCGGGATGGAACAGGCCAAGTGGGGACTCAAAGACGGGGCTGATCTTGCCGCCGACCATCAGCGTATAGATGGGCCGCAGCTCCATCAGCTTCTTCAGCCGCTCGGCCAGCGACGACTTGCCTCCCCCGACCGGGCCCAGCAGATAAAGGATCTGCTTGCGTTCTTCGAGGCCCTGGGCCGCATAGCGGAAATAGCCGACGATGCGCTCGATCGTATCCTCCATGCCATAGAAGTCGGAGAATGCGGGATAGATTTTGATTGTTCGGTTGGAGAAGATTCTGCCAAGACGCTCGTCTGAACTTGTTTCGACGAAGGTCGGGTCTCCGATGGCGGCGACCATCCGCTCCTGCGCGGTGGCGTACATGTTTTTATCATCACGGCATGCGAGGAGATATTCTTGGAGACTGATCTCCTCTTGCGCTGCACTGGTGTAAATCTCCGAAAAGAGGTCGAAGACGTCGGTTTCACCCTTTTGCATCATGCTCTCCCGCGGCCGGTTGGTTGCCATGGGATCGCTGGCTTGTCGGCTCGCTCATGAGATCAACGGTTTCCCTTGCAGTAAGTTCCTTCACATAACCGGCATTAGCAATGAATTTACAGGCTGGCGACAGGGCGACAAGTTGCGCATCCGCGCCGGTGATCAATGCCGGGATAAGACAAGTCAGCGTGCCCGTTGCACCGACTCAGTAGTGTAGTGAAGACCGCCCCTGATGGCAATTCTAAGTGCCCAATTATAACGAGGAATTCATCGTCATCACTACTGCTGCGGAGTACG
The DNA here is from genome assembly GCF_040126305.1 of Pararhizobium sp. A13. NCBI lineage: Bacteria > Pseudomonadati > Pseudomonadota > Alphaproteobacteria > Hyphomicrobiales > Rhizobiaceae > Pararhizobium > Pararhizobium sp. A13. The sequence goes on along the minus strand of NZ_CP149512.1, from coordinate 103,886 downwards.
AAGTCGCCGGTCCTCGTCGTGACTGCGTCATCAAAATGGATGGCGAATTCAACATGCCGGTCGCCACTCACGTCGCGGTAGATGAGGGGGGCTGACCCCTGTTTTACATACCACGCTCGCCGCCCTTGCCCGTGAAAGTAGCGGCGCCCATGTGGCCACCGCCCTTCCGGCGTTTGGCGCCCTCGTTCGCATACCGCCATACCTCTTGCGGCCGTGATCTTTCAGCCGAAAGCCTGGGCCTCTACCGCTTGTATCATTCTGCCTACCGCAACCAAGAAATGGTAAAAAAGGGCTTGTCGGTTCAGTGCCAGAGGGCGCGGCTGGCGTCTAGCGCCCAATCCCATGCCCCACGGATTGCAGGTTGCTGGAAACACTAACTTGTACCATCGCATGGGGAGTCAAAATGCTTTTTTATTCGACGTAGCGCGAGCACGCCCAGGAACTCGGACATCGCCGAGATCAAACACTATCAATAACTTAGCTTATTTTTCTGCTGAACGCAGCGCACTTTATCGTGCGCGGCGAGCAAGGGATTTTGACGATGAGGACGCTCGACCCGGCCACATTTTGCAGACAGTCGGATACCACCTGCCACTCCGTCGACGACGACATGATGACCTGCGAGCGGCACGATGGCCGCAACTGGTCTTTGCTGTTGATCTTCGGATCGATGACACTTGCCGTCCTGGCGGTTCTTTTCTGGCTGGCGTCTGCTGTCTTCTCGTTGGTAAGCGCAGCCGAACCGATCGCATTCAGCATCTATTGCATGGATCACATCGATGAGTGCCCGACGAAGGGGCCCCGATTCGTCCGCTATTCGGCCCCGCTGATGCAACTCGTGAGCAAGGTTCAAACCCAGGTCAACGACGCAATAATCCCGACGCGGGAAACCGCCGATGTGTGGTCGGCCGATGTCTCCCGCGGGGACTGCGACGACTACGTCATGACAAAGCGCCGCAGGCTTATTCGAGCCGGTGTTCCTGCGACAGCGATGCGAGTCGTCGTCAGCCGCCGCTCCGGCGAAGGCCACGTCGTGTTGGTCCTCAAAACGGACAGAGGCGAAATCGTCCTCGATAACCTGCGCCGCACCGCATATCTTCGTTGATCGTCGCCGGATGTAACACTCGCCGTGTGACCGAGCCCGGGAATGCGGGCCGGCAGGTCAGATCCGTGCCGGCCACACGACGGCTTAGTTTGCAGTATCGACTTCAATCGTCGTTGTTGTTGTCGTCGTCGTCGTGGTTGTCTCAGACGTCGTTTCCGGAAGCGTGTCACGAATTTGGTCGATTTTGCCGACTGCGGGTCCGACGCCAAGGATGTCCTTGGCCGTCTCCAATGTGTCATCGGTCACAACGCCGTCCTTGGTGAAGCTGGCGAGTGCGTCGCGCAGTGCCTCGTCACTCAGAGCCGGATCGGTCGGAACGATGTCTGGGCCGTTCTCAGCTTCGAACTCCGCATAGGCTATCGCATAGGCCGAAATCGCCGCCATGCGGGGATCATTCGAATTGAGGTATGCGTGATAGTTGCGATTCAGCGAGCTTATTCCAGCCGTATTGGCCTTATCTGCCGTCACCTTCACCTTGGCCGTTTTGTCCGCCTTCGGCGCCTTTTCCGCCTTGATTGCCTTATCGGATTTCTTCCCGAACGTAAAAAACGACTTTAGCGTCGGAGTGTCGTCGACACCGCTACGCTTTTCGTTCTTGCCTGAGCGCGCGTTATCCGACTTTCCATGGTTCTCGCTGCCGCCGCGACCTCCACCATTGCCATTGCCGTTGCCATTGCCGCCTCCACCTCCGGAGTTGCCGTTCCCGTCTTTCGCATAAGCCGTGCCGGTGATACCAAACGTACCGCCTGCCACCGGGGCAGCCGCAATGGTCAAAGCGAGGATGCTTCGTCCGAGTAGTTTTGCAATAGTCATAATGACCTCCCGTTGAATATTCGCGGCCCTTGGTACAAATGACTGAGCCACTCTCGACGTGAAGCGACAATAGTTTGTGCAGGCGCATGGTTCCATTGCCTTCAGACCATTGCTACAACAGGTAAGACTTAGGTCTGACCATGATGGTGCCAAAAGTCCGAGAAGTATCAGCATGGACCGCGCGCCATTGACCGCTCACCGGGAGCCGGTAGTTTGCCGACTCGAACGTTACCAAATTGCCGCCTGCGAGCCAGGCGGCCGATCCCGAGATTTCTCGTGCGCGCCAACACCCTGATTATACGATGGAACACGCAGTCGCTGACGAAACAGTTCCTGCTGATCGGCGGCATTGTCGCGACGACGGCCATGGTACTGGTCGGCGGGTTTGTCTCCAGCCTCATCGAAGATGCGGTCACGCGAAATTCGGCTGCGACAACTGCGCTCTATGTCGACAGCGTCATCGCACCGCTCTTGCCTGACATGCAGACGACGCAGGTCCTGGACGACGCAGCAACCCGCGCCCTCGATGAAACGCTTGGACAGGGAGCGCTGGGGGATCGTCTTCGGTCGTTCCGCCTCTGGCGAGCCGATGGCACCGTGCTCTATTCGAACGAGGCGAACGCGGTTGGCAAGCGATTTGACCTCAATGACGAATTAAGGACGGCATTTGCCGGCCAGATGGTCGCTCGCTTCGAGCCGTTTGACGCCGCTGCGGACGAGACTGACCGTGCGGGCCGTGCGCCGCTTCTTAAAATCTACAATCCGGTTCTCCAACCATGGTCAGGACAGGTTGTCGCTGTTTCCGAATTTCACGAGATTGCCAATGACTTCCAGCGGAGCCTGCGCCAGGCACGGTTCCATGCCTGGCTGGCGGTTGCGGCCTTCACGGTCTCCTTCTTCATTGTGCTTTCGGCAATCGTCCTGCGGGGCAGCAGAACCATCGAAAGCCAGCGCCGCGCCCTCAGGCAGCGCATAGACGAGCTTTCGGCGCTGCTTTCGCAAAACGAGACGCTGCGGGAACGTGTCCAGCGCGCGTCGCAACGGGCAACGGCGCTGAACGAGAGCCATCTGCGACGCATCGGTGCCGACCTGCATGACGGCCCTGCGCAGCTCGTTGCGTTCGCCTCGTTGCGGCTGGATAGCAACGCATTGGTCAGCCCGTCAACGTCATCGGCGGCGCGCGAACGCGAAATCATCGCCATCAAGGCAAGCCTCGACGAGGCCATGGATGAGATCAGAACGATATGCAGCGGGCTGGTCCTGCCGCAGATAGAGGCTGCGAGCTTATCAGAAATATTGGAGCGGAGCGTTCAGGCACACAAGCAGCGAACGGGATCGGCGGTGGATTTGTCGATATCCGCCGCGCCCGATCGCCTTTCTCCGTCCGCCAAGATATGCATATACCGCTTCGTGCAGGAGGCGCTTAACAACGCTTACCGCCACGGTGGAGGCGTCGGCCAGCGTGTTGTGCAGACAATGGAAGGCGACCGGGTGAGGATTGAAGTTGCAGACAGCGGGCCTGGCTTCGATCCCGGCGACATACAGCCTACAAGCCTTGGACTTGCCGGTCTGAGGGAACGGATCGAAAGCCTGGGCGGCGCATTTGAAGTCAGCTCTTCTAACCCGGGTACGGTCGTTAGGATGTCACTCAGCAGTGAGGAGATTGGACAAGCATGACGGCAGGAATACGCGTGGCGGTGATCGACGATCATCCATTGTTCAGAGAGGGAGTGACGCGAAGCCTGTCGGAGATCGACGGGTTTGAAATCGTCGCGGAAGGAAGCTCGAAGGACGATGCACTCCGAATTGCCGAGAACCTCAACCCCGACGTCATGCTAATGGATATCTCCATGCCGGGTGGCGGGCTGAATGCGATCCCGCTGATCCTTGAAATCGCGCCGTCGCAGAAGATCGTCATGCTCACCGTTTCAGAGGCGAGCGACGATGTAACCGCCGCTTTGAACAGCGGTGCAAAGGGCTATGTCCTTAAAGGAATTGGATCCCGCGCACTGGCAGATGTCATTCGCGCCGTGGCCTCGGGGGAGAGCTATGTCGCGCCGACACTCTCAGCCAAACTCCTGTCCAGCCGATCGCAGGCCGCTGCAAACCAGTCTGAACTGGTTGCAAGCCTGACCACGAGAGAGCAGGAGGTTCTGCGTCTCGTGGCGTCTGGCATGAGCAACAAACTTGTCGCGAGGAAGCTTGATCTGCAGGAGAAGACGGTCAAGCACCATATGACGCAGATCATGACAAAACTGAGCGTCACGAACCGGACCGAAGCTGCCATGGTGCTGCGTGACGCGATCGACCAGCGCGGTCAGTGAATAAGGGATTGAAGTCGCTTTTCGTCTGCTGACGTTGCTCGCCGGTTCACAATGGTGCGCCCACGCGCGTCCTTCATGATGTAGCGGCCGCCCTTGATCTGTTCGCTCATTCCGTCGTCATGGTGAACGCCCAAGGCCGAAGTGTCGCCCTCGACCGTCGCGCCCTTTGCACTCGTCCCACTTGATTTGTCGCTGGAGCTCTTGCTGTTTGAGCCGTCATTTCCCTTGCCGTTTCCATTTCCGTCGCCACCTCCCTTGCCGCTACCGCCGTTACCGTTACCGCCGTTTTTGGCCAAAGCGGACTGGAAAGCCAACTCAAGGGTCGAGCCGGACATGTTAATTTTGCAAGGGATCATGGAAATTGAAAGAGCGATCGAGACGGAACACAGCGCTGCAACAAATCTCCGACCCGACTTCATAATTATCCCCTTGAAAACTCCGATTGGTGTATTGCTCGCCTGATATCGGCTATCGAAATACGCGCCGGTGAGCAATGGCGGAGTTGAGGTCAAGATCATCGAAACCTTGCGAGAGCGGAGCGAAAGGTTCCTTTAGGCACGATGAACCAACGGGGAGTCCTCAACGGTCGTATCCATCAGGCCTTCAGGATTTTGCTCACGGCTCGATTGCGCCGTCAACTGGAGACTAGGCCAATCCAGGAATGTCAGACCTTTCCCTCGACAAGGTAGGACGTTCGTCCCATCCACTTAGGACCAAGGTCGGAGGGCAACACCGCAAGCGCCGACGATCGTTTCCTGACACCTTCGTCAAAACGGTCTCTTCCCGTGCTTCGTTTCCGGCGATGCCATTCCATCGGCGGGCGCGTCATCCACCGTCGTCCACGAGATCGACCACTCATCTTTGCCCCCCTCATCGTGGGTATAGTGACCGTGCCCTGCAACCTCATCGCTCCATGCGTCCCTGATAACCCAATCTGGCGGCGCTGTGCCGGGCAGCTCCAATATTTCGAGAATGTCACGCAGCTCAGCCAGCGTGGTGACCTTCTGAAGATCGTGCCAACCATGTACCCTGATCGTCCAGGCATAATGCGTCATGCCGCACCTGATCCCGTCGACCGCCGCGCGACCATGGCAGCAGGCCAGTCATTGGATGGAAGTAGATCGGGCTCGGGTGGCGCATTTGCGGGGCGCGGGTCGTCCGCGTGATTTATCGTGTTGATCTTGCCCCAACGGTCTTTGGCATTTGCGTCGGCAGGGATTTCCCGCAGGACACGCTCAAAGGCCTCGTGGAATGCGAAGTCACGATCCCGGTATGCCAAATTTGGCTTTGGCGCTTCGATTTTCACGGTGCCCCCTGTCACTGAAAACTTTAGGGAGGTCTGGTTTCTTTCGCGCTTCGACACACCGCCACGAGGCGAGGCACGTTGCAATAGGTCCGCCAGATCATTGCCGACAATCAAGGCTATTGGCGCGGCAAAGGTTACACCACTAGCTCCGTTGACGGTAAGTTTTGCCGGGGCGGCAAACGACATCCGCACTCAGTTCTCATTCATCGGCTGCCCATTGTCGTGAAGATTGCGAAACCTTGCCGCCGCCTCTGTCCTGTTGTGTACACCCAACTTCCGAATGATGTGATGCAGGTGGATTTTCACGGTATGCTCGGACAACCCGCATTCGGCGGCAATCAGCTTATTCTGAAGGCCGTGTGAGACCATCCCGAGTATCTGCGACTCTCGCGCCGTGAGTTCGGCCATGTTGGTCATTCGACCTTGCAAAACCTGAGCTGCGCCGTTGTGCGCAGACAAAATCGCGTTTTGATCGCGCAACATCGTCCTGATCATCGACCCCGGTGGAAAATACTCTCCGCCGCAAAGCATCAGACGGATGATCGACAGCCAGACGTCGAGCCTGAGGTCCATTGGCAGAACGCTGCGAATGAGCGGAGACGCGGCAACTTCGCTCAGGGGCGTGACCTGAACCTTGTCGTAAGGCTCGATGACGGCGGTAAGGGCATGCGGGTGTATTCGCAGAAGCTCGGCCGATGCGGCTTCTGCTTTCTTCATCAATGCCATGTCGATGAGAATGAGTGCCACCGGATGAGAAAAAGTCGCGCAGGCAGCACTAACATGCTCGACCTGCTCGATCCGGATCCAGGGGAATTCCCTTTCAATGGCGTCGATCAATCGTTCCGATACGCTGCCGCTGTTCGTCAGAATCAAAATGACGCGTCGCGGCTCCAGCCGCCTTCTGGCGCCTGTAGCGTCATACGCATTTCCGTCCAACAGCATATCCATTGCCTATCACCACTTTGCACAGATCCCTAAACCGGCCGATTTCAGGATTTTACAAAAATTCAAAGTGCTGGAGCGATTTTAGCGCGTCCGGAAGGCAAGCCAGTCTCTGCTTGCCACGGCGGCGGCGCAAATTGCATCCACACGTCAGTAGCGGACTTTAGCCTAGCTCGCCGACAACCGCGACGACGCAAAAGGGTTGAGACGGGGGGCGAAGCTCAATAGACGAGGAGATACAGCTAGGCCCCCACTCATCCAAACGGTCTAGTACCTGAACTCCGACGGTAGTACGCCTGCGCCTGTTCTCCTACCCTTTCTTTGCCAGCATCCGTCGTTAGATCAGTCGGGATAAGCCGGTGTCCACCTGAGCGTATTCCAGGTATGCGCGGCATCCGATTTTCAGCAATATTGATGAAGCTGAAGCGCCGCTCTTCCCCTTCTCAATCCGTGTTCAATTGGCACACTGAGCATTGCTCGTTGCCTTCGGGCCACGGGGCGCTTTGGTTTTTGCAGCGTGGAGAAAGACCTTGATCGCATCTTTCCGGCCTTACCCTCGAACCCTTCAGGCGGCGTTCATAGCGGCAGCGATGAGTATCGTCGGCGGCATCTCTACACCCGTTCTGGCCGATAGCGCTCAACTTGCGCCACAGACCAGAATTCGACTGACGATCGTCCAATGGATGCCCACCAAAGGCCTTTATGAAAAATGGGATTCGATCGGCGGCGAGTTCCTGATTTCAGAGGCGAAAACGATATCGCTGCCCGTTATCGGTACTCTACCCGTCAGCAATCTCGATAACGTGGGGCTCGCCGCAGAAATTGCCAGGGAACTGAAGGCCAAAATAGGATTAGTCGAAACACCTAACGTCACGGTCGAAATTCTCGATCAGCAACCGATCTACGTGGTGGGAGATGTAAGCAAGCCGGGGGAGTACAAGTTTCGCCCGGGCCTCACCGTCTTGCAGTCCTTAGCCATGAGTGGCGGCGAATTCAGACCATTGAACGGCGCCATCGGTTCCGTGGATAATACAGGATATGTCGGCCAACTTCGGGAAATCGAAAATACCATGTTGCGCAGCCGGATAAGAATTGCCCGGCTTCAAGCCGAGGCTTCGGGCGCAAATGAGATGCGGTTCGATCCAGTTTCGCAGGAAGACCGAAAGCTCGCCGCGGCAATTCTCCAACAGGAAAAGGGCATTTTTGCCGCCCGTCTCAAAGTCGTGAACCGGCAATCGAAGTCTCTTGTGGAACTGCGCGATCTCCTGAGCGCCGAAATAGGAACCATCGAAAAGAAGATCGGCGGCACCGACGAGGACATCGAATCGATCAAAAAAGAGCTCGCGAACGCCAAAAGCATGGTCGAGCGCGGTATCGCACTTCCATCACGCCAAGCGGATCTTGAACGGACCCTGCGTGCTTATCACGCCAATCGGCTCGATCTGGTGACGGCGATCATGCGGGCGCGCCAGAACATCGCCGAAACAACACGCAATCTCGAGGGTCTCTATGACAAGCAGCAGTCAGAGGTTGCCACTGACCTCCAGTCGGAACAGGCGGCTCTGGATCAGTTGGTATCGAAGCGCGACACCACGCAGAAGCTTCTGTTGAACGCCCTTTCCGAGGACATGGGGTCCGGCACGCTTGGCGGCAGCGTTACGCTCGCCTTTACAATAACGCGACGGACCGGTGAAACAGTCAGCGAGATCCCGGCATCGGATACAACCTTTCTCCAACCGGGAGATGTCGTGCGGGTCCTTCACAAAGCGACGTCCGAGATCTCCCAGGCATCCCCACAAGCGACGGACCTTCCGGTGACGAAGAACACACGGGCTGAACAGGCTAGCCAATGAGTGTGCCCAACGCATCTGAGCTGCATTCTGACGAGGCGAATGAAAAGATGAGATCCATTTCGAGGCAGAAGCAAGGGCTCTTGTAATGAAAGGGATCATACTGGCCAAGCGGAAGCACACGTCTTTGTCTTCTTACGATTGCAGTTTCGGAACAGATGCTGCCAATCTACGACAAGCCGATGATGTATTGCCCCTTACGAGTACTGATGCTCGCGTTGATCGGCGAGTACACTGCATGAGCCTCCAAGTCAGATCGCCTGGGCTGGATGGTGTGTTGGAGATCGTGCCGCCGAAATTCGACGATGTTCCGGCTTTCTTCTTCGAGACATGGAGTACCCAAGACGTTGGGCTAGCGCAAACCAACGCACGGTATTTCGAAAATGTATGGTGGTGGAAGCCGACCCACGGGGGCGTTTACGGCGGCAGCCGCCATGGCAGACGGGCGGCGGGGCAATGAAAATCGTGGTGACCGGCACGAGCGGCCAGGTGGTAACCAGCCTTGTCGAAGTGGCGGCCAGCATGCCTGACATCGATTTGGTAACCGTCGGACGACCGGAGTTCGACCTCGCCGATCCCTCTTCCATCAGACAGGCAATTCTTGGTGCGAAGCCCGAAATCGTCGTGTCGGCAGCCGCCTATACAGCGGTCGATCGCGCCGAGGACGAACAGAACCTCGCCTATGCAATCAATGTGGACGGTGCCGCTACCGTCGCCGAGACGGCGGCAACGCTCCACGTGCCGATTATACATCTGTCCACCAACTACGTCTTTTCCGGAGACGCCCCCTATCCTTACCAAGAAGAGGACGAGGCCGAACCGAAAACCGTCTATGGCTACACCAAGCTGCGAAGTGAACGCGCCGTTGCCAGCATCAACCCTCGCCACATAATCCTGCGGACGAGCTGGCTCTATAGTCCATTCGGCCACAATTTTGTCAGGACGATGCTGCGCCTCGCAGCCGAGCGGCAGGCGATTGCGGTCGTTTCCGATCAATGGGGCAATCCAACATCCGCTTTAGACCTGGCAGTCGCCATCCTGCTCGTCGCAACGCACCCCGCAAGACATTATACCGGCATCTTTCATGTCGCCGGCACCGGCGAGGCCAATTGGTCCGGATTCGCCAGATATATCTTCGAGGTGAGCCGGACTCATGGCGGCCCATTCTCCGAGGTGAAGGAGATCGTTTCCGCCGACTACCGCACGCAGGCCAAGCGTCCGTCCAATTCGTGCCTCTCCACCGACAAATTCGAAAGGGCCTTCGGCTGGCGGGCGCCAACCTGGCAGGCGAGCGTAAACACCGTCGTCCGGCGCATCATCGCCGCGGACTACCCTGGCTTTCCACCGAAAGCGCGTGGGAAACGAAAGGCTTGAACGATCCATGAACGTGAACGGAACCCCCGTGGCAGGGCACACCTACATCCAAATCCTCAAGTCGACCGTCCTGATCGGAAGTTCATCCGTGGTCACGTTGGGTTTCGCCATCATCCGCAACAAGGCAATGGCAATGCTGCTTGGACCGGAAGGTGTGGGTCTGATGGGCATCTACAGCTCGATTGCCGATATCGCCCAGACGGTCGCCGGTCTCGGCATTCAGTCCAGCGGCGTTCGCCAAATCGCCGAGGCGACCGGAACCGGAGATGCCGGCAAGATTGCGCGAACCGCGTCCGTCCTTCAGCGCGTGTCCATCGCGCTCGGCATCGCCGGCGCGATCCTGCTTGCGGCACTAGCCTTTCCCGTCGCCTGGTTCACTTTCGGCGACCATCAGCACGTCATCGGCGTCGCGTTGCTCTCGCTTGCAATCTTCTTTCGTTTGGCTTCTGCGGGCCAGACCGCATTGATTCAGGGACTACGTGAAATTTCAACTCTTGCCCGCATCAACGTGCTTGCCGCATTCTTCACAACGGTGACGACCATACCGCTGGTGTACCTCTTCGGGTCTGAGGGGATCGTGCCGTCCCTCGTCGCCGCCGCCGCCGCGACGCTTTTGACGTCGTGGTGGTACAGCCGACAGATGCTCCAAAATGCGCCGGATCTGTCCGCTCCCCAGTTCAGGCAAGAATTGGCTGGCCTCGTGAAACTGGGCTTCGTCTTCATGATCAGCGGCTTGCTCACCCTGGGCAGTGCCTATGTCGTTCGCATTATCGTCCTGCAGCAAGGTGGCGTTGCGGCTGCGGGCTTGTACCAGGCCGCCTGGGCACTCGGCAGTCTCTACGCCGGCTTCATCCTGCAGGCCATGGGGACCGACTTCTACCCCCGTCTCACGGCGATATCGAGCGATCATGCGGCATGTAACCGTCTGGTCAATGAGCAGGCGCAAGTCAGCCTTTTGCTTGCCGGTCCGGGGGTATTGGCGACGTTGACATTTGCCCCCTTCGTGATGTGGCTGTTCTATTCCCCCGAATTCTATGCTGCCGCCGATCTTCTACGCTGGATTTGCCTTGGCATGTTGCTTCGCATCATAGCCTGGCCCATGGGTTACATCGTGCTGGCGAAGGGTGAGGAGGCAATCTTCTTCTGGACTGAGATCGCCGCGACTGTCGTGCATATAGGCTTGGCCTGGTTGTTGGTATCAAAAATCGGCCTGGTCGGCTCCGCTGCGGCTTTTTTTGGGCTTTATGTCTGGCACAGTATTCTCATCTACATGTTCGCACGCAAGCTTACCGGATTTCGATGGTCCCTCGCCAATTGGAGGATTGGACTCATTTTCCTCGCATTGTCAGGACTGATATTTTGCGCGACCCTGTTCCTGCCGCTGTGGCAAGCCACAGCGCTCGGATTCTTGGCGGTTCTTTTGAGCGGACTTTACTCACTGAAAAAGCTAATCGACCTTCTTCCAGTGGAATTGCTTCCGCGACCGATCAGAAAATGGGTCTTGAGGTCAGCTTGAAGTGCTGGTGCCGCGAAGGGCCCAATCGCCACGCTTTGAATTATCCTGTGGTTTGATTTTCAGGAAACCTAAAACGTACAGCGCCGCGCGTCTTTTCAGACTTGCAAAGGGCGCTGTAACACTTTGAAATGCTGCATAATTTTATCCAAAAATCGGTTCCGATTTAAGGAATTACGCAGTAGGAGATCATGCAGTCGCCGCTCGGCGGTCGCCGCACATGCCGCGAAGCGCCTCCGCGACAAACGAGATTTCATCGTCCGTCATCTGCGCAAACAGTGGCAGAATGATAGCACCTTCCTGTGCGGCAACGCTGTGCGCAAGATTTGCAGCTACCCGATGCGACGCTTTGTCCGCGTAAGCGGTTTCACGATGGATATTCATGACGCCGCGCCGGGTTGAAATTCCCTTGTCGAGCAGCATCTGCATCGTGTTCCGCTGGTCGAGCCATGGCGGAATCTTGACACAATAGCTCTGCCAGTTGCTGCGCGCCCATGCTGGTTCTACGGGCGTCTCCAACCAGGGGATGTCGCGCAGGCTCTGCCGATACTGCTCGGCAAGATGACGCCGCCTTGAGATGAAAGCGGGAAGACGTGTCAATTGCACTCGGCCAACTGCAGCTTGAAGATCGGTCATGCGATAATTGTAACCAAGCTCGGGATAGCCCTCGTAGATGACCTGGCGCGAGCCGTGGCGGACCGCATCGGTGACACTCATGCCGTGCTGTCTCCACAGTCGAAATTTGCGATCGTAGTCGGCGTTGGCAGTGGTCAGCATTCCGCCGTCACCCGTCGTGATGACCTTGCGCGGATGGAACGAAAAACAGGCGATATCGCCGTGTGGCCTGCCAATTTTCTGCCATTGGCCTTCCCATAGAATTTCGCTTCCGGATGCGCAGGCGGCGTCTTCAATGACCGGAATGGAAAGCCGACGACCCATCTCCACTATACGGCCGAGGTCGCAGGGCATGCCAAGTTGGTGCACGCACAAGATCGCCTTCGTGCGTGGCGTGACCGCTGCCTCGATCAGGCTCGGATCGATGTTGAAGCCATCAACCTCAACATCTACAAACACCGGCACGGCGCCGCAATAGCGAATGGCGTTTGCTGTTGCAATGAAAGAATGGCTGACGGTAATGACTTCGTCCGCCGCGCCGATGCCGACAGCCCTTAGCGCAAGATGAAGAGCGGTCGTGCAATTGGATACGGCACATGCATGAGGCGCGCCGACGAACTCGGCAAACTCGCCCTCGAACGCTGCGACCTCCGGTCCCTGCGTCACCCAGCCGGACAGGATGACACGACGGGCGGCTTCGGCCTCCTCTTCATCCATCTGGGGTTTGCTGATCGGGATCATGGCCGGCCGACCCCGACATAGATGATGCCGGCGGCACGCGCCTCATCGGGCTGCCAGACGGCGCGGCCGTCGACAATGGCCTCGACGCCACGGCGTGCGAGGTGCCTCATGTCGAGCCGACGGTAAACATCGTGTGCGGTGCTGAGAACAAGCGCCGGCGGCAGGCGGCGATCATGGACATCAACAGGATCAAACCCATGCAGGCGGATCTCGTCGTGCGAATACAACATGTCGTTTAGGAAGACGCGGGCGCCGCGCTCACGTAAGGTCGAACCGATGAGGAAGGAACTCGAGCAGATATGCTCTTTTACCTGCGGGCGGAAGCCGAGGCCGAGGACCAGCACATCCTCGTTGCGCACCGGTCGCCAAGCCTGTTCCAGTCGGTCGATGGCCCAGGCCGCCTGGCCGTCGTTCACTCTGCGTGCGAGCTGGGTCATTGCCATGTTGACATCCCGCCGCTTACCGTCTCCGATGACGAAATGAGGATAGACTGGAGTGCAATGGCCGCCCACCCCGATGCCGGGAGAGAGCAGCGCCGCCTCCCCGTCGGCGTTGATGGCCGGCAGGATGGCGTGAATGTCAACCCCGACTGCCTCAGCATAACGGGCTATCTCGTTGCTGATGGCAATGGCAACATCGCGATAGACCATGCCGGCTAACTTGACGAGTTCAGCCGCTTCGGGCGAACCGACATCAGCGGTCGGGGCACCTAGATAGGTAGCGTAGAACGCCGCGGCGCGAGCACCCGCGGCCGGCGTCAACCCGCCAACCACCTTGGTGTTGCACTCAAGGTGTTCAAGCACGAACTGGCTCTTGACTCGTTCGGGCGAGAAGACAACGTCGAAATCGCGCCCCGCAACATAGCCGCTCTCCTCGAGGATTGTTGCCAAGCGCCGGGTTGTTCCGACGGGAAGAGTTGTCTCGTAGCAAACCATAGTGCCCGGCCGTAGATTGGTTCCGACCTGGCGGGTAACGCTTTCCATAATGGAGAGATCAGCATCACACTCGGCCGTCAAGAGTACCGGGACGATGACTACCACCACTTCGGCCTCAGCGACCGCGGCCGCAATGCTCGTTGTCGCCCGCAGTTGACCTGCCTGGACGGCAGCCTTGAGCAACTCGAGTACGCCTGGCTCGTCAATGGGGCACTCGCCACGATTGATGGTATCGACGACGACCTGCCGAACGTCGCAGGCCACGACGGTGCCACCCCTAGCCGCGAACTGGCAGGCGAGCGGCAACCCCATCTTGCCCGCTCCGATGACCGCAATTTTCATCCGAAGTCCTCCGACTAAACCATTCAAGGGTCCGACGGAGACCCTCGTCGAGATCAATTTTGGGCTCGAAGCCGAGCATCCGCTGCGCCTTTTCGATGGAGGGCACGCGTGCCCTGACCTCGGCGCGCTCCATGCGCACATGGCAGATTTCCGTTCCCGGCACGAGGCGAGCAATCCGCCGTGCTAAGCCCAACGTCGTCTCGATCTCACGCGGATTGCCGATGTTGAAGCTCTGGCCGACCGCGGCCTCGGGTCGGGCGATGATGGCAGCGATGGCCTCGACTATATCGGTGACGTAGCACCAGGCCCGGATCGGTGAACCGTCGTTATACACGTTGAGCGGTTCACCCACGAGCGCTGCACGCAAGAAGTTTCCGATGGCGCCCTCGCCCGTTTGACGAGGGCCATAGATGTTGAAGGGCCGTACGCAGGTGCAGGAAAAGCCGTATTGCTCACCGTAGCGCAAGGTGAAGTGCTCGGAGGCAAGTTTGCTGGCGGCATAGACCCAACGCCTGTCCGATACCGGTCCGATACCGTGCGGCGATTCCTCGGTGACCCACATGGCATCTGGGCCGAAGACCTCGCTTGTGGAGAAGTCGATGAACTGGCTCACTCCGCGGCGAGCCGAAGCCTCGAGCAAGTTGACCGTGCCGAGGATATTGACCTGAAGCGTGCGAAGCGACTCCTCATAGTAGCTGTTGACGCCGGCTATCGCAGCCAGGTGCACCACTACGTCAACATGCTCGGTGACATCGAACATTGCGCTCTGATCGAGCACATCGGCCTCGACAATGCTGATGCCCTCGTGCTCCAGGAGGTTGGTGGACTGAAGCGAGTTGCGCCGGAAATTATCGAGCAGGATCAGTTCATACTTGCCTGCCAGGTGCTCGGCAAGATGTGTGCCGATGAAGCCTGCGCCACCAGTGATCAGGATTCGCCTATTCCGCATGGTTGGCCCCCTCCTGTGGATTCGCCGGTGTCTGATCAGTTCGCCAACGCAGGAACCTAGCCGGGACGCCGGCAACAACCGCGAATGGTTCGACATCCGAAACGACGACGGCGCCCGCGCCGACGATCGCGCCTTTCCCGATTGTCACACCAGGAAGGATCGTTGCGTTCGTCCCGATATCCGCCCAGGCACCCACGCGCACGGGCTTGATTTCGAGATCCGTTCGGATGATGGGCACGTCAACCGGAAAGGCCGTATGATTGGAACCAAGCAACTTGGCGCCCGGCCCCCAGCCGACGCATTCCTCGATCACCAGGTCGCGCGCATCCATGTAGGCTTGCGGGCCAATCCAAACGTTGTCGCCAATCACGCAGGTTCCATCGTACCTACCCTGGATATAGGCCTGTGCGCCGATGAAGACGCCATTGCCGATCTCAAATGTTTCGGGATGTTTGAAGCCCGCGCCGCTACCGACCTGGAGACCGGTGCCGCATCGCCGTGCGATCGCCTGCCAGATCGTTCGGCGCATCAAGGCGTCGATGAAGCCGTCGCCGGATGAAAAGCGCCCGTAAAGCTCCAGAAGGCCGGCCGAGCCGTAAGATCTCTTCAGTTCAACGGCGAGTTCCTTTTGGAAGCCCGGGTCTTCCGGGACCTCGCGGCGGCCATGCACGGCCTGGACAATTCGTGTCATGGAGATTTTCTCAACCGACATAGGCGTCCTGCTCCATGGCTGCAACCACCTGTTCGACCTGTCTTGCCGTCATTTCAGGATAGATTGGCAGCGAAAGCACCGTGCACGCAGCAGTCTCGGATACCGGAAAATCACCTGGCCGATATCCCAGGTCTTCGTGAGCCCTTTGGAGGTGCACGGGGATCGGATAGTGAAGACCCGACTGGATGCCTTCGGCCGCCAAAGCCCGGTGAAGCCCGTCACGATCCCTGCATTGGACAGCATAGATATGGTAGACGTGCCGGCGATGGGCGACCTCGACCGGCGTCTTAACCGTGCCCAGCTCGGCAAGCAGGGACGAATAGCGTATCGCATGCGCGCGCCGCGCGGCGGTCCAGGCGTCCAGATGGCGGAGTTTTACGCGCAGGATTGCACCCTGAATGCCGTCCATGCGGTAGTTGAACCCCTTCAACACATGGTGATAGCGCCTCTCCTGCCCCCAATCCCTCAGCATCCGCATGGTTTTGGCATGCGCATCGTTATTGGTGACGGCGATGCCACCCTCGCCACAGGCGCCGAGGTTCTTGCCCGGGTAGAAGCTGAAGCAACCGGATACTCCCATGCTGCCCGCCCGGTGACCGTCATATTCCGCGCCGTGGGCCTGGCAGGCGTCTTCGATCACGGCGATGTCGTGACGCGCCGCGATTGACATGATCGCGTCCATGTCGGCCATCTGCCCGTACAGATGAACAGGGATAATTGCCTTTGTACGGGACGTGATCGCTGCTTCCAGCTTTCCCGGATCCATGGTCAAGGTGACCGGCTCGACATCGACAAACACAGGCAATGCGCCGGTATAGCAAACCGCCGATACCGTCGCGACGAAGGTGAACGGAACGGTGATGACTTCGTCGCCGGGGCCCACGCCCGCGGCAAGCAAGGCAAGATGCAGTGCGCTCGTGCCGGTATTGACGGCCACGGCATGCCTCACGTCGCAATAAGCAGCAAACTCTTCTTCAAGGTGCGCAACTTCTTCGCCCAGAACATATTGGGCCGAGGCAAGCACACCCAGAACCGCTGTATCGATCTCGCTCTTGATCGATGCATATTGCGCTTTCAGATCAAGGAAAGGGAT
Source organism: Pararhizobium sp. A13 (assembly GCF_040126305.1). Classification (NCBI taxonomy): domain Bacteria; kingdom Pseudomonadati; phylum Pseudomonadota; class Alphaproteobacteria; order Hyphomicrobiales; family Rhizobiaceae; genus Pararhizobium; species Pararhizobium sp. A13. Next base: position 87,272 of record NZ_CP149512.1, on the reverse strand, counting down.
CATGCGATCCGCCTCGTTTGTTCGAGTTCGACCACCCGCCCGCGCTGCGCAAGGGACTGGGTTGCAGCTTCGAGAATGCGGACAACGCGCAAGCCAGCCTGTCCATCGACAATGGGCTGCTGATTTCGTTCGACGCAATCGACGAATTGGCCCAGTTCGCGGCTCAGCGCCTCGGTCATGTCCAGATGCGGCGCATACATGTCACCGGTGCGGTAGCCCACCAGCATCTGATAGACCTTCTCGCCATTCCGTTGTGGATTGCCATTCAGCGTGATGCCCTTGTCGTAGATCTTGATCTTCTCGCTGGGCTCCAGATCGTCATACACGATCATCTTGCTGCTACCGCCGATCAGCGTCCGGCGCACTTTGACAGGCGCAAGCCAATTGACATGGACGTGAGCAATCAGCTTGCTTTCGAAAAAGAGATTGAGATAGGCGATGTTCTCAGGTTCGCCGACGACGTGACTCATACCCGTTGCTGACACGGCAACCGGCTTTTCCGGTAACACGTAGTCCATGATGGAGAGATCGTGGACGGCAAGGTCCCAGATCACGCTGACATCGTGTTGGAACAGTCCGAGATTGACCCGGACAGAGTCATAATAATACAGGTCCCCAAGCCCGTTCTCGACGATTTCGCGCATCTTGCGGACCGCACCCGTATGCACGAACGTATGATCGACGGCGAGTATCAAGCGCCTGCGGGCGGCTTCATCGACCATGCGGCGTGCCTCATCCACCGTCGAGGCCATCGGCTTTTCGACAAAGACATGCTTGCCCGCCATCATCGCTTTCATCGCGAGTTTGAAATGGGTCGACACCGGGGTGGCTATCGCGATCGCATCGACACTGGGATCGCGCAAGACCTGCTCGAAGTCGTCGGTTATCTCCACTGCCGGATAGCGTGCTTTAACGGCTGCCAATCGTTCCTTCATGAGATCACAAACATAGAGAAGGCGAGCGCCAGGGACTTCCGCGATATTTCTAACCAGGTTAGGTCCCCAATAGCCGTAGCCGATCACCGCGACGCCGATCATCATATTCTCCTGGAGAAAGGGATGCTTGCCGATGCATCCGGTACACGACCGATAATTTTGGCGGGCACGCCTGCCACGATGGCGTAGTCGGGAACGTCTTTCGTCACCACCGCTCCAGCCCCGATCTGCGCACCCTCGCCAATCGTCACACCCGGCAGGATCGTCGCATTGCTGCCGATTGCAGCATGGCGCTTGACCAAGGTGGGAACGACCTCCCAATCGTCGTCAGACAACAACTCTCCGCCGGAATTGACGGCACGTGGGTACGGATCGTTGGTGAACATGACGCCGTGGCCGATGAAGACGCCGTCCTCGATCGTTACGCCCTCGCAGATGAAGGAGTGGCTGGATATCTTGCAGTTTCGGCCAAGGACCGCGTTTTTCTGAACTTCGACGAAGGTGCCGATGCGCGTGCCCGCACCAATCCGGCAGCCGTAGAGATTGACCAGGGCAGGATGATGGATCACCACCCCTTCGTCTAAGGTAACACTTGATGCAATCATGTGCGGGTCTCACAGTTTTGCTGCAGCGACGCTCTCCTGGATCGAATTTCCGGTCGTCGAGCCTTATTTGTCCCGGGTTATTCCAGATTTCTGTCTGCTTAGAGGAGTTCTTTTCGGCCGACGAGTAAAGGGAACAAATTTCGGTACAAACATCTCCGAAAGGAGTACCGCAACCTCCAAGACATAAGACTAACTCCGCCCATTGAACGCGATCGATCTAGTGGACGAGATCGCAATTCTGGATCTATCTACCGTTAGCACTGGCCGAACATTTTCATGTCGACTGTGAACAGGCGCAGGGCCAGTATTTGGTCGCTTAGTGCCACCGGTTATTACAAGATGGAGCCGCTATGAGAGTATTAGTGTTTGGACACCGGCTGGAGGTGGGCGGCACACAGGTCAATGCGATCGAACTGAGCACGTATTTGCGGGATGTTTGCGGACATGAAATTACTTATTTTGCAACTCCCGGCCCCATGAATGTCTTGATCGACAAAGCCGACCTTCGCTTCCGGGCTGCGCCGGAGGCGAGTTCGCACCCGTCACCAGCGCGAATGCGTGTCATAGATCAGATCATCCGATCCGTGCGGCCGGACGTCGTTCACATCTGGGATTGGCCACAGTGGTTGGACGCTTTCCTAGGAGTCCAACTGCTCAGACGAATGCCCGTGGTAGTGACATGCATGTCTATGGTCGTGCCATCAGTTATGCCGAAAAGAGCTGCCCGAACAACGTTCGGGACGCCGGAACTTGTCGAGAGGGCACGCGTTGCAGGTTATCGGCATGCGCACTTGATCATGCCTCCTGTCGACATCAAGTTGAATTCGCCCGATCGTCAAAGCGCACTCGAATTCCGCAAGAGATTCGAGATCGACGAGGACGATGTCTTGTTCGTGACGGTGAGTCGGCTCGTCGACTGGATGAAGACAGAAAGCATTAGCAGAACTATGGGTGCGATACGACGCCTGGGATCCGACAAGAGGTTGCGTTTCGTCGTCGTTGGCGACGGCTCGGCTCGGGCGGATTTGGAGGCGCTTGCAGCGAAAATCAACGCAGAGCTTGGTCGTAACGCCATCCTGCTTACGGGCGCGCTGCTCGATCCGCGCCCTGCCTATGCCGCCGCGGACGCCGTCATCGGTATGGGAGGGTCGGCCTTGCGCGGCATGGCTTTCGAAAAACCGGTGATCGTCGTTGGAGAACGAAATTTCTCGGCCTTGTTTTCATCGCAAACGAGGGAATTCTTCTACACAAAAGGCATTTATGGCGAAGGTGATGGCAGACCCGGTAGTGATCTCCTCGTCGCGGATATGACCCGCCTTGTGAAGTCGCCGGAGGAGCGGCGCTCACTTGGTCAACTGGCCCGCAGTTTTGTGGAACAACACTATTCCATCGATGCAATTGGTCGCGACTTGAATGATATTCTCGTCTCAGCCAGCACTGACCCGTTCAGCTTCAAGGATGTGGTTTACGACACATGCCGAACGGCTTCGCTCGCCACCGCGAAGGGGCTTCGCTTGCAAAACCCGTGGCGGGCGTTTTAACAAACTGCGGCTGCCAGCTAAGGAAGCCGTTCGGGAAATGGAAAAGCAGGCGCATGACTGTGGAGCTTCCACCGGCTGCGCGGTCCGGTCGCTGGGCAACAGCGCGCCCTCCAGCACATCGCAAAATGCGACGCCCACAGGCTGAAAAACCTGTAGGTCCGGGCGTGATTGCCTGATGATGACGGCCGTCATGCGTCGATAGGAGTACAACGACGGTAACGGGCCTAACCTTACGGGCGAGATCAGCCGTCTGGTTTTTCCGCTCTGTACGACTCTCGGCAGTCTTTCAGGACGCTCCGTTTTTCGACAAGGTCTTGGAACCCTCTTCCCGCGCCGGGTCGCAATGAAAGCGAGAGCACGAAATGGACGCGTTACGAAGAAAAACCGCTTATCGAAACACCCGGGCAATGGCCGGTTCCGATGTCGCAGCAAAAATCGCGGTCGTCGTCGTCACCTACAATAGCGCCTCCGTTCTTGGCGGATTGTTGGATTCTCTGCCCTCGGGCCTGGCGGGGGTCGACAGCTACGAGGTGCTAGTCGTCGACAACAACTCCTGTGACAATTCCGTTGATTTGGCGCAGTGCCATCCGATCGGGGCAAAAGTCATTCAGATGGGACGAAACGCCGGTTACGCGGCAGGTATCAACGCCGCGATCAAGACCCTTTCGGCGGACACGGACGTCCTTGTTCTCAATCCGGATATTCGCCTCGAGCATGGATGCGTGCTTCGCCTGAGCGAGCGCCTGTCTGAAGGGACTGTTGGAATCGTGGTTCCGCAAATCTTGAACGAGGATCGGACCGTCGCGCTATCCTTGCGTCGGGAACCGACGATAGTCACGGCGTGGTCGGATGCTTTGCTCGGAACGAAACTCGCGGCCCTGATCGGCTTGGGCGAAATTGTTGCCGAGCCGGCACTCTATCGGCACGGCGGCATCGTAGAATGGGCGACCGGCGCGGCGCTCGCTATTTCGGCGCGGGCGCGGCGGGCCGCCGGAATCTGGGACGAGTCCTTCTTTCTCTACAGTGAGGAAGTCGACTATATGGCGAGGGTCCGCAGGTCAGACCTGAACGTTGTCTATGAGGTGAAGGCCCGTGCCGTGCATTTTGGCGGCGCGTATCATGAAAACACCTATTTGTCGGCACTGATGACCACCAATCGTATCCGCTACTTCAGACAACATCACGGACCAACGGCAACGGCGGTCTTTCGGCTTGCCATCATCATCGGGGAAACGATGCGCATCGCGCTGGGTCCCGGGCATCGCGCTGCCCTGCGCGCGGCCTTGTTCTTTTCGCCCGCACCTCAGCGGGCGCCGCCGGCCTGAGCCGCGCTGATGAGGTCGGCGTAGATCGAATCCATTCGATCAAGCTTGGCCGACCAAAGGGCGGTTTGTCCGACATGCGCGTAAGCCGCCGCTCCCATTGCCCTCCGCAGTCCCGGGTCCGCAACGAGCTTGCGAATAGCCTTGGCGACGTCTGCGGCAAGGATCTCGGGGTTCGTCACGGAAAGCTTTATCGCACATTGTTCAGACGTCGCGCTTCCGGGACCACCGCGATCGACGACGATGAGCGGCAATGAAAACGCCATCGCCTCAAGGGCAACGTTTCCGCCGGGTTCCCGGTAGCTCGGAAAGACGAAAACGTCGGCTTGCCGGTAGAATTCCGGCAGCTCGTCTTTTCGCCGCCATCCGTGCAGGCGCACCCTCTGGCCAAGATCAAGCGTCGAGACCAGTTTCTCGCATTCAGCCCTCTCCGGCCCCTCGCCAACGATGTCGAGTTCAACCGGCAGATCGCCGAGAAGCCCCAGGGCACGGATGACGTCACGCACGCCCTTGGTGCGGACGAGGCGCCCCACATAAAGTAATTTGACCGGCCCTATCCGCGCGGATCGGTCGACTGGCGCCGGAAGAACATCAAGGCCCGTCTCACTCATGATCTCAAATCGGCGCAATGGGATTTCCGCGAGTTGTTCGCGCACATAGGCTGCGATGCCGAGAACGCAGTCCGCGCTCAGGAATGTCGCACGAAGCAACGGGTCCCACCTCAGCCGGAGGTGGTCTAGTCCGCGCAACCTCATGAACCATGGGTTTGATGCTTCTTCGGCGGCAAAGCCTGGGGGTGTGGAAAGCCCGCCGCCCAGCGGTCCGACGACGAGTGGCAATCCTAACCTCGCCGCCGGTGACGGATATCGCATGGCGACCGGCACTGGTTGATGCACGAGGTCGAATCGGTCGCCTTTATCTAGCGCATTGGCAATCCAGCGGCGAGCGCGGAAATAGAATGGAATATAGCCCGGTTTCATAAGACTGTTCAGCCGCTCGGCGCGGCCGAGCAATGGCGGTTCCCGCCATTCGACAATCCTGATGCCGCTCAATTGCTCCGTGGCGGGCTTTGCACCGCGTTTGCAATAGGTGAGCAGAGTGACTTCGTGGCGCTCCGCGAGCCGGCGCGTCCACTGGCAGGCGACCCAGGCCTCTCCGACGTCCTCACCGTTGCAGGTCGGCGCGATAAGCAGGATTTTCGCCACGTCTTCTATCCTTTGTGATGACGACGAGAAATGCGGCATTCTGTGCTCTCGAAACTTGCAGGCACAAGCAAGAATGCACTTTACCGCAGCAGTATGATGGGTCAGCCCTGCGGAGCAACGTCACCGATGGTGCGCAACCGGTCTACCCCCTTCCCTCGCGCTTACCTCAAAGGTGTATGCTGACTCGACACGTGCACTCGGAAGGTCATGGGGTTCGTCATTTTTTTGCTGCCGAACGGCCCTCCGATGTGAAAGCTGCGTCGTCCGGCGAGTTGAAGTATAGGCCATCCATGTGGCCGGGTGCGGCGCTGCCTGTCTCGCGCAAGCGCCGAACCCAATATCGCCAGCGAACACTGCTTACCCGCGCTCGTGTCGAACGCGGACTCTCCTAAAGGATAGTGTCGGACCCGCTTTGACAGGCCTTTCCATGTCAAGCCTATTCTGCATAATTCGCGTGTAGCACCGTTCGCGCGAAGGCGCGACCGCAACCCAAAGCGACAACGCGAACTGCGAAGGGGCCATCGACGCCGCGCTTCGTGGAGGCTTTTCATGGATGCCAACGTCTCTGTTATCCTGCCGACGTTCAATCGCGTGCGCAGCCTCCCCGCCGCCATGATGAGTGTACTTACTCAGTCCTACGTGGATCTAGAACTTATCGTGGTGGATGACGGCTCCTCGGAAGACGTGGAGGGGCTTGTCCGCGGTATCCAGGACGCTCGCGTGAAGTATATCCGACGACAGGTCAACGGCGGGGCCGCCGCGGCGCGTAACACCGGGCTTTCTCACGCGAAAGGCAAGTTCATTGGATTTCAGGACAGCGACGATATCTGGCTCCCGGGAAAGCTGATCCGCCAGGTGGCGCTGTTTTCGACGCTTCCCGGTCATATCGGCGCTGTGACGGGGGGCAAGATCATCTACGGTCGAGACGCCTTCTTCAACTATGGCCCCGCCAAGGTTGCGTACGCGCCGTCGCCCGAAGGGACGCTTCGGCTCGACGAAGACCAACTTGGCCACCTGCTGCGAGAAAATCGCATTAGCCTCCAGAATGCGCTGTTTCGGCGGGACTGCCTTGGCGAGGCCGTCTGGTTCGATATCTGCGCGCGCGCCAACGAAGATTGGGAATTTGCCATTCGGCTCGTTCAGCAGACAACGGTCTACGAAGACATCGAGCCAGTTGTGCTCGGCTTCATTTCACCGGACAGCATATCATCCAACTCGCGCAAGCAGATGATGGGCATGCTACGCATTCTGCGAAACAACAAAATCGTCCTTGAATCCAGAGCGAGGCAACGATCGAGATTGCTGATCGACCTCGCGGTCGCCCTGTACAAGGCGGGGAAAACGAAACGGGCCCTCAAGTTCATGGTCGCAGCTCTTAGAGATCATCCCGCTCACATAGGTTCGGTGGGCATCGCTACCCTACGAAAAGCCTGCAAGATCGCCGGCGGGCCACTGAAGTTTCGGCTTCCGGCAGAATCGGCCGAAACGCACAAGTTAAACTGACGCGCGATATCATGAATAGTTAGCGGAGAGATTGCATGGCGCTCGTGGGCCTAATTCTGTTCCTTTCCCTGACTCTGGCGAACATGTTCGGTTTTCCGGACGCGAGCACCACGGGCGTTTCGGTGGGAGCGCTGACCCAGTATAACGGCACTTACTATGTCACCGAGGACAACGCCAACATCAGCAATCTCGAGGTCCATGGGAATATCGTCATCGAGGCCAAGAACGTGACGATGACGAACATCAAGCTGGTCTCCGAAACACCCTGGCATGCGCTCAGGGTCATGGACGACGCCACCGGCTTTACGCTGCAGGACAGCGAGATCGATGGCGCCGGCAGCACCGTCAACGCCATCTACGGCGCCGGCACCTTCCTGCGCAATGATCTGCACGACATGGACAACGGCATTAATGTCGTCGGCCCGTCTGATATCCGCGACAACTACATCCATGATTTCCGCGGCGGCGCCGACGCCCACTACGATGGCGTCGAGATCAATGGCGGTGGCGGTCACGACATCAACGTCATCCACAACACCATCATCAACGCCCACACCCAGACCTCGGCGGTGATGATGAACAACGAATTCGGCGGCCTGTCGAACATCACGGTCGAGGGCAACCGGTTGTCGGGTGGCGGCTACACCGTTTATCTGGATGGACGCAAAGGCGGCGGCACCGTCGACGACGCGTCGATCAAGATCATCAACAATCAGATCGGCAACGGCTACTGGGGTGATTTCTCACTGTATGACCACAAGCCGGTCGTGCATGGCAACGTCGAACTCGACGATTCGACCAGGACTAAATACACTCGGTGATGATACCCCGGCCCCGATCAACCCGACGGGAAATTGCTGTAGATTTTGCGGAGGACGACGTTCCAAAGAGTTCTCTGATCGCTGTTGTCAAGCGTGGCTCTCCAAGTTTGTGATGCGTGTTCTCCGGACGGTCGATTGGATTGGTGCTGTGCAACTCTCAAGCAGAGAGGAATACCTCCTTTGGCTGTCTATTTTCCGTAACAATGCATCCCATTGGATTTTCTGCACAGGGATTGCCCATTTCGATCATATGGACGGATTTGGACAGCACAAGTTATCCTTGCTCGTTGATGATCGCGCTTGCCCTAGCCTGATATTGGTATGCCCAAAACCCTTAACCAAAAGCCGGAGTGGGATATCTTGATGAGAACGTCGCCCAGAACAAGTGCCAGCTTTCCGGCGTCTAGATTATTGGTTAGCGCATCCAGCCGTTCTAGGTCTGCATTCTCGCGAAAGCACGAGTCAAAATCGGCATCGGGAAGAATGCTTACCTGGCCGGTTATTGCCTTCTTGATTTGCGCGTTCGTTCCATGGCACTGGTCGATTGGCTCTGTGATCGTCTCACCCTACCGGCTGGTGCTCCTGGTGATGACATTGCCATGCCTCTGGATATGGGTACGTGGGAAGGGTGGCGGGGTTCGTGCATCCGACATTACGATACTTCTCTACTGCCTGTGGTGCATCACAAGTCTTACTATCATCCACGGAACGCAAGCGGGCCTCCAGTCGGGTGGGATCATATCCATTGAAACAGCCGGGGCTTATTTGTTGGGCAGGTGTTTTATTCGAGGTCCCGAGCAGTATTGCGCAATGATACGATTGCTCTTTTGGATCGTGGCGGCTTTGCTCCCTTTCGCGGTGTTGGAAGCGTTTTCAAGTTCTAACGTGTTACTGGAATTCTTCTCGATATTCTTCCCCACCCACGAAGTAACTGTCAATGTGCCTCGATGGGGGGTGCGACGTGTTCAAAGTGTTTTCGAGCATCCCATTCTGTTCGGCGTATCCTGCGGCGCCATCCTGGCACTCGTGCACCTGGTACTGGGCGAGAAGCAGTCTTCCATCCGAAGGTGGGCTGCTTCCGCGCTTGTCTTGTTCACGGCGTCGCTATCGCTGTCGTCAGGCCCAATGACTGCGCTCACGGCCCAGGTGTTTCTTTTGTTCTGGAACTGGGCTCTGCGTGCCAATGAAATGCGCTGGCGACTGTTGTGGGCACTGCTTTTTGCAGTATACGTTCTCATCTCGCTGGTCTCCAACCAGACGGTCCCCCAATTCCTCATGACGCATTTTTCGTTTGATCAGGGGTCGGCATACTATCGTGTCCTGATATGGAATTTCGGATCCGAGTCTGCTCTCAACCATCCCTTTTTCGGTGTGGGATTCGGCAGATGGGATCGCCCGGAATGGATGCCTGGGAGCATCGATATGTTTTGGCTCTATCACGCCGTTCTGTTCGGCCTACCCGCCGGCATTCTGCTGCTAGTGAGTTTTCTGCTGACGATCATTTCAGTTAGCCTCCGGAAAGGGCTCGATCCAAAGATTGCCCAGTATCGGACCGCCTTCCTCATCGTTATGACCAGCTACTTCCTGGTCGGCTGGACGGTTCACTTCTGGAACGCCACCTATGTCCTGTTCCTGTTTCTTCTGGGTAGTGGTGCCTGGCTCGTCGATGTCGAGCCGATGCCTGAAATTCGTATCTCGGGCGCCCGTATGCACGGAACCGCTGACCCCTCTTCGAAAAGGCAAAAGCGCCTCGGACGCCAACCACGCGCAAACGTCCGCAACACCGACGAGGCGTACGACGGGCCTGTGGAACCGGATCAACCGTCATTTCATGGCGCAACTGGAGCGAAAGGAAGCCTCTCCGACGGCTGTCGTGATCGACGACCTGAGCGTTAAAAGCCGCGGAGAGTGGCGGTCTGCGGGGCTTTGACGCGGTAAGAAGATCGGCTCGTGTTCGACAGGATTTTCGCCGCATTGGCCGGCGAAGGCTCCCAGCCTAAGCGCATCTTGCGGTGTTCCCAGTGAGGTATTGTTGGACAATGCGAAGCCGCTGGTCGAACATCACGACGCCGTCACGCGGGAGGTGCGGTTTAATGGGCGACTATAGGCCTTCGCCCACTATCGGTTGTTCTGATCCGTCCGGCCTGCCCCCTGCAGGCCGTCTGTACTCCATTTGGAGTAGAAATGCACGTGACGATAAATTTCAGGATGCACGGATAACGACATTCGCGGCTGATGTTTGTATTAAATAAAGCCTGGTTGTTGCAGCCGAATATATAAAGATTGAAAAGACTTTAAACGTAATTCATTTTCAATGACCTATTTATAAATGCTTTTGGGGGGAAGGAAGGTCACTCTATCGGATTGGTGGAGGCGGTCGTGAATATTCTGCGGAATACTGGCGACAACTATTCATCAGGGGCAATCCAGAGTGACAAATAATGTGCCCCGGCGGCAAGAAGACCGGAAACGAATTCTTGTCGTCGGGGCGCAGCCTTTCAGGTCCATTGAGTCACGGGAGTTGCAAGAAATATTCCTCGAACGTGGCTTCGAGGTGGACCACAGCGCGATCATTCGATGGCCCTGGCCCGATAAAAAGCATCAAGGATCCCCCAAAAAGATAGGGGGTATTCTTAGGGATGATCCTTTATCTCAATTAGGTGATCAGGCGATTTCTCTTTCAAAAACAAATAGTTCACGAAAACGCTCTAAAGCTATGCAATCGCGTAAGGATCGGTTAATATAAGCGAGTACGCATAGAACTCTTCGTTTATTGATCAATGTATAAAAAAAGGGCTTGGGGCCCACAATAATAACTGGGGCTAGCGCATGCGCTTTGTGACGTCTCGACTTGGATCGAGGCAGGTAAGCATGTGTCTTTAAGGGAGTAAGCTACCTATGAACTCGCTGATGATGACGAACGGCAAGGCAGTACAAAATAGTCTTTTCCATACGACAACCGTCGACCCATCCCATACTCTGAACGATAATGAGCACGAGGCGCTTCCGCGAGGGCGCTCGCTTCTCATCATCGACGATCGCGCGCTTGATCGTCAATGTCTTGCCTATTGCATATCTGCTCACAAGATGGACATGGACGTTCTCGCATTCGGGTCGATGGATGAATGGGACCGCAAGCGCCAAGACTACCCGCCGCTAGCCGCCATTCTGTTGAATGTTGGCGGCAAAAAAATCGCCGAACCAGCCGTTGCCGAGGAAATCCGGAAACTTTCTTCCACGTTGGAAGCGCCGATTATCGTGCTGGCCGACACCGATGAGCTTTCGCAAATAATGAAGGCGCTCGAATGCGGAGCCAAGGGCTATATTCCATCCTCAGTCAGCATTGATGTCTGCATCGAGGCGATCGCCCTTTCAATGGCAGGTGGCATCTTCGTACCGGCCAGCAGCGTACTGGCAATGCGCCAGGCGATTGAGACAGGCAACCCAGCTGCACGCCCCTTGGCCGGCATGTTCACAGAACGGCAGGCTGAAGTGGTAGAGGCGCTGAGGCGCGGGAAAGCCAATAAGATTATCGCCTATGAGTTGAATTTGCGGGAAAGCACAGTAAAAGTTCACATCCGCAACATCATGAAGAAGGTCAAGGCTACCAACAGGACCGAGGTAGCCTACAAGATCAAGGATCTCTTCCCGCTTTCAGTCGAAGGAACGAGTGGAAGTGAGCATCATTGAGTGGCCGCATCCAACCGCTTGAATTCGAAAAAATGCTCGGATCAAGAACTTAAGCAAAGCATACAGCGACAGCTGATGCTTTGCTTTTTTTGCTTCAATCCGTTTAGAGGCCGGTTCCTTTCAGGACGACAGCGGGTGTCCTCATCAATATCCACAAATCGGTGCTGAAGGACATGATGCTCGAATAGCGCGCATCGTGCAGCGCTCGTTCTGTGAATGTGCACCCGTTGCGCTCACTGATCTGCCAAAGTCCGGTCAAGCCGGGACGCATATCGAAGTAAGCGGTCCCTGGATAGTGTTGCCGCTGCTCGGGAAGCATCGGGCGCGGACCAACAAGACTCATGTCCCCAATAAGTACATTCAACAACTGCGGCAGTTCATCGATAGAGTATTTGCGCAGGCATTTGCCCAGCCTCGTAATACGTGGATCGTTCCTTAGCTTCTGCATGGTTTCCCATTCTGCCCTTGCGGAAGGATCGGCAGCCAGATGCGCCTGCAGCCGCTGCTCCGCATCGGGAGCCATAGTGCGAAGCTTCCACAGGTTGAATAGCCTTCCGCCCTTCCCGACGCGCGGCTGGCAGAAAAAAACCGGACCGCCATCCCGGCGGATCAGCAACGCAAATATTCCAACAATCGCGAGCGCAAATGGCGCAGCCAACAACGTCACCACGACATCAAACCCGCGCTTCGCCGCGAAATAGAGAAGTCGCGACTTGATCTCCTGACGGCCTGGGATACTTTGCGCGACAAGCCGCAAAGAGTATTGTATCTCTCCCTTCGACATAAATCCTCCACATTATAAATTTGGTAAGAACAGTCGGGCCGATATGACACAAAATGGAAATAATAAATTTGTGCCAGGACAATTATCTCCGTTATCTTGTTTCTTGTTTTGATCCCGGAAGCCCCTGATTAATAGAATATTAAGCATATTGAAATTAAACTCAATAAATCTAATCTAAACAATTAGATGTAGGCCGCATGGTGACAAAGCCAGGAAGGTCGAACCGGGCCCGCCAGAAACTCAACGAGGGCTGGTTTTTTGCCGGTCAGGGTGGCGAGGAAATGAGCTGACCGTCGAAAGGTCATGACGTGCGGGCCGTAGATCGCTTTGGAGAAATTGAGGTGTGGCCAAACGTGCGCTGAGGTCTTGCGAAAGCGATGCGCGTATCGCCGTCGCCTGGAAGGCAGATGGGAGCGAGGCGACACGAAAACGGTGATCAGGACCGCTCGCGGTTCCAGCTTTCGACAAACCGACCTGAATCCCCGTGAAGTAACAGATCGAACATCCGCCGGGCCCTGTGGAGCCGAATGCGTGTCAGGCATGCCAGCGCGAGGATGCGGTTTCGCACACCTGAAACGCGATCCGTCCTCAGGATCTTGACGCTCTCGGCCAGGGGCGACGCCACGACGATCGCGCAACCGACGAGCCACCGCAGCATCGCCGCGGGACGGCCGGCGACTTTCCCGTATTCATGCGCGACGTGCCGGTCCCATCGACGGGCCAGTTCCGCAAAGGATTTGCACGAGGGCGTGAGAACTCTTGCCTCGGGCAGAAACGCGATCCGATGGCCCCGTGCCGTCGCCCGCTGGCCCCATTCGGTATCCTCCATCGTCGCAATCCCGCCGAAAGGGCCAACCGATTGAAAAACCCGTGTTCGGACCGCCATGTTGCCCGTCGCAGCAAACCCGTAGCGTTCCACGTAAACACGCGCGCGGTAGCTGTAGATGCTCTCGTAGGATTCGATCGCGCTCGGACATTGAGGATTGTTGATCAAAATTCCAATATCGCCGCCCACAAGGTCGATATTCGGGTTTTTCGTCATGCACCCGACAATCGCACGAACCCAGCCAGGTTGCGCAATGCAATCGGAATCGATGAAGGCCAGTATCTCCGCCCGGGCGAGATTGGCGCCAAAATTGCGCGCCGGCCCCGGCCCGGGAAGCGCTTCTCGCTCCAAGCGGAGGTTTGGAATATTGGAACATGCTGCTTCAGGCATCTCAGTCGAGCCATTGTCCACGACAATGATCTCGAACGGGATGCCGTCCGCGTGCTGCGCAGCCAAGGTAAGAAGGCAACGACGCAGATCGTCCGGCTCGTTAAGGTGCGGAATGATCACGCTTAGCTGCAATGGAAGGTTCATCGGTTTTTCCCACCGGTTTCAAGCAGAACTCAAGCGTTATCGCAGGCACATGACGGCCCTGGCCAAGGCAACCCCTTTTCAGTTGTCACCGCGGCGAGCGTGAATGCCCTTCATCACAACATGAACGGGTTGGGCGTAGGAACCCCTCCATTCCTTGCCTTAAGGCGCAGGACGGCTAAGTCTTGCTGGGCAAGTATCAGGGCTTGGCTTAGCGCCAATTACGCCTTTCGACGGACAACAGACTGCAAAGTATCAATCGCGGCCTTAGAGTCGGTGATGCAGCAGCACGGGTTCCCAGACGTCGAGCCATCAAGAACAGGCTGAGTTGACGGCTGAAAGTAGCTGCGCAAAACCGAAACAATCCCTAACGCATAGGGTGAGTCGCCATGCCCAAAAGTACTACTTCCGCGGAGGGCACCCCTCTTCCCACCTCATATTGACTATCTATTCCGCGATTACGAACCGCCGAACAATGAACCCCGTCACGGTACCAATCTGGTTCAGGAGTTGGGTGTTTGCGCAATGGGCAACATAGACTTAAGAGACTTACGCTTTTACCGCTCGATCCTGGTGCAAAGGCTTCCGTATGTGTTGGCGATTGCCACCATCGTATTCGTGTCCGCTGTAGCGATCACACGCGTCCTCCCACCTGTGTACAGCTCCAGCGCCAAAATTCTGGCGGAAGCTCCACAAATTCCAGCTGAACTCGCCCGGTCTACCGTTTCGACAGGTGCGATTGAGCAACTGCAGATCCTTCAGCAGCAGATCACCACACGCGACGACCTCTTTGCGCTAGCGCGGAAGCTCCATGTCTATGATGGCACTGAGATGAAGGCTTACGGTGAAGATGTCGTAGGTGATATGCGGTCACGTATAAAGTTCGAGCGACTGCAGCTTGACAGTCAAGGCCACGACGGTGGTGCAACGATCTTCAGTGTATCCTTCCTGGCGAACGAGCCGGATCTTGCGGCAAAAGTCGCCAACGAACTCGCCGCAATGATCCTGGGCAGAAACCAGCGTCAACGCACTGATCGTGCGGGAAGCACGTTGCAATTTTTCAATCAGGAAGTCTCAAGGCTGGTCTCTGATTTGAATCGGTTTGAGGCAGAAATCCTCAAGTTCAAGACCGAGCATAAAGACACGTTGCCGGACAGTCTCGATTTTCGCCGCAGCCAGCAAAGCAGTCTGCAGGAAAGGCTAATTGCGCTGGAACGCGAAGAATCCGATCTCCGCACCAGGCGGAGCAGTCTTATCGCAACATATACCAATACTGGACAGCTTGTCGGCTCTGTTTCACTCACACCGGAACAGCAAATGCTCTTGGATCTAAACAAGGCACTGTCCGAGCAACTCTTGATTTTCTCGGAAGCAAGTCCAAACATCGCGGCCCTTCGCCTTCGGATCGCGTCGTTGCAGAACAATCTGCTGGCGACCAAGCCAGAAGGCAGCAAGAAAGAAAACAGTCCACCCGGCGCACAGAGCGCACCGTTTGGGCTTAGCTTGCAACTGTCCGATATCGACAAGCGCCTTCAGGCCGTGGCTGTGGAGAAGATCTCGGTCGCCCGGCGTATAGAAGAGCTGACCCATTCGATAAGTGGAACGCCGGCAAGTGAAACTGTTCTGAATTCGCTCGAGCGGAACCGGGAGAACATTCAAACGCAATATAACGCCGCAATCGCAAGGCGCGCGGAAGCATTGACTGGCGAACAGATAGAGATGCGTTCGGATGGCGAACGGTTCTCGCTTCTCGAGGCTGCGACGCCGCCTATAAGCCCGATCCGTCCTCAGCGGAACCTAATAATCGGCCTCGGCGCCGTCGCCGGAATCGGTCTGGGCTTAGCCTTCGTCGTTTTGCTCGAAGTGCTCAATAAAACGGTCCGCAGGCCCGTGGAGTTAGAACGGGTGCTTCAATCGCAACTGTTGGCCACGATTCCGAGTATCGGAACCCCTGACAAGCGTCACCCCGCCAAACTCAGACGCCGCATGGCGGCAATACTTGCCGCTGGGTTGATACCGATTTCCTTCATTCTGACCAATCACATTTCCATGCCGCCACATGCTGCTCAGGAAATGATCGCCGGCCTCGGGCAGATATAAGCCCGATGTATAGTTTCAACATCGCCAAATACGAGCTGTGTTTGTCATCAGGATCAGAGTTTAAATTATGAAGCAGGTTCCGACTCCATTGCAAGAGGCCCGGCGTTTTCAAATCACGGACCGGCTCACTGAGCAGGCAATTCAGGCCTGCACGCGGCTTGGGCGTGAAATCGCCTGGGAAAACTTGTCAACGCTTGACCTCGATCCAGAGAGGATCCTTCAGAACCGTATCGTCACCATAGACCGCTCTGATGCCGCGCACGCCCCGTTTGACATGATGCGGACGAGAGTGCTGCAGAGTCTGCGGCAAAACAACTGGACTTCCGTTGCGATCACCTCGCCGACACCCTCCTGCGGCAAGTCGCTTGTCGCTCTTAATCTGGCGTTCAGTCTTGCCCACCAGAAAGATTGCCGCACGCTTCTGATCGATCTCAATCTGAAACAACCGGCAATCGGTGAGGTGCTTGGGGTGAAAGCGCCGGCCTCGATGGAGGCGTTTTTGAGAGGTGACGCTGCGGCGCACAACCTTTTTCTGCGCTATGGCGACAACCTGGCGGTGGGCACGAACCATCAGCCCGTGCAGTTTTCGGCGGAATTGCTGCAGTCTCTGGAAGCGGCAAGGATATTGCAGGATCTGCAACTGAAGCTGGAACCGGACGTGATCCTGTTCGACATGCCCTCCATGCTTTCCAACGACGACGTCACGGCTTTTCTGCCGAATGTGGACTGCGCGATCCTCGTTGCGGCGGCTGAATGCAGCACGTTCGACGAAGTGGACGAGTGCGAGCGGTATCTGTCGGAGCGAACCAACATGCTCGGCACCGTGTTGAACAGGTGCAGGTACAACTCCGACCAATGACACGCGCGTCTTTGGCGGCGAAATGCAACCCCGACGACCTCTCGATCCGATGAGCTGTCGACACAGGATCAAAAGGAGATTGCCATGCGTAAGATACTGATGGTCTATGGCACACGCCCGGAGGCGGTCAAGATGGCACCATTGATCGGCGAACTCGCTCGTTCCCGCCATTGCAGGCCCATCGTCGCTGTTACAGGTCAACACCGCGAAATGCTCGATCAGGTCAACCGACTGTTCGGTATCCAGCCCAGCCATGACCTCAATATCATTACGCAATCGCAAAGCCTTGAAAATGTAACCACCCGTGTCCTCTCCGGCGTTTCCGGGGTCATCGAGGCAGAAGCGCCGGACGCGCTTCTGGTTCAGGGCGACACGACAAGCTGCTTTGCCGCTGCATTGGCCGCTTTTTACAAGAAAATTCCGCTGTTTCACCTCGAAGCCGGGCTGAGAACGGGCGATCGCTACAATCCCTTTCCGGAGGAAATCAACCGCCGCCTGACCACCCAGCTCGCCGCCCTGCACCTGGCTCCGACCCAGACCTCGAAACTCAACCTCGTGAAGGATGGTGTTGCTGAACGCGATATCGTCGTCACCGGCAACACTGTCATCGACGCGTTGCTGCAGGTGTCGGGCCGAAACAACCCGAGCGAAAATCGCGACCTCGAACGGATCATGGGCCGGAGGAGTGTTTTGATTACCGCGCACCGTCGCGAATCCTGGGGTGAACCGATGGCGCAAGCCGCTCGCGCCATCGCTCGGCTTGCGCGGATATTTCCGGAGGTTGCCTTTCTCCTTCCAGCCCATCTTAATCCGGTGGTGCGCGAGGTTCTGCTTCCTCCGCTCGCCGGGCTCGAAAATGTCGTGATCACGCAGCCGCTCGACTATGGCGATTTCGTCAAAGCCATGCGCGACTGCGCAATCGTGCTTACCGATAGCGGCGGTGTGCAGGAAGAGGCGCCTACCTTTGGAAAACCCGTCCTTGTCATGCGCGAAACGACCGAACGTCCCGAAGCCGTCGCCGCCGGTACCGTGCGGCTCGTCGGCACGAGCGAGGATCGTATCGTTGGCGAAGTGACAAACCTTCTAACGGATCGGCGAGCCTATCAGGAGATGGCACGCGCGGTAAACCCGTACGGCGATGGACACGCCGCGATGCGGTCGGTCCAGGCCATCGAACATTTTTTCGCTTTGGGAGACCGGCCGATCGAGTTCGACACGGAGTTGGATCCTGTTTCCAAACCAGCGCCGCCACGCCAGGCACACGTGGTCGCCGCCTAGAGTTGCGGATTTTTCCGAGATGTCGAGGCAGGAATACGAAGCGCCGGGCGTTTCATGACCGTGCTGGACGCTTCGGACAGCCAAAGGCGACCGATGGTCGCCTTTGGTATTGTGCGGATGGATAGAAATAGGGCTCTGAGACCGCATAAAGCGGCCTCTTCGCATTAAAGTACGAAGTACCCCTTCGACATCGTCACCGCGTCATCCAGATGGATGGCGAAATCGGCATTCCTGTCACCATTGGTGTCACCATAAACATAGGTGTCAGAGGCCTGCTTGACGTAACGCAGCTCGCCGGCCTTGCCAGTGAAGGCAGCAGTACCGAGGTAGGTGAACGCTTGATCGCCGGACGCTGCCGAATTGGCATCGATGTCCGCAAGATCAATTCTGTCGCCGCCGGTGCCTGAGAAGTCGAAGATCGAATCTCGGCCCGTCAGTGCAGCCGTGCTCTCAGCCGCCGCGTTGAAGACGAACGTGTCGGCACCCGAGCCGCCCACCAGATCATCCGCGCCGAGACCACCATAAAGCGCGTCGTTGCCGCCGCCGCCCTTAAGGACATCATCGCCGGCGCCGCCCGAAAGCAAATTGGCACCTGCGTCGCCATAGAGCTTATCGGCAAAACTCGAACCGGACAGTTGCTCGATCGAGACATAGGTGTCGCCCTTGGCGTCGCCGGTGTTGTACGCAGCATTGGCAAGGCTTGCCGTAACGCCGGCCGTGGAGCCCATATAGGAGGCGGTATCCACGCCTGCTCCGCCGTCGAGCTTGTCGGCACCGGCGCCGCCGTTCAGGACGTTATTATCGGAGTCACCCTGCAGGGTATCGCCGTAGCTGGAGCCGAGCACTTTCTCGACGCCGGTGAACTTATCACCCGTTGCATGGCCCCCGGATGCAGTGCCCGCCCCAAGATTGACCTTCACAGCGGCCGATGATCCAGAATAGCTTGCTGCGTCGATACCTGCACCGCCATCAAGAACGTCCGCGCCGGCACCGCCCTTGAGCAGATCGTTGCCGCCGAGGCCCTTGTAGGTCTCGCTTCCCGCATTCGTTTTTCCGGTGAGAGGCAAAGTGTCATCACCTTCGGTACCGGTGTAGACTGTCGCCGATGTGCCCGTGTCGGTGCCTGTATCCGTGCCCGTGCCCGTGTCAGTACCCGTGCCCGTGTCGGTACCTGTGTCCGTCGGCGGCGTGACTGTCGGCAGCGTGTCCAGGTCGGTATTTCCGGACACCACCGGATGGTCGTCATAGAGCGCGAAATCGCCCCAGTAGCCGTCGCCGATCTGATTGTTGGTGATCTTGATCGACGCGTCGTCGACTGTCCCGCCGCCTTTGCGTCCATCCAGATAGACGGTGTAGCCGCCGCCGACCAGGCGGTTGCCGTCGACCGTGATGTTCGACAGGCCGCCGAATTCGTTGTTCATCATCACCGCCGAGGTCTGGGTGTGGGCGTTGATGATGGTGTTGTGGATGACGTTGA
Organism: Pararhizobium sp. A13; assembly: GCF_040126305.1. NCBI lineage: Bacteria > Pseudomonadati > Pseudomonadota > Alphaproteobacteria > Hyphomicrobiales > Rhizobiaceae > Pararhizobium > Pararhizobium sp. A13. Next base: position 67,795 of record NZ_CP149512.1, on the reverse strand, counting down.
TGTCGTGACCGCCACCGCCATTGATCTCGACGCCATCGTAGTGGGCGTCGGCGCCGCCGCGGAAATCATGGATGTAGTTGTCGCGGATATCAGACGGGCCGACGACATTAATGCCGTTGTCCATGTCGTGCAGATCATTGCGCAGGAAGGTGCCGGCGCCGTAGATGGCGTTGACGGTGCTGCCGGCGCCATCGATCTCGCTGTCCTGCAGCGTAAAGCCGGTGGCGTCGTCCATGACCCTGAGCGCATGCCAGGGTGTTTCGGAGACCAGCTTGATGTTCGTCATCGTCACGTTCTTGGCTTCGATGACGATATTCCCATGGACCTCGAGATTGCTGATGTTGGCATTGTCCTGGGTGACATAGTAAGTGCCGTTATACACGGTCATCGCCGCCCCGGCTTTGACGCCTGTGTTGGTTGCATCTGGAAAATCTGTCACTGTTGTATTGCCTTTCTCCTCAGCCCTTGAACCCCGTTTCAAGATGGACTTACTGCTAAGCCGACTACCTCTTTTTTGGTAAGCCGAACCTATGAAACGGAGACCTAATGCAACTTCAAAACTTGTGCAATGCGGTAGGAATTGGCTAAAAGGCGTCGAAAATGGAGGCCTTACTAATGCCGCAATAAATTGAATTAGACGTTGCTACTATGAAATAATTGGTTAATTTTCGCCGATTCAACAAAAAATAAACTTTTCAAAATTTTGAAAAAATCATACAAAAGCGCAACTTGCAGTGTGGCTACTCTTCTGAAAATATTTGGAAAAAAATTTCAAACCAGCCGCCTTCGCCGCGACGAGCAAAGCCGATATCTTTTTTTTTGAAATTTTTTTCTTGGCAACCTAAGAGTATAAGAACCCTCGGTTCAACCGTTTTTCGGGGCATTTTCCACAGGTCTGTGTACGCGGGAGAGGACGAAGCAGGGCGGGAGGGCGCTGATTCGTTCGCCTGATTCGCGAAAGCAAGAGCTTACAGAGAGGCGGGATTGGCTGTCCGCAAGCCGAGAGTGCAGGACTTACAGACCGTCCCAAAAACCGAGCGCAGCCCGAAACGCCGAGCGGTGTCCCAATCCGGCTGCAAGGTCCTCTCCGACTATGATATCGGGCCGAAACAGTGCCGAGACCCCAGTGTTATGGTGTCGGCGATGATATTTGATACGATTGGCGGTCATGAGTGCGGTGAGGAAAGGACTGCTGTGGTAGTCGCCGCCGATATGGATTGCCAGAGCTTCAGGAACATACAAGACCTCAAGGCCGGCCGTTCGAACGCGGCGAAGGTAGTCAACCTCTTCGCTGTACAGGAAGAAGCTTTCAACCCAATCACCGACCGCTTCACGGGCTGTGGCGGAAACCAGCAGTATGGCGCCGGTCGCCCATTCGATCTGGCCCCTCGTCCCTGTATAGAGCAGCGCTATCGACAATTTCGCCAAGCCCCAGTCGCGCTGCCAGCCTGCCGCCCAGCAACACCTCGGACCACGCGGTCGCTACAGACGGTTCGCGGCGTATGGATTTCGAGACGACGCCGTCCTCTCCCTGGGCCGCGGTGCTGCTACGCCGACAGAAAGATTGCACAGGCCCGCGTTAAGGCTGCTGATGCAGCCGCTGCGGGCGGATGTCCGGGTTGAGTACAAGCAGATCGGCAGACGGATCGATGGTCGCGGTCGCCGCATTGATGGCAGCGGCGTAGCCGGCGTTGCCGCCCGTTCGAATGACTCTGGCGCCGATCGGGTGAGCAAGTGCGAGATCGACGGATTGATCGTGCGAGTCGTTGTCGACGATAATCACTTCATATTGCTCGGTGCCTTCAAGTCCCGCCGGCAGGGTATCGAGCAAACCGGGCAAAACGGAAGCGCTGTTGTAGGTGACCACTACGATCGCAACTCTTCGCGCAGTTAAGAGAGTGGCAGCGACGCCGTTGTGGTTTTGGGGTTCTCTCTGTCTTGTTTAAGCGTCCATTTTGCGCTCTCGCATCGCGCGGCAACCCGGGCATGGGACTTCGGCAATCCTTGAAGAAAAAGTGCCCGGGCCGAAAGACGGTCGAGAGAGGTAGCTTACGCCCCGTTCGCATCTACCACTAATCCGGAATGCTAGACGACGACCAATCCAGGTAATCCGATCGGTGTATCGCAATACCATTGGCGGCATGCCGATATCGATCTCGTAAGTCTTTGAGTGCGCTGGAATATCTGCAGGGATTTTCTAGCATGTCGTCTTCGCGCCTTGAAGCGACGCGCTCGCTTCAACCTTTGGTAACGGCCGTTTCCGTTTAAACGCAAGGTGTGAGGAGTTTTCATGCCAATTGATTTTCAGCATTCATTGTCTGCGAGAACACAAAACGCTCCATCGGAAAACAGTAGTCGCAACAGACGTACTCCCGAACAAAGCCGCATCGACACGCTCGACCGGCTGGAAGCCATTGAATTGACGTCGCGTGAGGGGCAGGCCCAGGTCATTCACTTGCTGGGCGTCGCGTTGCGAGGCTTACCGCGCATGCATAAGGACGGAGTATTCGGCCATACGCTGCGCGCAGTCAAAATAGGTCCGCACTGGTTGGAACGGCTCGAAGGCGACAGTCTTCGCTATGCGTCGATCGCTGCCCTCGGCCTATCCTACGCCGACGAGGCGATCCAGCAGCAAATACTGAACGGCAGCACGGCGTGCGAACTGGCGCATGCATGCGCTGCGCGCGCCGAGACATCTTCCGACACGGGCGCGGTGGCGTTGGCCGCCTGGGCTGCCGCGGAAGCAGGGTGGTTTCATGCTACGGCACTCTTTCGCAAGCTTCATCTGTTGCTTGCCTCGGATGCTCCCATCGCGACGGTGCACTGTGCGTGGACACTGACGGCCGCCCTGGCGGCTGAACAATTCGGTCCTACCCAGGATGTGGTCTCGTTGGCGACTAACCGGCTGATGTCGGGACTGTCGCCAACCGGTCTGTTTCCGCACATGCTCCCGGCATCTGCAAGCGGGCGCCTGCGTGCGCATATCGGCTGTTTTGCCGATCAGGTTTACACCATACAGGCCCTTTCTCGCCTTCATGTTGCGCGCGGAAATGCTCCCGCCCTGTCGGCCGCCGAAGCATGCGCAGAAAGGATTTGCGCCTTGCAGGGTCCCACCGGGCAATGGTGGTGGCACTATGATACCCGCGACGGAAACGTGGTCGAAGGCTATCCGGTCTACAGCGTCCACCAGCACGCGATGGCCCCGATGGCCTTGCTCGATCTCAGCGAAGCTGGAGGCTCCGACCATTCCCAGGCGATCGTCAAGGGCCTGCGCTGGCTCGATGAACATCCCGAGGTCGCGGCAACACTCGTCGTTCCCGAAAAAGGAGTGATCTGGCGCAAGGTGGCACGCCGCGAACCCCGCAAGGCGGTGCGGGCAATTTCAGCGATCACAACGGCACTGGCGCCCGGCCTGCATCTTCCAGCCCTTGATGCGCTTTTCCCCCCCAATCAAGTGGACTTTGAATGCCGCCCTTATGAATTGGGCTGGCTGCTTTACGCGTGGCTCTCGGGCGGGGTGGTCACCAGGCTGGCTCCCGGCTCGGTGAAGGACATGCCCGCACCCTTTGAGGAGATTTGAGATGCCTGGACAACGTCAGCTTCTGTTCGGCATGTACATGGATGCCATGCGCATGGATGACGTCATCGAGCGCTGCCATACGGCGCTCATCACACGGCGGCCAATCCTTCTCGGAGTTCTCAATGCCGCCAAGGTCGTGGAGTTGCGCAAAAACGCGCTGCTGCGTCAATCGTTGATGGAATGCGACCTTCTGCTGGCGGATGGCCAGTCCATCGTCTGGGCGAGCAAGTTGCTCGGTCGACCCTTGCCTGAGCGTGTGGCAGGAATCGACATCTTCAGCCGGCTTCTCCTCCTTGCGCATCAGGAAGGGCGCTCCGTCGCGTTTCTGGGGGCAAAGCCGGAGATCCTCGCGGAGATGCAGCGCGTTGTTGCCCGGCGGTTTCCCGGTCTGAAAATCGCTTATAGCCATCACGGATATTATGAAGCCGCTAAAGCGGAGCAGATTGCTGCCGGCATCAGGGAGTCCGGGGCCGATATGCTCTTCCTTGGAATGACGTCACCCAAGAAGGAGATATTTCTGGCCGCCTATGGCGCCTCGCTCAACGTTCCGGTGTTGCACGGCGTCGGCGGTTCCTTCGACATCATGGCGGGTCTGACCAGACGCGCGCCGATTGCGTGGCAGAAATGCGGAATGGAATGGGCGTACAGGCTGCTGCAGGAACCCCGGCGGCTCTGGTGGCGCTATCTGAAAACCAACACCAGCTTCGCCCAGCTCACCGCCCGTGAGATGTTCCATCCCGATGGCCCCTACAGGGCTGGCGCAGACCGTAATGTCGAACCTGGCAGTCCGATGCTCCCGGATGCCCAACTTCGGAGCGTTGCCGATGACTGACGTGTTCAAGGGCCGATTGGCCATACTGGGAATGGGATATATCGGCTTGCCAACCGCCGTCGCCATCGCGACGCGCGGCATCGACGTTATTGGGGTCGATATCAATCCGGCGACTGTCGCGGCCTTGAGGCGCGGCGAAGTGCCTTTCGTTGAGCCGGACCTTGCAGTGGGGGTCAGCGGTGCTGTTGCCATGGGCCGGCTGACCGCGACAACCGAAACACCCGAAGCGGACGCTTTCATCATCGCGGTGCCCACCCCTTTCAACGAGGATCGAACGGCCGATTTGTCCTATGTAAAGGCGGCGGCCGAGCAGATCGCTCCAATGTTGAGGTCCGGAAACATCGTGGTTCTGGAGTCCACCTCCCCTCCCGGGACGACGCAGAAGGTGGGAGATTGGATCGGTGCCCTGCGGCCTGATCTCAAAATGCCACGTGACGGCGAGACCGGCGCAGACATATTCGTCGCCCATTGCCCGGAGCGCGTTCTTCCCGGCCGCATCATGATCGAGATCATCACCAACGACCGTGTCGTCGGCGGCCTGACGCCGAGATGCGCCGAAAAGGCGGCGTCCATCTATCGCCTGTTCGCTCAGGGCGAAATCCTGTTGACCGATGCAGCAAGCGCCGAAATGGCCAAGCTGGTTGAAAACGCCTATCGCGATGTCAACCTTGCGTTCGCCAATGAAATTTCCCTGATCAGCGAATCTCTTCATATCGACGTGTGGGAAGTGATCCGCCTGGCCAACAGGCATCCGCGGGTGAATATTCTGAGCCCCGGTCCCGGCGTCGGCGGGCACTGCATTCCGGTAGATCCCTGGTTTATCGTTTCCGCAGCGCCGCAGCTCTCGCGCTTGATCCGCACAGCACGCGAGGTCAACGATCATCGGCCGCACCATGTTGCCGCGCAGGTCGTCGAGAAGGCGAAAAGGTTCCGCTCGCCGACAGTTGCGTGCCTGGGCCTGACCTTCAAGGCAAACGTCGACGATGTCCGGGAAAGCCCGGCAATAGAAGTTGTCGGGCTTATCGCTAAAGCTCTGCCGGAGGTGGATATCTTCGTGTCGGATCCATATGTCAGCGTCATGCCCAGGCTGCTGTCGGAGTATGGCAATCTCCATCTTGAGGGCGCTTACCAGGCGGTCGAGCGTGCAGACATTGTCGTCCTTCTCGTTGAACACGAACCGTTCAAGGCCATGAGGCATACACGTCTTGGAGGCAAAGTTATCTACGACACACGTGGCGTTTGGCACTGACGAGTGCTACGAACTTCCAATCCGGTGATAACTGAGAGGAAGGGGCGTCGGACGATGGCGGATTTCGACATCGTGGTTATCGGCGGCGGCATTGTCGGATTGTCGACGGCCATGCAGTTGTCTCGGCGCTTTCCGGGCATTGCCATCGCCGTCCTCGAAAAAGAGCCGGTTCTTGCCGGCCACCAGACGGGACGCAACAGCGGGGTCATCCACGCCGGGGTCTACTACGAACCCGGCAGCCTGAAAGCCCAGTTCTGCAGGCAAGGAAGCGCCGCAACGATGCGCTTCTGCAAGGAGTATGACATACCCTTCGAACAGCGCGGCAAGCTGCTCGTCGCCACCGACGCGGACGAACTGCCGCGCATGGAAAAGCTCTACGAGCGTGCGCTCGCCAATGGACTTGAGGTTCGCCGCGTCAGCAAGGAGGAACTCACCGAGCGCGAGCCGCATGTCACCGGCCGTGGGGCGCTCTTCGTTCCCGCATCCGGGATCGTTGACTACGGCAAGATCACCCGCCGCATGGGCACGATCCTCACCGACGCCGGCGGTACGATCATGACCAGTGCCGAAGTTCGCGGCATCAGCGAACAACATAACGGCGTCGACATTCTTCTGAACGCCGGCATCCTGCTTCGCGCCCGACATGTTGTTGCCTGTGCCGGCATCAATGCCGATCGTTTGGCGCGATTGTGCGGCCTTGCAGCCGACCTTGCCATCATCCCTTTTCGTGGCGAATACTTCCGCCTCGGTGCCAACAGGAACCGGATCGTTGAGCACCTTATCTATCCAATTCCGGACCCATCACTCCCGTTTCTCGGCGTGCATCTGACGCCGATGATCGGCGGGTTCGTGACGGTCGGCCCGAATGCGGTGCTTGCCTTTGCCCGCAACGGCTATCACTTCGGCGACGTCAATTCCACGGACCTCTGGGAGATGGTAGGGTTCCGCGGTTTCCGCCGGATGATCATTGACAACATGCGCTCCGGGCTGACGGAGATCGCCAATTCGCTCAGCCGTCGGCGCTATCTTGCCTTGTGCCAGCGTTACTGCCCGGAATTGAACCTGAGCGACCTGCATTCGCATCCCGCCGGTATCCGCGCCCAGGCGGTCAATCGCGACGGCCGTCTGCTGCATGATTTTTTGATCGAACGGACGGCACGCACTGTCCATGTGCTCAACGCGCCATCACCCGCGGCGACGTCGGCATTACCGATCGGCAGGCACATCTCCGACATCGCCAGCGCCCATTTCAATTATTCATAATCCCTGGAACTAGAGCTGCGGGAAGTGGAGCCCTACGCAGGGCCGGTACCTCATCCACCAAAGTGATAGCTGGATCGATGCATGTTTTAGGCTACGCTTATTCTCCACCATCATCCATCTGGAACCGCAGCGCGGAAAGCCGGATTTGCGCAATGGAGGAGCCAGCCATTAACGCCATCCAGGACGAATACCTGAATTCCGCACTCGCTGAGGACCACCATGCGTTTGGGTATCAGGGCGATCTCAGTGATCGAAAGCCGAGCCTCCGTAGTTCACGTTGGCGGGCAATCGCTGCTTTCCTCGCGGTTGCCGCGGTTGGTTGTGCTGGCCTCATCTGGTTGAGCGCCTGAACATCAACGAAAAAGCGCCTTTCTTCAATCAATTGAAGAAAGGCGTCAGGAGTACGGCTCGATTTCATCCTCGACGGGGATGAGTTTCGATCATATCGCGTTCACCAGCATTGGATATCTCCACAAACTGAGTAAGGGCTTCATTTCTTTAGGCAAGGGAACAGGCGCGGGCGTTTGCGAAGACCCACTCTCGTCAGTGTTTATAATGATCCATCGCTTGCAGCCGGGCCGCGTAAACCTCGCATGCAGATAAGTCTTGTTGTTAGATTGACCTGCCTAATCACATCGGTGGATACGGTCGCTGCGCGGCATACCACCGATTGGTGTCGTTCGCCGACGCGAGAAAATTGGCAAGATGGTTGGCTTGAAACCTTAGTCATTCAATCCAAAACGGCGATCGGGGGTGCCGCATGTTGAGCATCCAAATCAAGAGCGACAAGTATCTGAGTGTATCCGGAGGGGTGAGCAGCGTCTTCAACCCCCTGGCTGCGTGGAGCGCGGTTTCATCGAATGTGATCGCTGCACCGTCCAACGAGGCCGCGGCCGTCGTATATCGCCCGTCGACAGATTTGTCGACAAGCAGCGTCACTGCGCCCTCGCCGGCCTCAGTGCTCGGCGACACGAAGATACTCTCCCCAGGCGACGCACAATCGTCCGTACTTGACTTGGGTTCGTCGGAAACTCTCGACGCGGCCGATGGACGCAAGGCCTCTATCACCCTTCCGGCGAGCATACTCTCTACACCAGGCGTGACCTTACCATCAACTCCCAGCAGTAACCCCATCAGTGCGCAGTCGGAGGCCGTATTGCCGGTCTTTGCAGCACCCCCGGTTGTCGCCGAAGCCTTCTCGGTGGCGGCAGCCCCGCTTGACTCAGGCTCGTCGGGAAGCCTCGACCCGGCCGGCGCAAAACTCGACACGGGCAGTGGGAATAGTGACTCCGTCACCCCGCCGGTTGTTGCCGAGACCTTCGCTGTGACCGCGGCCGCCCCGGCGACGGATGTGGCCGCGGCTGCGGCAACGCCCAATAAGATTGCTCTCGAAAACATGAAGCAGGGCAATCCGCGAAGCGAATGGGGCATCGACGGTGATGGCAACAGCAACATCCAGGGCTTCGCTACGGAAATCAGCACCAACGTGGGACAGACGGTCAATTTCAAGATCGCCACCAACTCGAGGAATTACCGCATCGACATCTACCGTCTCGGCTACTACGGCGGCGACGGCGCCCGCAAGGTCGCCACAATCAACAGGTCGCTCGCCACCGCACAGAATCAGCCTAATCCGATCGTCGACGCGTCGCTCGGCCTGATCGATTGCGGCAACTGGTCGGTCTCGGCAAGCTGGACAATTCCGCAGGACGCGGTTTCGGGGGTCTATTTCGCAAAGCTGGTCCGCCAGGACGGCACCGCGGGTGAGAGCATCATCCCCTTCATCGTTCGCGAGGACGGCTCCACCAGCGATATAGTGTTCCAGACGTCCGATACAACCTGGCAGGCCTACAATGCCTGGGGCGGAGCCAGCCTCTATTCTGCCCAGACCGCGAGCGGCCGCGCTTCGGCGGTCAGCTACAATCGCCCGTTCATCACCAATACCAGCACGTTTGGCGGCACGCACGATTTCATCTTTGGCGTCGAGCATTCGGCGATCCAGTGGCTGGAACAGAACGGTTACGACGTTTCCTACATCTCCGGCGTGGATGCGACACGAAGCGGCAGCCTGCTGCTCAATCACCGGGCCTTCCTTTCGGTCGGGCATGACGAATACTGGTCGGCCGAGCAGCGCAACAATGTCGAAGCGGCGCGTGACGCGGGCGTCAACCTCGCCTTCTGGAGCGGCAACGAATGTTACTGGAAGGTCCGCTGGCAAAATAGCATCGACGGCAACGGCACGCCCTACCGCACCCTGGTCTGCTACAAGGAAACCTGGGGCAACAGCACCGATCCGAGCAATATCGGAACAGGCACCTGGCGCGACCCGCGCTTTGCAGATCCCGGGCAGGAGCCGGAGAACTCGCTGACGGGCACCATGTTTACCGTCGACAGCTACCGCCAGGATGTAATTTCGATCCCGTACGACTATTCCAACCTCCGGTTCTGGCGCAACACGGATGTCGCAAACATTCTACCGGGTCAAAGTTTCAGCCTTGTGAGAAACCTTCTCGGCTACGAGTGGGATTCCGACGTCGAAAACGGCTTCCGGCCCGCAGGGATGGTCGATCTTTCGCTGTCGACCGTGTCGGTCGATACTTATCTGCGCGACTATGGAACCACCCTCGGCACGGCCGATGTGACGCACAGCCTGACCATGTACCGGGCGGAGAGCGGCGCGCTCGTTTTTGGCGCCGGCACGGTCTTCTGGTCCTGGGGTTTGAACGCGCAGCACGAAGGGCCGGCAACCCCGACCGACCGCAACGTGCAGCAGTCGATGATCAATATGTTCGCCGACATGGGCATTCAACCCACCACGATCGATGCGAGCCTGGTCCTCGCAACGCAGTCGCCCGACCAGACAAAGCCGGTCTCGACGATTTCCTCGCCGAATATCGGTGCGAGCTTCGTCGAGGGGCAGCGTGTCACCGTCACGGGGACAGCGCAGGACTTCGGCGGCGGTATCATCGCGGGCGTCGAGGTATCGACCGATGGTGGTGCGCACTGGTTCAAGGCGAGTGGCAGGGAGAACTGGAGCTACAACTGGGTCGTCCAGGCGAGCGGAACCTACACGATCAGCTCCCGTGCCGTCGATGACAGCGTCAACCTTGAAACTCCGGCGGCAGGCAGGCAGGTAACGGTTTCGTTGCCCTCGACCCGCAGCCTTTGGACGCTTGCATCAAAGCCGTCCGTCGAAACGACGCTCGATCGGGATGGCGTGGAATTGGGCGTCCGTTTCCAGGCGAGCACTGCCGGCGCGGTGCAAGGCATCCGCTTCTATAAAGGCTTCTACAATACCGGCGAACACACGGTGAGCCTGTGGAGGGATAACGGAACGCTTCTTGCGACGGGTGTGTCGACGGGAGAGCCTATCTCCGGGTGGCAGACGGTGACCTTCTCCAGCCCGATCCAGATCACGGCGGGAGCGACCTACGTTGCCTCCTACCACACCAAAGGCTACTATTCGTCCAGCGGGGGATATTTCAATTCCGCCTACGCCAACGGCCCCCTGAGTGTCGCTCAGAACGGCGGCGTCTATGCCTATGGCGCTACCAGGACATTCCCGGGCAACATTTACAACGGCGAAAACTACTGGGTGGATGTGGTGTTTGCGCCGTCGACGGTGAATAGCGCGCCGGTCGCCAACAACGACAACGGCTATACCACCAACCGCGACACGCCGTTGACGATCGCCTCTTCCGCCGTGCTTGCCAATGACACGGATCCTGACGGCGATGCGCTGACGGTCACGGGCGCCAGCGGCGCGGTCAATGGAACGGTGAATTTCAACAGTCAGACCAACAGTTTCACCTTCACGCCAACGACGGGCTACACCGGCGCGGCGCGCTTTACCTACGCCGTGTCGGATGGACGAGGCGGAACAGCATCGGCCACCGTCAATCTAACGGTCACTACGCCGTCGACCGCAACGAGCCTGTTCAGCCTGTCCGATACTCCAAGCGTTATCTCTTCGAACGACTTGAAGCCCGTGGAACTGGGGATGAAGTTCTTCGCGTCCGCCGGTGGCGCGATCACGGGGCTGCGCTATTACAAGAGTGCGCAGGATACCGGGACCCATACGGGCTCCCTGTGGAGCAGCACGGGCACGCGGCTCGCGACGGCGACCTTCACCAACGAAACGGCGAGCGGCTGGCAAACAGTGACTTTCGCTCAGCCGATCACCCTTTCGGTAGGCACAACCTATGTGGCGAGCTATCATTCCAACGGCAGATATGCGGTAACGTCAAATTACTTCACCAGCAGCCGTACCAACGGCCCGCTCACCGCACCATCCAGCGGGACAAGCGGCGGCAACGGCGTTTACACCTACGGAGCAAACAGCCTGTTCCCGGCGGCGAGCCACAAGGCGTCGAACTACTGGGTCGACGTGCTGTTCGAGCGGTCCATCACCCAGAACGTCGCCCCGGACGCCGTCAACGATTCAGGCTATTCGGCAACCACCAATACACCACTTTCCATCCCGGCATCGGCCCTGCTCGCCAATGATACAGATCCCAACGGCGATCCGATTTCGATCACGGGCGCCAGTAACGCGGTCAATGGTTCGGTTTCCTTCAACAGCCAGTCGAACACGGTCACGTTCACTCCGACCACCGGCTACAGCGGCCCCGCGAGCTTCTCCTATTCCATCTCTGACGGAAGGGGCGGCACGGATACGGCTCAAGTGTCTCTGACCGTCGGCGCGCAAGGAGCCACACAGAACGTCTTTGCAGCCGGTACCACACCGGCGGTCGTCTCGGTAAACGACAACAACCAGGTCAATCTCGGCATGAAGTTCCAGGCGGACGTGGCAGGCTGGATTACCGGATTCCGTTTCTACAAGGGCTCGACGAACACCGGCACGCATACTGGTTATCTCTGGACCACGACGGGCGCGCTGCTCGCAAGTGCAACCTTTACGAACGAGAGTGCCAGCGGCTGGCAGTCGGCCAATCTGTCCCAACAGGTGGCGATCCAGGCAAACACGACCTACGTCGTCTCCTACAGCACCAACGGCAACTATTCGGCGACGAGCAATTTCTTCAGTTCGGGCGTGAACAACGGCAACCTTCATGCCTTGTCGTCGGCGCAGAGTGGCGGCAACGGCGTCTATGCCTATGGGGCGGCCGGCCTGTTCCCGGACAGCACCTACAACAGCTCGAACTACTATGTGGATGTGGCCTTCAGGCCTCAACTGGCGGCTTAGGGGGCAGGAATGGGGAATCGGATGGAAGGTGATAACCGGCTCCCTGTAACGGTGCTGTCAGGCTTTCTTGGCGCGGGCAAGACGACGATCCTCAACCACGTTCTGCGTAATCGCGAAGGACTGCGCGTCGCCGTACTCGTCAACGACATGAGCGAGATCAATATCGATGCGGATCTCGTTCGCGATGGCGGAGCCGATCTGTCGCGAACAAACGAGACACTGGTCGAACTTACCAACGGTTGCATATGCTGCACGCTCCGCGACGACCTGCTGAGCGAAGTCCGCCGGCTCGCGACGGAGGCACGCTTCGACTACCTCCTCATCGAAGCAACAGGCATTGCTGAACCCTTGCCGATTGCAGCGACATTCTCATTCAGGGATGAAATGGGCGCGGCGCTCTGCGATATCGCCAGACTCGACGCGATGGTTTCTGTCGTCGATGCAGCAAATCTGCTTTCCGACTATTCCAGCACGGATTTTCTGAGCGACCGCGGCGAGACACGGGACAAGGACGATGCGCGCACCCTGGTCGATCTTCTTGTCGAGCAAATCGAATTTGCCGACGTCGTGGTGATCAACAAGATCGCGGAGGTGACGACCGAAACGCGAACCACCGTGCGCCGGATCGTTGCCGCGCTCAATCCTGATGCACGCGTCGTCGAAACGGACTTCGGCAACCTGCCGCTCTCCACCATCCTTGACACCGGCCTTTTCAGCGAGGCGAAATCGGCAAGGCATCCGCTCTGGCACAAAGAACTGTTCGGCTGGGGCGACCATGTTCCCGAAACGGACGAATACGGCATTACGAGTTTCGTCTATCGGGCGCGCCGACCCTTCGATCCCGCCAGGTTCCAGAATTTTCTTGCGAAGCAATGGCCGGGCCTCATCCGCGCGAAAGGTCATTTCTGGCTGGCGACGCGCCCTGAATGGATCGGTCTTCTTTCAATTGCCGGCGTGCAACGCCGCACGGAGTCGAAAGGCCTATGGTGGGTAACGGTGCCGCGGGCGCACTGGCCCCGCCACCCCGAGTTCCGCGCACTGCTTGACCGGCATTGGAGTGTCGTCTGGGGCGACCGCAGGCAGGAACTGGTCTTCATTGGCGCGGGCCTGGCCAAAGACGCCATCTGCGCGGCACTCGACGACTGTCTGATCGGAGACGAGAGAGGCCTTGATCCGCAGCTTGCGTGTCATCTGTACGATCCGTTCCCGCTATGGCAGCACGCGAATGCTGCGTAACTGATCTCGAACAACAACCCAAGGAGAAGACAATGACCAACGAACTCTATGCCGACGGCATTGGCGAAATCACAGTGACCGGGACGATTGTGCGGATCGACCTGATGTCGCTCTCCGCCACAGAGCGGGACGCGAGCAACAATCCGAAACCAGTGTTTCGCCAGCGGATCATCATGCCGGTCGACGCGTTCGCGAATGCCGTGGACCTGATGCAAAAGGCCCTTGCCGGTCTGGTCGAAGCAGGCGCGGTTCGCAGGATCGGTGACATTCAGCAACTGCCGGCTACCGACGCACAACAGTCTCCGTCGTCCGCAAACGTCTCGCCGAATTTCAATTGAGCGGAAACGCAGCGATCCCTCGGGGGGGCCATGAGCACATTTCCGCACACCAATCTGCAATGCCTGGCACTGGTCGGTCGCCATCATGGCATCGATCTTTCCCCCGAAAGACTGCTCCACGACTATGCCGTGGGAGACCAGCCGGTGCCGACGCGGCAACTTCTTCGGATGGCGAAAGATGCCGGCCTGCGCGCCCGCAGCCTGCGTCTGACATGGCGGTCGCTGTTTAAAATGGGCGACGCCTATCCGTTGCTTGCCGAGCTCGAAAACGGAAACTGGGTGGTAGTTGCCGGCGTCGCCGGCAGCGACGACAACGAGATGATCCGGGTTCTCGACCCGCTGGCGCAGCGTCCGGAATTCCTCCTTCTGAACGAGGAGCAGTTTTCCAAACGGTGGGGCGGCTCCGTCATCCTGGTGAAGCGAAACTATCGACTTTCCGACGAAGACCTGCCCTTCGGCTTTCGTTGGTTCGTGCCGGAAATCGTCCGCCAGCGCGGCCTTTTCCGCGATGTTGCGCTGGCCGCGTTCGTTCTCTACGGGCTTGGCCTTGCAACGCCGATCTTCTTCCAGCTCGTCATCGACAAGGTATTGGTGCACCAGAGCTACGCGACCCTGACAGTCTTGACGATCGGGATCGGCGTTGCCCTCGTCTTCGATGCCGCCTTCACCTTTCTGCGGCGCTATCTCCTGCTCTACGCGACCAACAAGATCGACATCCGGATCGCGACGCGCACCTTTGGCCACCTCCTCAGTCTGCCGATCGCCCTGTTCGAACAGGCGTCCGCCGGCGTTCTCGTGAAGCACATGCAACAGACGGGCCGCATTCGCGAATTCCTCACGGGCAGGCTTTTCCTGACGCTGCTCGACGGGCTTTCGCTTCTGGTGTTCGTGCCAATCCTCATTCTCTACAGCGTCAAGCTTACGTTCGTCGTGCTGGGCTTTGCCGCCCTCGTCGGTCTTGTCGTCATGATGCTCGTCGGCCCGTTCCAGCGGCGGCTTCAAGCCCTCTATCAGGCCGAAGGCGAGCGTCAGGCCCTGCTTGTCGAAACCGTCCACGGAATGCGCACCGTCAAGTCGCTCGCGCTCGAGCCACGTCAGCGCCGGGTGTGGGACGATTGCTCGGCCCAATCGATTTCCGTGCGTTTCCGCGTCGAGAAGATCTCGACAGTCGCGCAGGCGGTGATCGGGCTTCTGGAAAAGCTGATGAGCGTCGCCATCATCGGGTTCGGCGCGCTCGACGTTTTCGACAACACCATGACAATCGGCGCGCTCGTCGCGTTCAACATGCTGGCTGGCAGGGTTTCCGGGCCGCTCGTCCAGATCGTGACCATGGTGCACGAGTATCAGGAAGTGGCGCTTTCCGTTCGCATGCTCGGCGAGGTCATGAACCAGCGCCCCGAGCAATTTGGCCGTGGGCGCGGCATCAGGCCGGAACTCCATGGCAGTATCGACTTCGACAAGGTTACGTTCCGCTACGGACCGGATGGTGCGCCCGCGCTCGACGATGTCTCTTTCACGGTTCCCGCCGGCTCCGTCTTCGGCATCGTCGGCAAGAGCGGGTCTGGCAAGACGACAATCACCCGGTTGATCCAGGGGCTCTACCAGAACCAACAAGGGATCGTCCGGATCGACGGCTATGACAGCCGAGAAATTGATCTCGTCCATCTTCGTACGAGCATCGGGGTGGTGCTTCAGGACAATTTCCTGTTCCGGGGCTCGGTTCGCGAAAACATCGCCGCGGCAAAGCCCAATGCAAGCATCGAAGAGGTCATCGAGGCTGCGCGCGTCGCCGGCGCCGAGGAATTCATCGAGCGGCTGCCGCGCGGCTTCGAATCCATGCTGGAGGAGAACGCATCGAATCTCTCGGGCGGACAGAAGCAGCGCCTTGCGATAGCCCGTGCGCTGATCACCAATCCCAAGCTGCTCATTCTCGACGAGGCCACCAGCGCGCTCGATCCCGACAGCGAGGCAATCCTGAGGCAGAACTTGAGCAAGATCGCCGAAGGGCGCACCGTGATCATCGTTTCCCATCGCCTGACCACGCTGGTCGATGCCGATGCCATCCTGGTTGTCGAACGCGGCAAGATTGCAGATATCGGCCGTCACGATCAGCTTGTTTCACGCTGCATGACGTACCGTCACCTGTGGTCGCAACAAACGAGGCAGGTCGCATGAGCAAGCGCCGGGAGAAGTCTCACGAGAATCTGCCCGTTCCCGTAGCGAGGCCCAAGACAGAACTGGTCGTGCATCGCGCATTGCCGCCCGTCATTGCCGAATTTCAGTCAGACGCCGTCGAACTGGAAGAACGCGTACCGCCAAGGATTGCGCGATTGACGCTCTATGGGGTCACCGCCCTCATTGGCACCGCCGTTTTCTGGGCTTCGGTTTCCAAGATCGACGAGGTCGTCATCGCGCCCGGCAAGCTCATCACGACCCAGCCGACCATCGTCGTTCAACCGCTGGAAACCTCGATCATCCGCACGATCGATGTCGCGATCGGCGAAGAGGTTCGCGCAGGGCAGACGCTCGCCAGGCTTGATGCGACTTTCAGCCAGTCAGACGTCGATCAGCAGCGCACGAAATTCGCGGCGCTCGACGCGCAGGTAAGGCGTATTGAAGCCGAACTCGCTGGCACCGATTATGCGAAGCAGGCAGGCGACTCTGCGGACGAAATGCTGCAGGTGCGGCTCTTCGAACAACGTCGCGCCTTCTACGTGGCCCAGCTTCAGAATTTCGAGCAGCAGATTGCGGGGCAGGCCGCGGCGATCGCATCCGGCAAGGATCAGGAAGCGGTGCTTGCCAGTCGGCGGGAGAACCTGATCCGGATCGAAAGCGCGCGCGAGACGCTCTACCGCAACGACACCGGTTCGCTGGTCGCTTTCCTCGGTTCGCGCGATGCCCGTCTCGATGTCGACTCAGACCTCTCCGCACTGCACGGCAAGGCAGCCGAAGCGAAACATTCTCTGGCGAAGCTGACGGCCGATCGGCAGGCTTTCATCGAGGACTTCCGGCGAACGTCGATGGAACAACTCGTCGAATTGCGCAATCAGCGCGACACGGTGGGCGAAGAGCTGAAAAAGATGGAGTTGCGCCGCAATATGATCACCCTGACTGCGCCTGCCGACGCGGTTGTCCTCGATCTCGCAGAGCGTTCCATAGGTTCTGTCGTGCGCGAAGCGGAGCCGATTGTCACACTCGTTCCCCTCAACGTGCCGCTGGAGGCGGAGGTCTCGATCAGTTCGCGGGATATCGGTCGCGTAGCTGTCGACAAAGAGGCGCGGGTCAAATTCGATGCCTATCCGTTCCAGAAATTCGGCACCGCCTCAGGCACGATCAGGACGATCAGCCGTGATGCCTTCACCTCAACACAGCAGGACGCAGCCGCCGGTAAACCCGTAGAGCCGTTTTTCAAGGCGCGCGTTCTACTGACCGACACCAGGCTTCATTCTTCCGGCGAGCCCGTGCGGCTTCTGCCCGGCATGACGGTGTCCACGGAGATCAAGGTGGGCCGTCGCACGGTGATCTCCTACTTCCTGTATCCGCTGCTGCGTGGGCTTGACAGCGCCATCCGCGAACCGTGACGGATGCTCCTCCGCGACGGCCACCATCATTCCATTCCGTCGCGTAAGCCAACTCTCGCAAACATGAAACGGCCCGCCGATAGCGAGCCGTTTCATGTCTTCTCGGAAAAAGCACGAACAGGTTGCGTTTATGCTACTCGGCCGGCTGAAGACCGGCTGCCGGGAGGCTGTCAATGACCTTTCCGTCGAGAGCCTTGGCAAGCTGTTCAGCGTCCAATTCATTCTCCCAGCGAGCAACAACGATAGTGGCAACTGCGTTGCCGACGAGGTTGGTCAAAGCCCGGCATTCGGACATGAAGCGGTCGATGCCGAGGATGAGCGCCATGCCTGCGACGGGTACGGACGGAACGACCGAGAGCGTGGCGGCGAGCGTGATGAAGCCCGCACCGGTGATGCCCGCCGCACCCTTGGAGCTCAGCATCGCAACAAGCAGCAGCAGGATCTGGTCCGCCCAGGTGAGGTTGATGTCGGTAGCCTGAGCGATGAACAGCGCGGCCAGCGTCATGTAGATGTTCGTGCCATCGAGGTTGAAGGAATAGCCGGTCGGAATGACGAGGCCAACGACCGAGCGCTTGCAGCCGGCCTTTTCCATCTTGTTCATCAGTCCCGGGAGGGCAGCTTCCGAGGACGAGGTGCCAAGGACGAGCAGCAGTTCTTCCTTGATATAGCGCAGCAGCGCCAGGATCGAGAAGCCGTTGTAGCGAGCGACAGCCCCAAGGACGACGAGCACGAACAGCAGCGAGGTAACGTAGAAGGTGCCGATCAGCATGGCGAGGTTGGCGATCGAGCCGACGCCATATTTGCCGATCGTAAACGCCATGGCACCAAAGGCACCGATCGGCGCGGCTTTCATCAGGATGGCGACGAGCTTGAAGATCGGCGCCGTCAACGCGTTGAGAAAGTTGATGACCGGCTCACCCTTCTCGCCGACCATTGCGAGCGCGATGCCGAACAGCACGGAGAAGAACAGAACCTGCAGGATATCTCCATCCGCAAAGGCGCCGACAATCGTGGTCGGGATGATGTTGCTCAGGAAGCCAGTGACGCTTTGCTCATGCGCCTTCTCGGTGTAGGTAGCGACAGCCGTCGGATCGAGCGAGGCTGGATCGATGTGCATGCCGGCACCGGGCTGGACCACGTTGGCGACGACAAGGCCGATCACCAGCGCAAGCGTCGAAAAGGTCAGGAAATACAGCATGGCCTTGCCGGCGACGCGGCCGACCTTCTGCAGGTCACTCATGCCTGCGATGCCGGTTGCCACTGTTAGAAAGATGACCGGCGCGATGATCATCTTGACCAGTCTGATGAAGGCGTCGCCCAAGGGCTTCAGCTGCGTGCCGAGCTCCGGGTAGAAGTGACCGAGAAGGATACCCGCGGCGATAGCTGCGAGAACCTGGACATAGAGATGCTTGTAGAAAGGTGTTTTCCTTTGGGGCCGTTCGGCCGCATCAAAAGCTGCGATCATGATTTCCTCCTTCTGGCCCGTCCGGAACAGTTCCGGCCTCCCGAGCCGTTCGCTTCAAGTCCAACGGCCGAGCCGCTGTTGAGGAAATGCCTCGCAATCGCCGTGCCAGTTTTTCATGGTTCTATAAACTATTGAAAATACGTCATTAAAATAATCAGTCGCTATAATGGCAGTGCATTTTATGCGAAAATCCGCACGAGTTTGTTGATAGTTGTGCGAAAATATGCACAACTTCGTCATGGCTGTTTTGGGACTTCAATGGTGGGCGCCGTCCGCCACGTTGCAAGCACGCATCCGCTGGGCGTGGATTATCTATGCCGGCGTGGCATTCGTGATGATCGCCGCCGGACTCTGGGGAGGCGGCGAGATTGGGCGGCAGCGCGCAGAGGTCGCGCTGGAAACGCAAGCTCGCAACGATGCCACTTTGAATGCAGCGCTGCTGCGCACGGTTCTGGAAAAATATCGAGCGCTTCCGTTTGTGCTTTCCCAGGATAGCGCGCTCGCCACGGCGCTGGCGGCAAACGATCCCGGTGTGCTCAACCGGCTCGATCGCAAGCTGGAAATGCTGGCCGCGGGCACGAAGGCCGCGGTCATCTATGTTATCGGAAACGACGGTGTCGCGGTCGCGGCCAGCAACTGGCACGAACCGACGAGCTTCGTCGGCAACGATTATCGCTTCCGGGAGTATTTCCAGCGCGCGCTGGCCAAGGGACAGGCCGAGCACTTCGCGCTTGGCAGCGTCAGCAAGAAACCGGGGCTTTATATTTCGCAGCGTATCGACGGCAGCAACAGCCCGCTTGGCGTGGTCGTGGTCAAAGTCGAATTTGATGACGTTGAAGCGGACTGGAATGCCTCCGGAAAGCCATCCTATGTCGTCGACGAGCGCGGCATCGTCCTTGTTACCAGCATTCCTTCCTGGCGTTTCATGACCGTCGGCGAAATCGCTCCCGACCGCCTCGCCAGCATACGCGAAAGCCTTCAGTTCGGTGACGCGCCGTTAAGGCCGCTGCCCTTCCATGTCGTCGGGACCCTTGGGGTCGGGCTTGATCTGGCCCGGATCGTCATGCCGGGTGATGCCGGCGAGACGGCGTTTCTGAACGTGCAGGTTCCCGTGCCGACCACGATATGGCAATTGCAGCATCTGGTGTCACTGAAAGCGCCGATGGACGCCAGCGTGCGCGAAGCGCGCCTGCTGGCACTGCTCGTCCTATTACCGCTTCTGGCAGCAGGCGCTTTTCTGCTGCGCCGCCGCCATTCCCTTGCCTTGCGGATATTCCGCGAGCAGCAGGCGCGAGAGGAACTGGAGCGCCGCGTGACGGAGCGCACGTTTGATCTCAGTCAGGCGCGCGATCGGCTGCAGGCGGAAATCACCGATCACAGAAACACCGAACAGAAGCTGCAGGCGGTGCAGCAGGATCTTGTGCAAGCAAACCGGCTGGCGATCCTCGGCCAGGTCGCGGCGGGCGTCGCCCACGAAATCAATCAGCCGGTCGCCACCATTCGGGCCTATGCGGACAATGCGCGCGTGTTCCTCGGCCGCGGGCAAACGGCACCCGCCGGCGAAAACCTGGAAAATATTGCCGCGCTGACAGAGCGGATAGGCTCAATCACCGAAGAGTTGAAGGCATTCGCTCGCAAGGGCCGCAGCGCCCCCGAACCGACCGGCGTGACAGATATCATCGAGGGTGCGGTGATGTTGCTGCGCAGCCGCTTTGCCGGACGCATGGATGCGCTGGACATCGACCTGCCGGCGGTCGGCACCATGGTGATGGGAAACCGCATCCGGCTGGAGCAAGTGCTGATCAACCTGCTGCAGAATGCATTGGAGGCGGTGGCGCCGAAAGGCGAAAAGGGTCGCGTCGAGATTCGCGTGGAGAGTGACGCGGACACCGTGATGCTGACTGTCGCGGACAACGGACCGGGCATTTCGCCGAAGATTCGTGAGGGGCTGTTCACGCCGTTCAACACCTCGAAGGAAAGCGGCCTCGGGCTGGGACTGGTCATATCCAAGGACATCGTCGCCGATTATGGCGGCCGGATGGAGGTATCCAGCGATGACAGCGGAACCCGATTCATCGTTTATCTGAAGAAGGCATGAGATCATGGACCCGTTGACGCCAGTTGCTCTTGTCGATGACGACAAGGATCTTCGCCGCGCCACGGCCCAGACGCTCGAGCTGGCCGGGTTTGCCGTTTCGGCATTTGGCGGTGCCAAGGCGGCGCTTGCGGATCTGTCGTCGGACTTTGCCGGTGTCGTCGTCACGGATATTCGCATGCCCGAGATCGACGGATTGCAATTGTTCGCCACGCTGAAGGAGATGGACGCCGACCTGCCGGTCATCCTCATCACGGGCCATGGCGACATTCCAATGGCTGTCCAGGCGCTCCAGAACGGTGCCTACGATTTCATCGCCAAACCTTTCGCAGCCGACCGTCTGGTGCAGAGCGTACACCGGGCAACCGAAAAACGGAGACTGGTGATGGAAAACCGGGCGCTGCGGCGGGCGGCCGAGGACGCGCAGGACAGTCTGCCGCTGATCGGCCAGACGCCCGTGATGGAAAACCTTCGGAACATCCTGAGGCATATCGCCGATACCGACGTCGATGTCCTTGTCGCTGGTGAAACCGGGAGCGGTAAGGAGGTTGTCGCCCAGCTTCTGCATCAGTGGAGCCGGAGGCGAAGAGGCAATTTCGTGGCGCTCAATTGCGGCGCCCTTCCGGAGACCGTGATCGAGAGTGAACTGTTTGGCCACGAAGCCGGGGCATTCACCGGTGCTCAAAAGCGCCGCACGGGGCGGATCGAGCATGCGAGCGGCGGCACGCTTTTTCTAGACGAAATCGAAAGCATGCCTGTGGCCACGCAGGTGAAGATGCTTCGCGTTCTCGAAATGCGCGAGATCACGCCGCTTGGCACGAACGACGTACGCCCAGTCGATCTCCGGGTGGTGGCCGCCGCCAAGATCGATCTCGGTGACCCGGACGTGCGCGGCGATTTTCGCGAGGATCTCTATTATCGGCTGAATGTCGTCACGATTTCCATTCCTCCACTTCGGGAACGCCGCGAGGATATTCCCCTGTTGTTTACTCATTTTGCCGCCCGCGCCGCGGCCCGTTTTCATCGGGACGTGCCTGCCCTTTCACAGGGCGTGCGCCGCCACCTCTTGTCGCACGCCTGGCCGGGAAATGTTCGCGAGCTTTCGCATTTCGCCGAAAGGGTGGTACTCGGGCTTGAAGGTGGCAGGGAGAATGCGATTTCCTTGCCACCAGCCACTGCCACGCTTCCGGAAAAGCTGGAGCAGTACGAAGCGGAGATCATTCGCGAAGCGCTGGCGGTCAATGATGGTGATGTCCGCCGGACGATCGAAGCGCTCGGCATTCCACGAAAGACGTTCTATGACAAACTGCAGCGCCACGGCATCAATCGAACCGGCTATGCCGCGCGTAAATGATGCTGCCGATAGCCGCCTCGCGGCCATCACTCAAAACTTTGCGACCGGCTGCCTAGAGCTCACTTGCGGGAAATTGAAGACGCGCTCGCGCGTGCGAGGCACCCCCTTTAGAATGGAAAATTTTCTTCCTATGTCGTGGAGGTGATCGTGTCACCGTTACGTGGGCGCGTGAGAAAATACTGCTCGTACTCATAGGCGCCGTTGCCGGTGAGGCTTCCAAACAGCCCCGACATTATCGTGTTAAGCTTGTATTGGACACGCGTCACGACCATCTGCACATCTTCCTCCTGCAGGTCCTCGGGAATATCGACGGGCGAGGCCTGTCCCGCCGAGAGAGCGGTCGTTCCATAGGCCGACGACCAGGCGACCGTCGCATGACCCTTCTTGTCGACGTCCACAACGCAAAGCAGGATGGTGAGGTTGTCGAGGTCGTAAGGCTGCAGGATAGAACTGACCCCGGAAAGAATGCTGGACACGTCCGAGCTGACCCAGGCCGTCTGCATCGAAATCATTTCGCCTGCGGTGGAAGCCATCTGGTTCACCTTCCTGCGAACCGCCAATCCGTGGCCGAGGTCGGCTAACCCAGCGAGGAGAACGAGGAGAACCGGAAGCAAGAGCGCGAATTCGACGGCAGATGCCCCGGCCCGATCCTGCCAAAGCCGTCGCGGTAGCCGTGATCTGAGACCACTTTCGAGAAACTTTGTCATCGGCGCTCCTCAGAAGGGCTCGTTGCGAAACAGCACGGCAGCGCCAAGCACATAGCTGCCGTCGACGAATTTCTGGCTGGAGAGCGAATAGAGCGGCACCACGGGCGACCAGGGCAGAAATGCCTGGACGAGAATGTAGTCGCTGCCATAGCCGATGTTGAAATTCTCGGTGATGGTGACGTTGCCGTCGGAATCTGCGGGCATCATGGCTGCTGTCGTAGAGATGTTACTCACCACGTTTGCGACGACGAGCAGATTGCTCTCGCAGTTGAGGAGATAGACCATGTCCTCGCAGACGGCTGCCTTGAAGGCCGAAAGCGACATCGCCTTCTCAGCCGCCTGCCCGGTCCTGATGAGCCGGGCGCTTTTATGCACAGCGGCGTCGAGGGCGGTATCGACAAAGAACATTCCCGCGAGTTCAAGAATGCCGAAAATAAGCGTAAAAAGCGGCAATGCGAGGATCGCGAACTCGATCGCCGCAGCGCCGTTTTTATCATCGGCAAGGTGGGTCAACGGTGACAGGAAGCGCCGCATCATTGTGTCAGCCGCACCGAGGTCAGGTATTGGTTGAAAAGGGTGGAAAGACCTTCGGTGATCTCGTCTTCAGAAGCCGCCGATATGAAGAGGTCAGGCGAAGAGGCGCAGTCCTGCAAGGCGATCGGGATATAATCCTGGCGGCTGATGCTGCCGCTGACGCCGCTGTGAAGAGTGCCGCCCCAGGTCGACGTCCAGACGCTGCTCGACATCGTATTCCCCAAGGTCCCATTGTATCCCCAATCCAGAGTGATCGGCAGATACTCTGTGTAGAGAACGGACACGGTTGCCCCTAAACCCTTCAGGTAATCACACCAGTCCGGATTGAGCGGCGTGACTTTACGGGCGTCTTCGGTCATCGGGAAGCCGACGCATGTCTGGGCGCCCTTATAGAGGGTCCACTTCGTGCAGTTCTTTGTTTTTGAACTTGTGCGGCCCACCCAAGATCGTGCCGATTGTACGCCATCGGTGATCATCATCACCAATTTCAAAGGACTTGCCGCGGATGATCCATCTCCGCTCTCGCCGATTTTCTTTTTCAGTGTAGACAACGCGGTTTGGAAATAAGTCCCGTCTGTTGAGCTGGAACTTGTCAAGCCATTTGAATCCTTATTCAAAACCTTCAAAAGATTGGAGGTGGAATACTGAGGTGACAATACTTCCTTCACGTCGGTACTTAGCCGGTACAAGCCGACCCTTATGCGATTATGGCTTGGATCGGCCGTGTCGATCATCTGGGTTAGCGTGTCGACGGCTTTCAGCATGATATCTGTGCGAAGCTCTATGCTTGAGTCGATGCTGTAGTCGTAAAAATTTGTGTAGGAGATTCCGCTAATCTTTGCGCTGTCTCCGGTGTGGCATGCGAATTCGCATCCAGCATTTGCACGCATGGTCGTCTGCCCTTCCGAATGGGCTGCGAGGAGCATGGAGGCTGATTTGTCGATCACGAGATAGACGTCCAGATACGACGTCGCCGGTCCTTTGATCGCGCTGATAACGCCGACGGGAACCGATTCAATATTCGCGATCGTCATGATGGTGGTCGGCACGGTGCCCGTGGCGGTCGCCGTGATGGTGTGGTTCGTCTGGTCGATCGTGACGCCGGTGAGATCGTAACTGGAGTCGCTCTTGTCCGCCTGGGCTTCGAACCAATCAGTGACTTTCTTCTCAAGCTTTTCCTCGTCATAGGTGTCGATCTGCTTGATGGCGGCGACGAGGGCGGCGTCGAGATCTGCCTGCATCTTGCTCTGGACGTTGTATGCGCGCGTGTAATCCAGGCTTGCACCAACTGCCAGAATCATCGGCACGGCGCAGATCGCAGCCGAGATGGCGACATTGCCCCGCCTGTCGGCGATCATCGACTTCATCCATGAAGCAAGGCAACTGCAACCAGAGGCAAGAGCGGATTTCATTATGCCGGGGACCTTTCAGCGTGTTGAAGGCCGATGATCCACGACGAAGCTTATTCATCAGTCAACGATGATATGCTCATGCTGGCCGGATAGCGCAGCAATATCCGGTCCGCGCCGAAAAACGCGCTCAGCCGTCGTTTTGGCTGCCGCGCTTGTGCTTGCGGGCAAGATTGGGAGCATTCTGATCGCATGTTCTCGATGCTTAAAAGGATGAAGTGCGCCGCCAGTTGGCAGCATGGACGTCAGGCAGAAGCACCGCTCGCAGAGATGCGCAAATGCGAGCAAGAGAGATGCGCACGGGGACGGTCGCATCCTCTCTCGTCATGATTTTCGCTTATAATGGATATAACCTGCGCGAATGGGCTGATGTTGCAGCCGATAAGGCGCGCGCGCCTATATTAATCTCAACTTAATTATATGATAATTGGAGTCTGCGGCCTGCATTCATGTGTTCCGCTTACGTAACCTGTCGCTCGAGTTCTCAAGGGCGCTCGTTCTTTTTTGGAGCTCTGATGAGGTACGTTACTCACTCTGTCTTCCGAATCGTGGAAGCCGATGCTGACGAGATGTCGGAGCATTATGCGAGGACGTTATCCCCTGCCAAGGTGGAACCCCTTAAGCCGCGCCAACGAATTTCCGTCGAAGACCGGCACTACTCCGCCGGGCGCTATAGCGTGTGGAACGGGAGATGCCATTCCGGCATGAAAGTGGCGCTCGCCAGTGCGCCCGACGCCTATGTCCTCTACCTCCCAGCCTCGGGCGCCATGGAGATAGACGTTGGCCGAAACCGCATCGTATCGACGCCGACGACAGGTTTTCTGGGTGACATGTCGCACTTTGAAAATCTGGTCCTGCACGAGGACCGGAGCCACATCGGCATGGCATTCGAAAAATCGGCAATGATCCAGCAACTGAGTGAACTGCTGGATGGGCCCGTCACAGACAATATCGAATTCTCCGGCACCGTTGATCTAACGACGGTGAAAGGTGCGCGGTTGGCGGCGCTTGGAAACCTTGTCTGGAATTGCCTCGACGTCGATGATGCCGATCAGCTCTCGGCGTCCGCCATCGAACGGCTCTTTCAGACGATGATGATCGTGCTTCTGGAGGTGGTCCCGAACAATTACTGGCCGCGGCTGACACGACCGGTTTCTCCAGCCGTCCCGCGACGACTGAAAAGAGCGATCGAATATATGTATGCCAACGTATCGCGTTCGATAACCGTCGCCGATATTGCGCGCGAAGCCGGCACGAGCGTGCGGGCATTGCAGGCATCCTTTCAGCAGTTCAAGGACACCACGCCCTTGAACTATTTGCGGACGATCCGCCTGGAAGGCGCTCGCAAAGCCCTGGCGGACGATGCCAATTCGCTGCCTGTTGCCGATATTGCCCGGAACTGGGGGTTTTCCCATATGGGCCGCTTTGCGGCAGCCTACCATCAAGCTTTCGGGGAAACTCCATCGGAGACGGCCAGGATGCGCTGGAGCGACGCCAGACAGCGCAGCATGAAAGATTAGGGGAACTAGCAAGCTGTGCGCATCGTTGCGCACGCAACGTCTGGTCACAGGCGGTCCGATTGCTGCGAGATGGTTGCAAGGGACCTGCCGCGGCCATCATGGCCGGGGCTAACGAAAGCTGAAACCGCCCATCGAGGTCACGTGATCGATGGGCGGGTGTCGCTTGCCGAGCTGGGGTCATCATGGCCGCAGCGTTAACCACATGAGATTGCCGCGACAAATGTCAAACCTCAATGCGCTGGGCCGCGGCAGTCACCTGTTCACTTATTTTCCTGCGGAGTTGGTATAAAACACGCGCTTTTCGGCTTTCGTCTTTTCAACGCAGCATGACAACCTCGCGCAGCCGCTGCTGCGCCGTCTCAGGCGAGATGGTCTGGTCGTTGAAGAAATCGGCAAGGATGCCGATCCATCCTTCCGACATTTGCGACGGCATGGCCATGGACTGGGCACTAACCTCGCCCTTCTTTTCGGCAATCATCTGGAGACCAAGCCGACCGCAGCGATCAAGCCCGCTCGGATCAACGTCGGTGCGCACTGGGAGCGAGCCCTTGATGCGGCTGAAGGCCACCTGGTTGTCGCGATCAAGCACCATGCGTGCAAAAGCCTGCTGCCCTTCGGCTTCTTCCTCGCGGCTTGTCAGCGGAAAGGCAAAGGCATCGATGACCATGAAGTAGGCGATGGCAGTGCCGGGCACCAGGCTGCAACCGAAGTCCTTGTCGACGGTATAGCCGCGCGCTGATAGCTCGCCCTTTGCCCAATCGCCCATGAATTGCATACCGGCCTCACCACGCCCGACTGCGGCCGTGGCATCCGCCCAGGTCTTGGACTCGCGGGCAGCCACAGGCTCGGCATAGCGAGATACGCGGCGCAGCACCTCGAGCGCCTCGATCATGCGCGGATCGTTGACCATGGCCGGGTCGCCGCTGATGACACGGGCATAGCCCTCCGCCCCCAGCTTCTGATACATGATATTGTTGAAAATCAGCGATATTTCCCAACGACCTCCGCCCACGGCAACAGGCAGCCGGCCACTCGCCTTGATCTTCTCGGCGGCGGCGAAGATTTCGTCCCAGGTCTGCGGCGTCGCCAGGTCCAGGTCGCGGAACACAGCTTCACTTGTCCAGAGCCAGTTCTCGGCGTGGATGTTGGTCGGTGCAAAATAGACCTTGCCGTCATAGGTGATACGATCAAGCACGGCTGCGGGTAAGATTTCGCGCCAGTTGTCCTCTCGAGCCACCTGCTCAATGTCCAGGACAATTCCCATTTCGGGCAACTCGCGCGAGCCTTCATTGGCGTTCCACTGCATGACCGCCGGCGCGTATCCGTTGGCAATGCGCTCGCTGACGATCCTCTGTACCTCTACCTTGTTCTTGGCAGGCATATCGACCCACCGGTTGCCATCAGCGATCCATGCTTTTCTGAAGATATCGAGCGCCGCAGCTTCACTCTTCGATACCCAGAAATGGACGATGTCGACTGCCATGCCCTCTTCGGCAGCCGCCGGCTGTCCCTGACAGAAATTCGCAAGCACAACGGTCGCCGCGAAACACAACGGCCTTACCTTGTTCTTCATCGCTGTTTTCCTTTGGAATGAGCAAATCGCCAGTTCGAGGAGCGTCCAGTAGCGGCGCACCGGCCGGCTAACCGGCGCTTCGCGCCATGCGCCGCGTGGCCGTAACGCTCATTGCGGGGTCCGCAAAAACGAGCCGTTTCAGCAGGCGTTCACTTGCCAGTACGGCGGGCTGCGGTCTGGCGAACATATAACCCTGGCCGATTTCACAGCCGGCACTCACAAGAAAGCGCCGCTGCATGTCGGTCTCGATGCCTTCGGCGACGCAGCGCTTGCCAAGGTTGCGGGAGAGGTCGATCATGGCACGAACAATCTGCTCCGACCGCGTGTCGGTCCCTATGTCGGCGACGAAGCTGCGGTCAATCTTCAGCTCGTCAAAGGGAAAGTCACGCAGGTGCACCAGCGAGGCAAATCCGGTTCCAAAATCGTCGAGGGAGACTGAAAGGCCGTGCTCTCGGAAACGTGTCACCGTCTCAAGGATCCGGTCGGCATTGCGATTGAGGAAGACGTCCTCCGTCACCTCCACCGCGAAGTCGTGCCAGTCGAGGGCGTTTTCACGAATGACCTCGGCGAGCATATCGTAGCCATCCTCGCCCACCAGAAGGGCCTCGGGCAGGTTAATCGCGATCGGTCCGGGCACCAGCCCGGCGTCTTTCCAGGCTCTCAGATCCCGGCCGACCGTCGTTGCCACCGAACGGGTCATGCCGCGGATGAGATGCGGCCCTTCCATCAATGGCAAGAAACGGCCCGGGGCCAGTATACCAAGGCTGGGATGGCGCCAGCGCACGAGCGCCTCGAAACCCAGGTGCTCTCCTGTCAGCAGATTGACCTTCGACTGGTAGTGCACGATGAATTCATTGCGATCGACCGCGACAATGAGGGCGAGAGAGAGTTGGTTTTCTTCCAGCCGGCGGGCCAGCGCCGCTTCATCGAATATGATGGCCGTATTGCGTCCGCTCTTGGCTGTGTAGAGCGCAAGGTCGGCAACACGCATCAGGCCCGGCTCATCCGTTGCATGATCAGGAGCGACCGCGCCACCGATGCTCGCCGAGACCTGAAAGGTGCGACCCTCGAAGAGAAAATCCGCCGCAATGGTCTCCACGGCGCGACTGGCGATGCCGGCAAGTGCGGCTTCATCACGGATTCCGGGCAAAAGCACTGCGAACTCGTCGCCGCCCAGCCGCGCGACGAAGTCGTTGGAGCGAAAAATCCTCTGGAGAGTGCTGGCCACATGACGCAATACCGCGTCGCCGGCCGGATGGCCAAAGCCATCATTGACGCTTTTGAAACGGTCGAGGTCCACGAGCAGCACGGAAAAACCGACGCCGTTTCGCCTGAGCTCAATGAACAGATTGCCAAGGGTGTCGCTAAAGGCGGATCGATTGTAGATCCCGGTAAGCGCGTCGGTATGGGCAAGTTGCTTCAGCTGATTTTCGAAGCCCATCGTCCGGCGGTGCTCGTTGCGCAACTTCTTCAGCAGAGGGCTAAACAGAAATGCGCTGGCCAGCGCGAGCGTGGCCGCGATCAACGCAAGAAGCGAGGTACTGATCATCTTGGCGGTGTCGATGCTGATGTTGCTACGGTCGTGGGTTCGATGGATAAGTTCGCTGAACTGGCGGGTCAGGGTGCCCTCCGAAGAAACGGCAAAGTCGATTGGCCCCCAGAAGGTATAGCGTTGCCGCCGCTCCTCGTTCTTGGCTGCCGCCACCCTCTCGGCACGCCGGAGGAAGTCTTCGAGGCGCCGGTTGAGGTCGACGCCCAACAGCTTGGACGTCCCGTCGCGAGGGGTGAGCTTCTCCAGCAAATTCTGGCCGATGCGGCGGTGGAGTTCCTCGAGCTTTTTGCTCATGGTTCGAATATCAGTGACGGCGTTGCGAATGTCGCCGACCATCGGCGCGATAATGTATTCCGGCAAGTTGGAATCGGCCGAGGCTCGCATCAGCGCCCGCGTCTGGTTGGCGAGCTGCTGGAAACGGATGAACTGGCTGCTGGTCAGGGCGCTGATGTCCTGCTGGAGCGCGTGGCGATCAAGGGCGACCATAACCGTCAGATAGGTGGCCCCGATGAGGAAACTCATGACCACGACGGCGTTGGAATAGTTCCGCCCGATGGATCTGATATAGTTTTCGAGGGAAGACAGAGGCTTGGTCAGCGGGCTCGATAGTTTCAGCATCTTATCGGTGAACCCCTCGCCGGCTGGGTCGAGACAACCGGTCCGCGGCCCCTTTCATCTTCGTCATGACCAACATCGCTCCATTCCCCCATTTTTGCGATTGGCTATCCCAACGTCGCGCTCCCACCTCGATGCGCCCCTCAGTTTGCCCGTTTTTGACGCGCTCTGTTGCCAGGTACAAACTGCGTGGATCGAGCCGGGTTTCACCCGACGCGACCCCAAAAACATAAGGGCAAGGGGTTCCATACAATCGGCAAGATTGGGGGGCGCTGGCTAATGGAAGCTTAAAGAAGGACGTGGCCTTCCCGGATCGGAACAGTACGTGCGCGTTCTGTATAGTATTTGCGTTTTCCGATCATCCACGCGAAGGTTTCGGCCAATGTGATGAGGTTGTCTGCACCGGACATCTGCAACACTTGACCCCGGGGGCTCTTGCGAATTTGACCACAGACATTGTCGAGGCCGTATGGCAACTGGCGTAGCGAGCGGATGCTGACACGGCCCGCCGGTCAGCGGAGGCCATCGCGATCTCTCTCCTCCTGGAGCCCCTGGCTGCTTTCGGTCCAAATCTTGGCAGCAGGCCAATCGTGATTGGACTTATTCCCTCGTACGAGTCACGCTGCTGAAGGAAGAAAGGCCGGAACATCAATCGTTTCAATGGAGGGCGCAATGAAGCACCATGAATTCGATCAACTTCAGAATCTTGCCAGGATCAACCAGGATTACCCTCATCAAGTCGTGCCGCGCGATAAGCGTCTCCAACGTTGGGCGGAACTCCTCGAAGCGGATCCGCAGCGGCTCCTCTCTACGCTGCACGAAACCGAATATCAGCCGCGTGCGGTGCGTGCTGCCTTGCACTGCGACAACTCGGCGATCTCGGTCGCCTTCAACGATCCTGTCCTTCGCGCAGCCGGGATGAAAAACGACACCTACGGAGAAGCGAAACGGTTTTTCGAACTGTCCGACCGGCAATTGCACAGAATCGTCTGCTACTGCCATTTCGGCGCGACGGTAAGCGCTGCGACGACCGCCAGCTATATCCGGGCAAAGCATGTTGACAAGCCGGATGGCTTTTTGGCCCGGCTGCGTGCGATGTTCGTTGGATGATGCGGCAGTGGCGTTATCGCCTCATCCGCGATAACGGCAGAATGACAGGACACCAATATTGATGTCGCTTCGATCGGAGGCGACCCCTCGGCTCGTTGCGTGAACCGCTTCACGGGCGACAAGCGCCAATGCGCTTCCAATCAGCTGCTTTGAAAAACGTCGCGGCTGCGCGTCAAATCGTTGTCGTGAAATGCCAAGTATTTTTGGCGGTCCTCTCCTATTCGCTTTGTCTGAAATTGCGAATCCGATCGAACAGAACGGCAAGCACAATGGCACCACCGATGAACGTGCCTTGCCAGAAGGCGTTGATGCCCAGCAAGCCGAGACTGTTGCGGATCACCTCGATCAGAGCTGCCCCGATCAATGCGCCAAAGGCGGTGCCGACGCCGCCGGCCAGATTGGCGCCACCGATGACGGCGGCGGCGATGACCTGGAGTTCCATTCCAGCACCGATATTCGTGGTGACGGCGCCGAGCCAGCCGGTTTGAATGATGCCGGCAACCCCGGCCGACAGGGCGGAAATCATGTAGACCGCAACCTTGATCCCTTGCACGGGAACGCCCGTGAGTGTGGCCGCATGCTCATTGCCGCCGATGGCGAAGACGTAGCGGCCAAATCTGGTCCAGCGCAGCACGAAGCCGGTTAGGAGCGCCAGCACGATCATGTAGAGGACCGGGTTTGCGATACCGAAGAACCATGCGCCGCCGCCCAGCGCCAGCAATTTATCGTGATCCGGCCCGAACTGGAAGACGACGGTATTGTTGGACGCAACCATCGCCAGGCTGCGCGCGATCGAGAGCATGCCGAGCGTGACAACGAAGGGCGGGAAGCCCAGATAGGCGATCAGTACACCGTTGAACGCTCCGATCACGAGAGCGGTACCGATAGAGGCGGCGATGCCCACCTCGATGCTGTAGCCGGCATGCATGACAACCGCCAGCACCATGCTGCACAGGCAAAGCACCGATCCCACCGACAAGTCGATCCCGCCGGTAATGATGACGATCGTCATGCCGAGCGCAATGATCGCAACAAAAGTGACGTTGCGCGTGATGTTGTAGAGGTTTTTCGTCGTCGCGAACGAGTCGGTGGCGAAGGAAAGGAAAATGCAGGCGAGGATGACGGAAAGCAGGACCCAGAACGTCTGACTGCCAAATACCGCCGCAAGCCAACTCTGCTGCTTCTGTCCGATCGTCTGATCAAGGGTAATTGCCATCGTCGACCTTCGTTTCCATCCGATACGGGTAGGCTGCTTTTGTCACACCTGTTCGATCGCGCCCGTAATGAGCCCCGTCACTTCCTCGGGCGAACTCGCCGCAATCGGCTTGTCGGCCACCTTTCTGCCGCGCCGCATCACGATGACCCGGTCGGCAACCGAAAAGACGTCCGGCATGCGGTGACTGATCAGCACCACGGCGATGCCCCGGTCACGCAAGTGGCGGATCAGGTTGAGCACTTCCGCCACCTGCCGCACCGAGATGGCCGCAGTCGGCTCATCCATGAGCACGATTTTCGCCTCGGAGAGCATGGTGCGGGCGATCGCGACCGCCTGCCGCTGGCCGCCCGACATCTGCTTGACGAGGTCGCGCGGGCGCGTCTCCGACTTCAATTCCTTGAAGATCTCGCCGGCGCGCCGGTACATTGCCTTGTAGTCCAGCACCTTCAGGGGCCCAACGCCGCGGCGCAACTCGCGCCCGAGAAACACGTTGGCGGCCGCTGTCAGATTATTGCACAGCGCAAGATCCTGGTGAACGATCTCGATGCCATGCTGGCGCGCTTCCACCGGGCGGTGAAGGGCGAGCTCCTGGCCGTCCATGTGCATGGTTCCGTGGCTCGGCCGAAAGTTGCCGGCGATCATCTTGACCAAGGTAGATTTGCCGGCACCATTGTCGCCCATGAGGCCGACGACCTGCCCCGCCTCAAGGACAAACGAAACATCATTGACAGCCTGGATGGCCCCGAAATGTTTGGAGATGTTGGTGAGTTCGAGAACTGCCACCAGCCTTCTAGCCTCCCAGGCTCGCCGGCGCGTGACCGTCTCGAACCGTGATCCCTGCACGCGGAGCCGTCGCGCGTCGCCTCCCCGATTTCCTCAACGGGAGAAGCGATGCCATGCATTTACGCAAAAACCCGCGGCAGCGTCAATCAATTGTACTATGGATCCAACTATATCTCATTATATCTCATTTGTAGTATAAATATCCATTGACGTGCGTTGCGCACGGATATTAGCTGTTTTCTGGGAGGAGAGCATGCTTATCCTTGTTACCGGTGCCACGGGCAAGGTCGGGCGGCACTTCATTGCTGGGCTGCTTGACGATCCGCGATTTTCGAATGCGCGCATACGTGCCCTTTGTCATAACCGGTTGTGCGATGAGACCGACCGGATTGAAGTGATGCGCGGTTCGATCGCCGATCGGGATGTCGCGACCGCGGCACTTGCCGGTGTTACCCATGTCGTTCATCTCGCCACTTGCAAGGAAACGCCTGCCGATGTCATGGACGTCACCGTCAAGGGTCTCTTCTGGCTCCTTGAGGCGTTCCGGATCAGCGCCACTGCGCGCCAGTTCATCCTCATTGGCGGCGATGCAGGAATCGGTCATTTCTACTATCGCCATGACGGTCCGATCACGGAGAGCGTGCCCCATAGCGCCTATCCGGGAAGCTACGCCCTGTCCAAGGTCCTGGAAGAGGTGATGCTGGAGCAGTTCGGCATTCAGTATGACCTCAATGGTTGCTGCCTGCGTGCGCCATGGATCATGGAAAAGGATGACTTCAAGTTTACGCTGTCTTTCGGCGACGAGGTGTTCGGCGGGCCAGACTGGAAAACGCTCGTTCCGGAGGCCGACGCGAAGCGCTATGCCAGAAAGGGCACAGTGCCGCTCCTGCGCGACGCCGATGGGCAGCCGCTGAAGCGCAACTTCGTGCATGTCGATGATCTCGTCAGCGCCATATTGGCCGCGATCGACAATCCGCGCACGAAGCGGCAGCTCTTCAACATCTGCATGGATCGGCCGGTCGACTATGGCGAAGTCGCCAGCTACCTCGGCCGCACGCGCGGTCTCGATTCCGTCGACATGCCGAGCCAGTTCCACTCGAACTGGATGGATAACAGCAAGGCCAAGTACCTGCTGAACTGGCGGCCCGACTACGATCTGGAATTGCTTATCGACTCGGCATGGAAATACGAGCGCTCACAGAATGACCCTCGCATCGTCTGGTATCCGGGTTGATGTGTGGCGGACACGCCGTGTCCGTCTGTTTAACGGGAGGAACCTATGAGGAAGATATTATTGCTTGGCGTCGCGGTTTTGGCTCTCGGCGCGGGAGAGGCTTTGGCCAAGAAGCAGCTTGTCATCGTCGTGAAAGGCCTCGACAACCCGTTCTTCGAGGCGATCAATCAAGGTTGCCAGAAGTGGAACAAGGAAAACCCGGACTCTGAATATGAATGCTTCTACACCGGCCCCGCATCGACCTCCGATGAGGCCGGCGAAGCGCAGATCGTCCAGGACATGCTCGGCAAGGCCGACACTGCGGCGATCGCCATCTCGCCGTCCAACGCCAAGCTGATCGCCCAGACGCTGAAGACCGCCAATCCGACGGTTCCGGTGATGACGCTGGATGCGGACCTTGCCGCCGAAGACTCTGCGTTGCGCAAGACCTACCTCGGTACCGACAACTACCTCATGGGCGCGCGCATTGGTGACTACATCAAGAAGGCCAAGCCGAATGGTGGCAAGATTTGCACGATCGAAGGCAATCCAGGCGCCGACAACATCCTGCGCCGCGCCCAGGGCATGCGTGATACGCTGACCGGACAGAAGGGGCTGGCAGAACTGAAGGGCGAAGGCGGCTGGACAGAAGTCGCCGGCTGCCCGGTTTTCACCAACGACAACGGAGCGCAGGGCGTCCAGGCGATGACCGACATTCTTGCCGCCAATCCCGATCTCGCCGCCTTCGGCATCATGGGCGGCTGGCCGTTGTTCGGCGCACCACAGCCGTATCGCGATCTGTTCAAGCCCATGGCCGAGAAGATCGCCAGCAACGAGTTCGTCATTGGCGCTGCCGACACGATCGGCGATGAGGTGGCGATCGCGCGTGAAGGCCTGGTGACGGCACTCGTCGGCCAACGCCCATTCGAAATGGGCTACAAGGCGCCGTCGGTGATGATGGACCTCATCGCCGGAAAGCCGGTTGAAGATCCGGTGTTTACAGGCCTTGATGAATGCACCAAGGATACAGTCGATACCTGCATCCAGAAGTAATCCAGCCGTTCGGGGCGCCCAGCCCATGGGCGCCCCGAACTGCCATGACACGATCTTGCACCCCGGCCGAGGCGCCATGGTCGGGCATCGTGTGTAAAGGGCAGACGATCCGGACAGAGGCCAGCGACGGCCAACGGCCATCGACACTGTGCCGCGCTGACAATTTTTCCGAGCGCCGTTCAAACCAAGACAGGATGCGGGAACTGGCTGCCACCCATGTCGGCCCCGGCACTGCGATCATATCCAATGAAGGTCACGTCAAGCTGACGACAACGGCCGACATCTGGCATCGGGCAAAAACACCTCTTTTGTGCAGCGCACATAAAATGGCACGGAATTTGCGTATTCCCTGTCAAGGGCACGCGCCGACTTGCATCGGCATGAAAAACGCTAGTCCTCGCGATGAATAGGTGGGACCAGCCTATTTCTTCGGCAAAAACATGGATTGATTGATAGCCAGGAGCAAATGACAGCATACACGATAGTTCTGGGGCGTCAGCGCCATGTTTTTCAGGATCTGAAATCGGTAATGGCCTGCGCCTCGCCGCTGAAGTCGGGCGATGTGCTTGCGGGGATCGCGGCATCAAGCAATGAACGGCGGGTGGCGGCTCGCTACCTGCTGGCGGATATGCCGCTCAAGACATTCCTGAATGACCTTCTCATACCCTATGAAGCCGACGAGGTCAGCCGGTTGATTGTCGACCGCCACAACCTGGCTGCGTTCGCGCCAGTTTCGCACATGACGGTCGGCGAGTTTCGCGACTGGCTTCTTTCCTATGAAGCGACGACCGAAAGGCTGGCCGCGCTTGCGCCGGGCCTCACCCCGGAAATGGTCGCGGCAGTCTCCAAGATCATGCGCAATCACGATCTGATCATCGTTGCCGGCAAATGCAGCGTGATCACCGCTTTCCGCTCAACCATCGGCCTGCCCGGCAGACTTTCGAGCCGTCTCCAGCCCAATCATCCGACCGACGATCCGGAAGGCGTGGCCGGCTCGACGCTGGACGGGCTTCTCTTCGGTGTCGGCGATGCGGTTATCGGCATAAATCCGGCCACCGACAATCTCGATGCCTGCACCCGATTGATGGTTCTCTTCGAGAGGCTGCGTGAACGGTTCGAGATACCCACCCAATCTTGCGTGTTGACCCATGTCACGACCTCCATCAAGGCAATCGAGGCGGGTGCGCCGCTCGATCTGGTTTTCCAGTCGATTGCCGGCACTGAAGCTGCCAACGGGGGGTTCGGCGTCGATCTCGCCGTTCTCAGGGAAGGCCAGGAGGCTGCGCTTTCGATGAAGCGCGGCACCGTCGGCAACAATGTGATGTATCTGGAAACCGGCCAGGGCAGCGCGCTGTCGGCCGATGCCCATCACGGCGTCGATGAGCAGACGATCGAAGCCCGTGCCTATGCCGTCGCGCGCGAATTCAAGCCGTTGCTCGTCAATACGGTGGTCGGCTTTATCGGGCCGGAATATCTCTATGACGCCAAGCAGATCATCAGGGCAGGCCTCGAGGATCATCTTTGCGGCAAGCTTCTCGGCGTGCCGATGGGGGTTGACGTCTGCTACACCAACCATGCCGAAGCCGATCAGGACGACATGGACAATCTGATGGTGCTGCTCACCGTCGCAGGCGTCAATTTCCTGATCGCCGTCCCCGGTGCTGATGACGTCATGCTCAATTACCAGACCCTGTCCTATCACGATATCGTTGGCCTGCGGCACCAGTTTTCCCGTCCGCCAGCGCCGGAGTTTGAAGCCTGGCTCGAGCGTATGGGCATGCTGGACCGGAAGGGCCGGCTGGCACCGGCGGGATCCAGCGGCGCCTTTTCCCGCAACCTCCTGGATTACAAGGCGTCGGCATGACAAAGGCAATTGAACTCGACCCGTTTGCGCGTTTTCGCGACGTTACGAGAGCGCGCATCGGACTTGGCAGGTCCGGCGATGCCATACCGACCAGGGCGATTCTCGATTTCCAGCTGGCGCATGCCCGGGCGCGGGATGCCGTGCACGGGCAGGTGGATTTTACGGCTCTTGCCAATGAGCTCGCCCCCATACCCACCATTCGGGTTCGATCGCGCGCCAAAGATCGCACGGTCTATCTGGCCCGTCCGGACCTGGGTCGCCAAGCTGATACTGCAGATCTTCCGGAGACAAGCGAGCGCCATGACATCGCGTTCATTATTGCCGATGGTCTTTCGGCCGCCGCGGTCGAGCGGCACGCGGCTCCACTGTTCAAGGCCTGCATGAAGCGTCTCGGAGGGTTCCGGATTGCCCCGGTCATACTGGGCGAGCAGGCGCGGGTGGCCTTTGGCGATGAGGCAGCAGCAGCCCTCGGCGCAGAAATCGCCATCGTGATGATCGGCGAGCGGCCGGGGCTCAGCGTGCCGGATAGCCTTGGCGCGTATATTACGTTCCGTCCGCAAGCAGGGCGGCGTGATAGCGAACGCAACTGCATTTCGAATATCCATGCCGACGGGCTGAGCTATGAAACCGCCGCGGACAAGATCGTCTGGATTGTGCGGGAGGCACTTCGCCTGCAACTGACCGGCGTGGATCTCAAGGAAAATGCTCAAGGCGCCACAGAAGCGCTGTCATACTCAAAACCATAATTCCATTCAAAAAAAGGGGAACAATCATGTCCGATTCCGGACCCACGCTCGCCAAAAGCCTGACCGGGCTGCATCTATGGGGACTAGCCGTCGGCCTCGTCATATCAGGGGAGTATTTCGGCTGGAGCTATGGCTGGGCCGCCGCCGGCACGCTCGGCTTCCTGATCACCACGATCCTGATCGCCGTCATGTACACCACGTTCATCTTCTCGTTTACCGAGTTGACGACCGCCATTCCACATGCCGGCGGGCCGTTTGCCTATGCGCTCAGGGCATTTGGCCCACTCGGCGGGTTTGTCGCCGGCTTTGCCACTCTGGTGGAGTTCGTCTTCGCACCTCCGGCCATCGCGCTTGCCATCGGCGCCTATCTCAATGTGCAGTTTCCCGGGCTTGACCCGAAGCTGGCGGCCGTCGGCGCCTATATCGTCTTCATGGCGCTCAATATCGTCGGCGTTACCATCGCAGCGACGTTCGAACTCTTCATCACCATTCTGGCGATTGCCGAACTTTTGATCTTCATGGGCGTCGTCACTCCGGGCTTCTCCTTTGCCAATTTCGCTGCCAATGGCTGGGCTGGTTCATCAGAGTTCTCGATCGGTGCTATCGGCGGGATCTTCGCAGCCATTCCCTTCGCCATCTGGTTTTTCCTGGCAATCGAAGGCGCAGCCATGGCGGCTGAGGAGACCAAGAACCCGACCCGCACTGTGCCGATTGCCTATATTGCCGGCATCCTTACCCTGGTGTTTCTTGCCTTCGGGACGATGATCTTTGCCGGCGGCGTGGGCGACTGGCGCACGCTGTCCAATATCAACGATCCGCTGCCGCAGGCAATGAAGGCGGTCGTCG
This sequence comes from Pararhizobium sp. A13, assembly GCF_040126305.1. NCBI lineage: Bacteria > Pseudomonadati > Pseudomonadota > Alphaproteobacteria > Hyphomicrobiales > Rhizobiaceae > Pararhizobium > Pararhizobium sp. A13. Next base: position 28,855 of record NZ_CP149512.1, on the reverse strand, counting down.
GCGAAAGCTCCGGTTGGTTGCATATGCTGGTCTGGATTGGCCTGTTCGGCCTGATCGCGTCCTTCCATGGCATCATCATGGGTTATTCACGGCAAATTTTCGCACTGGGCCGTGCCGGCTATCTGCCGGAAGTCCTGGCAAAGATCCATCCGAAGTTCCGCACACCCTATCTCGCCGTTCTTGCCGGCGGCGCGGTCGGCATAGCCGCCATCTTTTCCGACAGCCTCATCCAGATCGGCGGATTGCCGCTCACGGCCAATATTGTCACCATGTCGGTCTTCGGCGCGATCATCATGTACATCGTCTCCATGGCATCGCTGTTCAAGCTTCGCCGTGCCGAGCCGGGGCTTGCCCGTCCATTCAAGGCATGGGGCTATCCTGTTGTGCCAGCCATTGCACTCGGACTGGCTCTCGTCGCGCTCGCCGCGATGATCTACTACAACTTCCTGATTTTCGTGATCTTCCTCTCCATGGGCGTGGTGGCTTTCGGTATCTGGCACCTGTTTTCGGGCGGCGTTGCCAAGGAAGCTGTAGCGTCAGCCTGACGAGGCTCTCACGCCCGGGGGGATAACTGGTGGCAGGCCCCACCGTTTCGAGGTTGTGTGAGAAGTCTCGTAAATCAGTGAAAATGGCCGCACCGGAAACGATACGGCCATTTTCATGCGGCATCCGGGTCTCAGCCCAGGGCTTGGCTCGCCAGCGCGTAAATCCGCGGACGATCCTCTGGGACCGCGCTATCCTGAGGAATCCAGCGCTGCCCGAGCGACATTGTCGTTACAGTATCAAAGACGGGCATGCCGCACCGCGAAAGAAACTCCGCGAAGCTTCCCTCTTTCTGGCGCGTATCAAGACGAAGAAAACGGCCTGCGTGCTCGGCAACAAATCGGCGGGTAACCGCAATCGCGTCCCGATCGCTGCTGGCGACCACCGGGCCAATAACATGACCCCGGCCGAAGGCCCTGCACAGCGCGAACGCCTTGAGTTCGCCCTCGCGGAACAGGCCAACACCCCTGGAGTGTTCCATCAATTCAGCGAGAAGCGGCATGCGATCGGCCCCATAGGCGTGGCGGTCGAGCTTTGCCACTGGCACGAGATCATCAGGACCGACGGCTCGCACGCCCGCTGCTCCCGGCGCTGCAGCGGTAGCATCAGGTTCGATGGCTTCACCCTGACACTGGTAGACGATTTTTTCCGCCTCAAAACCCAATGAAAGATAGAGGCGGTACGCAGCGCGCGTCGCGCTAAGGCCCAGTTTGTAGCCTTCCAGTTCGCTCAAGGCATGTCGCATCAGCCACTGCCCGGTCCCGTTGGCCTGCAGGCGTGGCGATGTGATCAACATTCCAATCGTTGCAAAATTATCGCCATTGGCAAACCACATGGCAGAACCCAAGACGCGGCCGATACCATCCTGAGCCACGATACCCTTACCGACGCGGCGCAGGAATTGCCAATCCTCCGCGCGGTGCGGCCAACCGACGGCGATGGACAGGGCATGCAGCTGATCAAGTTCTGCGTCGGCGATGTCGCCAATCTTCATCTGCACGGTATCGACGACCAAGGATTCTGACGCCGCTTTTTCCACCTTGAGCCTCCCGACTGCATCTTCAAACGCAATTAATCCAGGCAACCGTACAAAGCGCCGGAGTTGTTTGCGAATAGAATTTAAGCCGGAGCGGCCGATACAATCCGCTCCAGAAGGCTCGCTGCTCGCAACAATCCGCTAAAACCGAGCCGCATTCGGCACGCAATCCGGCGGAGTGTCTCTAAGCTTCAAAAGGAGGCCGACCCGTCTCGTGACAGTTCGGGTCTGTTCAAAAGCTCAGCAAAGAAGTCTACAAGATGTCCCCTCCCGTTCGTCCCGTCGCCAGTGCAGACAAGTTTCCCCTGGAAGCCGACGTGGTCATCCTGGGCGGCGGCATGGCTGGCATCGCAACGGCCTGGCAGCTTGCGAAACGCGGCATGTCGGTGGTTGTGGTCGAAAAGGGTGTTGTTGCAGGCGAGCAATCGAGCCGAAACTGGGGCTGGTGCCGTCAGCAGAACCGTGATCCGCGCGAGCTGCCGCTTGCCCAGCTCGCGATCCGCATCTGGTCGACCCTGAACGAGGAGACCGGCGAAGAAACCGGCTTTCGCCAAAGCGGCCTTGTCTACGCCTCCACCAAGCAAGCCGACATCGAGACTTGGGAGAACTGGGGCAAGATCGCACGTGAATTCGGCGTCGATACGCACATGCTGACAGACAGCGAGGCGGCCGCGCGCTTGCCCGGCAACAGCAGGACCTGGCTCGGCGGCGTTTATTCTCCAACCGACGGCCGTGCAGAGCCCGCGCTGGCGGCACCAGCGCTTGCCAGGGCGGCGCAGCGCGCCGGCGCCGTGATCGTCCAGAACTGTGCGGCGCGCGCCTTCGAGACGAGCGGCGGCAAGATCTCTGGCGTCGTCACCGAACGGGGCCTCATCCGCTGCTGCGCACTCCTTATTGCAGGCGGCGCCTGGAGCGGCATGTTCCTGCGCCATCACGGACACAAATTCCTGCAGGCATCCGTCAAGTCGACGTCCTTCTATACGACGCCTGCCGCCGCCGTGACCGAGGGCGGGGTCGCCATGGAGGACGTGACGGTGCGTCGTCGCCTCGACGGCGGATATACCGTCGGCCTGAGCGGTCGGGGACAATTGCAGATCAGCCCCTGGGGGCTGATGCAGGCAAAATCGTTCTGGCGGACATTCCAGACGCGGCGCAAGGGGCTTACCTTCGGCATCGGCCGGCAGTTCCTCGAGGGCCCCGAGAGCATTTCGCGCTGGAGGGCCGACAGCGTTTCCCCTTTCGAGCGGACCCGCATCCTCGATCCCCGGCCCGACGCGCATCTCGTGGAAAAGGGAATCCGGCGCTTGACGGAAATCTACCCGGCACTCGCCGGCATTCGGCCTGCGCAAAGCTGGGGCGGCATGGTGGATTCGACCCCGGACGCCATTCCTGTCATCTCGCCCGTCGCTTCACAGCCCGGTCTCTACATCGCATCGGGCTTCAGCGGTCATGGCTTCGGCATCGGTCCGGCAGCCGGCCAGCTTGCCGCCGATCTCATCCGTGGCGACAGGCCCTGCGTCGATCCGAAACCCTATCGCTACGAGCGGATGATCGACGGGACCGATCTCGGCAAGCCGGGCATGCTGTGAGGTTGTCATGATGCAAGCCGTTGAAATTCTGGAGCACCTGGTCGCCTTTCCCTCCGTCGTCGGGTCGCCCAATGACGCTATCGTCGAATGGATCCGCGCCTATGTCGAAAGCTGTGGCGCAAGGATCACGATCCTTCCCGGGCCGGAAGGCGACCGTTCGAACCTTTTTGCAACTATCGGCCCAGTCGATGTTCCCGGTTACATTCTTTCGGGTCACATGGATGTCGTCGCGGCCAACGAGCCGGCCTGGTCGTCGGACCCCTTTACGCTGCGGGCAGAGGCTGGACGCCTCTTTGGTCGCGGTACGTCGGATATGAAGGGTTTTCTGGCAGCAGCGCTCGCCGCCTTGCCGGCACTCGCGGCCAGACCTCTCGCCCGCCCAATTCACCTTGCCTTTTCCTATGACGAGGAGGCAGGCTGCCGGGGCGTACCACACATGATCAAACATCTCCCGGAACTCTGTGCCAGGCCCGAAGGCGCGATCATCGGCGAACCGAGCAACCTGCGCGCGATCCGCGCGCACAAGGGCAAGGCGGCTGCGCGCGTCGAAATCCGTGGCCGCGCCGGCCATTCCTCGCGGCCCGACCAGGGATTGAACGCCATCCACGCCATGGCGGATGTGCTGGCAGAGGCTGTGGCGAGCGCCGAGCGGCTGGCCCGCGGCTCCTTCGACGCAGCTTTCGAACCTGCCTATTCCTCCCTGCAGGTCGGCACGATCAAGGGCGGTCAGGCAGTCAACATCATCCCCGATCTCTGCATCGCCGAATTCGAAGCGCGAGCGATTTCCGGCGTTTCTCCGTCCGGACTGCTGGCGTCGGTCAAGGCAAAGGCCGAGAGCCTGCGGTCCCATGGGCTCGACGTGAACTGGGAACCCATGAGCGACTATCCCGCATTGTCGCTGCCGGCAGAGGCGCCGCTTGCGAAACTGCTTGCGAAACTGACGGGCCAGGAGCCGCTTGCCGCCGTCAGCTACGGCACAGAGGCCGGCCTTTATCAGGCCGCCGGGATCGATGCGATCATCTGCGGCCCCGGCGACATCGCGCGTGCGCACCGATCGGACGAGTTCATCCTCGTCGATGAACTGATGGCCTGCCAGGCCATGATTGAAGCTCTGGGCGACAGGCTCGCGGTTTGAGGGAAGGCGGACGCGCATGTGCAAGACGAATACAGTGACAGCAGGGGCCTGCCGATGACGTTGCTCTTCAACTCCGACGCCGAACGTGGCCGCGTCTTCCGGGAAGCCTTTGCCGTCGAGCTTCCTGACCTCGCCTTTTCCACGGATGCAGCGACGGTCGATCCGCAGGACGTGCGCTACCTTGTCACCTGGACAGCACCCGACGACCTTGACCGATATTCCAATCTGGAAATCGTCTTTTCGATTGGTGCTGGCGTCGACCAGTTCAGGATCGACCGGTTGCCGGAAACGGTCAAGCTGGTCCGGATGGTCGAAGATGGCATCATCCGCATGATGTACGAATATGTGACGCTGGCCGTGCTTGCGCTCCACCGCAACCTGCACACCTATTTCGATCAACAGAGGAAGCACGAATGGCGCGGCATTCCTCAGAAGCAGGCCGCCGCGCGCAATGTTGGCGTTCTCGGTCTGGGTATCCTCGGCAGCGCAGTGCTGGAGCGCCTCAAGCCCTTCGGTTTTGGCTTGTCCGGTTGGAGTCGCAGCGCGCGCGAAATCGACGGCGTAAACTGTTACAGCGGTCCGGATGGTCTGAAATCCTTCCTGGAAAAGGTCGATATTCTGGTCTGCCTGTTGCCGCTAACCGACGAAACGCGCGGCTTCCTGAATTCAGATTTGTTCGCCGCGCTGCCGGTCGGCGCCAGTCTCATCCACACCGGCCGTGGTCCCCAGCTTGATCATGAAGCGCTGGTCGGCGCACTCGACCGGGGCCATCTGTCCGGCGCCGTGATCGACGTGACCGACCCGGAGCCGCTGCCGCCCGAGCATGCATTCTGGTCGCATCCGAAGATCATTCTGACCCCGCACGTTGCGAGCGTCACCCAGGCGGACACGGCGGCACGCGCCGTCATCGACAACATCAAGCGCCATCGCGAATGCCTCGATCCGATCGGTCTGGTCGATCGGGCGCGCGGCTACTGACAGTCAACCAGGAAAGGCACAGCATGTCCCTGCTCAAGACCATCGACACCAATCCCTCCGCCGCCCCGCGCCAATCGGTGCCCCTGCCCGAGCGTCTCATTGCCGGAAATCCGTCCTTCAAGACCTGGGCGCAGGATGTGGCGCGTGGTGAGATGATCCATACGGGCGTATGGGAAGCGACCCCCGGCGAGACCCGCTCCATCAAGGGCGAAACCTTCGAGTTCTGCCATATCCTCTCCGGCGTGGTGGAGATCACCCCCGAAGGCGGGGAGCCGGTCGCCTACAAGGCCGGCGACAGCTTCGTGATGAAGCCAGGCTTCGTCGGAGTGTGGAAGACCATCGAGACCGTTCGCAAAATCTACGTGACCGTGATGTGATGCTGAAGCCGAGCGACCCAGTCGTTTTTGAAGCCTGCTACAAGGGCTACACGCTGAGCACTGACCGCAGCCGGATCGATCCGGCCGTGGTCTATCGCTTCCTCGCGGGCGAATCCTACTGGGCGCGTAGCCTGACATTGCCTCAGCTTCAACGAGCCCTCGATGGCTCGCTCGTGATCGGCGTTTACGCTCCGGACGGCTCGCTCGCCGCCTTCGGTCGATTGGTGACGGATCATGCCGTCTTCGCATACCTGCGCGATGTCTTTACCCTGCCCGCCCATCGCGGACAGGGGCTTGCTTCCTGGCTCACCGTCGAGATCCGCAACCACCCGGAACTGAAGGACGTGTCGAGCTGGATGCTCTCTACCAAGGATGCCCATGCGGTCTATGAACGCGCGGGCTACCGGCGAGCTCCTCATCCGGAGTATTACATGACCATGCCGAAGCCGGAGGAAGAGGCATAACTCCTGGTTATGGATTTCCAACAAGAATTCGGTGGGCCGGACGGGCTGCCCGTGCAAGCATCGTCTTGCAAGACAGGAGATGCAGCCATGGGTTATCGGATCGGGGTGGATGTCGGCGGGTCCTTCACGGATTTTGCCGTGCTGGACGAAAGAGCGGGAAAGCTCACGACACTGAAGGTCTTTTCGCGTCCGGACGCACCTGGCGAAGAGATCATCGCCGCCCTCGACACGCTGAGGGTCCGCGACGACATCGACCCTGCCGAAGTCTCCTACTTCACCCATGGTACGACAGTTGGCGTCAACACCGTTATCCAGCGAAACGGCCACGAGATTGCGCTTTTCACCACCCGGAACTTCGAGGACGTGCTGCAGATCGCAAGGCTCAAGATTCCCGAGATCCACAATCTCTATTCGGTGCGACCCGAGCCGCTCATCAGTCGCGACCGCGTTTTCGGCATTTCCGAACGAATGCTGGCAACGGGTGAGGTACTCACGCCTCCGAGCGAGGCGGACGTAGGCCAAGCCGTCGTCGCGGCCTTGGAGGCGGGCTGCAAGGGCATCGTCATTGCCTTTCTGCATTCCTACCGCAATCCTGAGAACGAGACCGCCGTCAAGGCGATGATCGAGCGTATGGCCCCCGGCCTGCCGGTCGTGTCCTCCGCCGAGACCTGGCCGATCATCCGCGAATATGAGCGCACCATTACCGCCGTGATCAGCGGATATGTGCAGCCGCGCGTTGCCCATTATCTCGACCGTTTCGAGACCGTGCTGCGCGACAAGGGCGTCGCCTGCCCGCTGCTGATCACCAAGACCAATGGCGGCGTGATGGGGATCGACCAGGCGCGCGCGGAATGCGTCCAGATGATCCTCTCCGGCACTGCATCGGGCGTGATCGGCGCCGGCTATCTGGCGAAACATAGCGGCTTCGACCGCATCATGAGCCTCGACATCGGCGGAACCAGCGCCGATGTCGCCGTCATCATCGACGGAACCGCGCAATATGGCGTCGGCGAACTGATCGGCGACTTTCAGATCCACGTCCCTTCCGTCTCGGTCAGTTCGGTCGGCCAGGGCGGCGGCTCGGTCGCACGCGTGGATGCGCTGGGACTGCTTCACGTCGGCCCGGAAAGTGCCGGCTCCACACCGGGGCCGGCCTGTTATGGACGCGGGGGCGCGAAGCCGACCATCACCGATGCCATGGCGGCTTCCAACCTGATCGGCCATATGCCGCTTGGCTACGGCGCCGTGACGGTCGATCATATGGCCGCAAGGGCCGCCATCGCCCCGCTGGCGGAGAGGCTCGCAGTCAGCGTCGAGGCGGTCGCAGGCAGCATCATCGATATCTCCGTCTCCGGCATGTATGCGGAAGTGAGCGCGCTCGTCTCCCGCTATGCGATCGATCCACGCGAGTTCCATCTCTTCGCTTTCGGTGGCGCGGGCGCCATGCTCGCCTGTTTCCTCGCGCGCGACCTCGACATGAAGGGCGTCGTGGTGCCGCCAACCCCCGGCGTCGTGTCAGCGCTCGGCGGCCTGATCGCCGACCTGAAGAATGATTTCATCCGCACCACTTATTGCGAGGTCAATGGACGTGAGATCGCCGCCCTTGTTCTCATTCTCGAAGAACTGGAAAAATCGGCGCTAAGCTGGCTCAAAAGCCAGGGATATCCGGGTGCGGGAGAGATCCAGCTGTCCGCCGACATGCGCTATCTCGGCCAGTCCTACGAGATCGAAACGCCGCTCGACGACGCCTGGTTGCGCGACGCAGACGCCGCGGCAATCGCCGGCGCCTTCCACCAGGAGCATGCCCGTCTCTACGGACATGCCGACGAGAAGGCCACCGTGCAGATGGTCAACCTGCGGCTGGTGATTTCCGGAGCCACGCCCAAGCCGGCGCTAAACGAGATCGAGCCTGCGACCGCGCCCGCCGAGCCGCGCTTTTATGTCGAGGCATGGTTTGGCGGGCGGACATGGCGCACTGGTGTCTATCACCGCAGCGATCTTGCCGCCAACCATGAAATTTATGGCCCGGCGATCATCGCCCAGGACGACACCACCACCGTTGTGCCGCCCGGCTTCGATCTCAGCGTCGATCGCCTCGGCAATCTCGTCATCATCAAGTCGGAGTTCTGACATGGCCATCGATCGCCGCAATCTGAAGGTTCTGGCCAACTTCTGCTCGGCCGCAGCCGACGCCATGGCCTTTACGCTGATGCGTACCGCGCACTCGGCCTTCGTCAAGGAAACGGAGGATTTCTCCTGCCAGGTGGTTACGCGCGAAGGACTTGCCTTCGCCAACCCGCGCCAGTTCGGCGCCCCCTGGTATAGCGGTATCGACTATGCGCCACTGCTTGAGATGTTCGATGACTATGCAGACGGCGACATCTGCATCACGAACGATCCCTATAGCGGCTTCGTCGCCACCCATTCGCCGGACATCCACATCTGGAAGCCGGTCTTTCACGAGCGCAGGATCGCCTGCTTCGTCGTCGGTCATATCCACAACACCGATGTCGGCGGCGCCGTTCCCGCCTCCCTCTCCCGGTCGCTGAGCGAAATCGAGCAGGAGGGTTTGCGCATCCCGCCCGTCAAGCTTGTCGAGCGGGGCGAATTGAAGCCCTTCATCCTCGACATGATCAGGGCGAATGTCCGGCTGCCGGACCAGAACCTTGGCGACCTCCATGCCCAGATAGCCTCCGTTAATGTTGGCGAGCGCAAAATGCAGGAGATCGTTCGCCGCTTCAGTTTTGATGCCTTTATCGAGGGCGTGAACCAGATCCTCGACTATGCCGAAGCGCAGACTCGGCAGATTCTGAGCCGCGTGCCGGATGGAGACTATTTCTTCGCCGACTATGCGGATGAAGACTCGATCGGCGGCAAGCCCTGCCGGGTCGCGCTGACCCTGAAGATCCGTGGCGATGAAGTCGTTCTGGACTATACCGGCAGCGATCCGCAGCTCGGCTCTTCCCTGAACATGCCGACCGGCGGGCGCGAGCGCCATCCGCTGGTGATGGTCGGCCTCACCTATGTTCTCTACACCCTGGACAACAGTCTGCTTCTCAATGCCGGCACGCTGCGGCCCGCCCGCGCCATCCTGCCAGAGGGCTCCGTGGTCAATTGCGACCGCCCGGCCGCAGTCGGCATGCGTTCGCTCACCTGCGCCATGACCCAGATCGTCACCGTCGGCGCCTTCGTTCAGGCGTTGCCTGATCTCATGCCCGCCGCTTCGCCCGGCGGCAATGCCATCATGAACATCAAGACGAGCAGCCGGAACGGGCGCCCGGTCATGGCCTCGATTGGCCCAGTGGGCGGCGGTGGCGGCGGTGGCCCGTTTGGCGACGGCAGCGATGGCGCCGGCGGGGCAACCGGCTTCCTTCGCAACACGCCGATCGAGATCAGCGAGGCGGACGTACCAATCCGGTTCCTGCGCTACGGCCTGGAGCCGGATACCGGCGCGCCGGGCCGCCATCGCGGCGGTCTATCTGCCGTCATGGAATTCGAGGTCTCCGCCCCCGAAACGGTCGTCACCGCTCGCAACCGCAACCGCTCGATCATGCCCTCCTGGGGTGTCAAAAGCGCGCATGCCGGCGTCATTTCAAGCTTCACGCGCAATCCCGGCCGCCCGGAGGAAACCGAGCTTGGCAATACCGATGTCGTTCCCTGCGGGCCGGGCGATGTCATCCGCGTCGTCGGACCGGGTGCGGGCGGCTATGGCGATCCCTTCACGCGCCCGGTCGAGATGGTTCTGCGCGATGTCAGGCGCGGCGCCATCACGCCGCAAAGCGCTGAACGCGACTACGGCGTTGTCACCACCGCCGGCGAGATCGACAGTGAGCAGACGACCCTGCTGCGCGGTCGCCGCAGCGACGACCCGGCGAACACCATCTCTCATGGGGCGAAACGGCAGGCTTTCGAGTCCATCTGGACCCGCGAACGCTATGATTTGCTGACCACCTTCCTGGCGTCGGCTCCGGTCGGCTGGCGCTTCTTCCTCAAGCATCGCATCTTCGAGGCCGTGGAAAGACTTCTTTCCGACATGCGCCCCGTCGCCGACCAGATGACGGAGATTTTCGCGGATATGCGAATGCGCTACGGTCTCTGAAAAGACATCGTCGAAAGAGAAGACACCATTGATGAACGCAAGGCAACTGGAGGTTTTCAGGGCGATCATGCGCGAGGGCACCATCACGGCCGCCGCCAATATGCTGGCCGTGTCGCAGCCGGCAATCAGCAAACTCCTGTTGCATCTCGAAAGCCAATTGGGGTACGCGCTGTTCGATCGCATTGGCGGCCGACTGGTGCCGACCATGGAGGCCCATCTTCTCTACACCGATGTCGATCGGGTCTTCCGGCAGATGGAGACATTGAAATCGCTGGCGCGTGACGTCGGAGCAAACAAGATCGGCCTGCTGCGCCTCGGCGTCAGCCTGCCGCTCGCCTATTCGGTGCTTCCGTCCGCTCTCTCCGCCTTCCGCCTCCGCCATCCGGAAGTGAAGATCCATCTTCATACGCTGCCGAAGCGTGAAATTGCCGAGGCGCTGCAATTGGGAGACATCGATCTTGCTTTGACGCTTTCGGCCATTCTGGCGCCGACCGTGCGGGTGGAAACGCTGAGCGAGACGCCTGTGGTCGCGGTGTTGCCGAAGGACGATGTGCTTGCAGCCGAAAGCCTGATTATACCTGCGCTCCTGGATGACCGTCCCCTCATTTCCTACGGCTCTCATGCCGAGATCGGCGCTGCCCTCGACCAGGCATTCGCGGCCGCGGGGCGGACCCGTGACGTCGCCATCCAGATCGCCTCCTCGGTCGGCGCTCTGCCTCTGGTGCGCGAAGGCCTCGGTGTCGCGCTCGTCGACGGCCTTGCGGTCTGGCGCGACCTGGAAGGCGTCGTTGTGCGCCCCTTTGCGCCGACGGTCACGACCAAAGTCTCCTTGTCGATCAACGAGGCACGCCCGGCATCCCGCTTCCTACAGCCCTTCGTTGCGTGCCTGCGCCAGGTTTTTTCCATCGCCGAAGATTCAACTGGCAACGGCGGCTAAAACGGGATTTTCATCCGTCCGGTCCGATGCGGTCGACGCATGCTGCGGGTCCTTGAACGCTAAACTTGCGCAAACGCACCGCAAGGACCCGCCATGACCCTCAGCTTCGACCCAGATTCGCTTTCGCTGCCGAAGGGCCACTTCATCGGCGGCAAGCTGATCGAAGCACGAGGCGAACTGCCGACCCACCGCCCCTCCGACGCAAAGGCACACTGGGATTGCCCGGTTGCTGACGCGGATATCGTCGACCAGGCCGTCGACACGGCACGCAAGGCCCTGAAGGAGAGCGGCTGGGCGGACCTGCGGCCGCGCGAGCGCACCAAGGCGATGCAGCGCTGGGCCGATCTGATCGAAGAGGAGGCTATCCCACTTGCTAAAATGGAAGCCGTCAGTTCGACCCGCCCCGTGGGACACCTGATCGCCGGCGACATTGCCGTGACCGCGGAACAGATCCGCTTCTTTGCCGAATTCGCAGACAAGGAAGGCAGCGATCTCGTCCCGACCGACGGCAACAGTCTCGGCATGATCATGACCGAGCCCTATGGCGTCGTCGGCGCGATCACGCCCTGGAATTTCCCCTTGTCGATGGCCGGCTGGAAGCTCGGTCCAGCACTCGCCGCCGGCAATGCGGTGGTGCTGAAACCCTCCGAGATGACGCCTTTCTCGACGCTCTATCTGGCCGAGCTTGCGGTGCGCGCCGGCTTGCCGGCCGGCCTCATCAACATCGTGCTGGGTGACGGCGCGACCACCGGAAACGCGATCACAGGTCATCCGGGAATTGCCAAGGTGAGCTTCACCGGCTCGACCGGCGCAGGCTCGGCCATCATGAGCAACATCGCGCAGACCGGTGTGAAACCAATGACGCTTGAACTCGGCGGCAAGAGCCCGCAACTCGTCTTTGCCGACGCCGATCTCGACCTGGCCGCCAGAACCATTGCCACGAGCGTTTTTTCCAACGCCGGACAGGCTTGCGTGGCGGGATCGCGCCTCATCGTCGAGGCGAACGTCGCGGAGGCGCTGGTTGAGGCCATCATCACCAGGCTGGCGGCCGTCCGCGCGGGCCCCACCTGGGACGAGACCACTGATTATCCGCCGATCATTTCCGAGCGGCAGATCGGCCGCATGGACAGCATCGTCCGCGCCACCATCGAAGGTGGCGCTGAATGCCTGGCGGGTGGCAAGCGCCTCGAACGCGAGGGCTACTTCTACGCGCCAACGCTGATCTCCGGCGTGACGGCAGCATCGCCTGCCGTACAGGAAGAGATCTTCGGACCAGTGCTGACCATCCAGACGTTTGAGGACGAGGAAGAAGCGCTGACCCTTGCAGACCACCCGACCTACGGGCTCGCCGCCGGCCTCTTCACCCGCGACCTCTCGCGCGCCATCCGCCTGACGCGGCGCCTGCAGGCCGGCACGGTCTGGGTCAATCGCTACGGCCGCTCACGCGATCATATCCTGCCGACCGGCGGCTACAAGCAATCCGGCATCGGCAAGGATCTCGGGCGTGAAGCCTATCTCGCCAACCGCAAGAGCAAGAGCGTGCTCATTAGCCTCTAAGGACTGACCATGAAGACCTACAAGATCGCCCTTCTGCCTGGAGACGGTATCGGTCGCGACGTCACCGATGCGGCCTGGGCGGTCCTGGAAAAAGCCTCCCGGGCGGGCGGGTTCGCCTTGGCAGGCACCCGCTACCCCTGGTCCTGCGACTACTTTCTCCAGCATGGCAGCATGATGCCGGCCGACGGTATCGAGACATTGAAATCCTTCGATGCCATCCTGCTCGGCGCGGTCGGCTGGCCGGCAAAGGTGCCGGATTCGGTCTCGCTGCACGGGCTTCTCCTGCCCATCCGCAAGGCCTTCGTCCAATATGCCAACATCCGCCCTCACCGGCTGCTGCCCGGCGTTCACGGCCCGCTGAAGGCGGACGCCTTCGACATCCTCTGCATTCGCGAAAATACCGAGGGTGAGTATTCCGGCGCCGGCGGCCGCGTGCATCAGGGCGCCGACAATGAAGTGGCGGTCGAGACCTCGATCTTCACCCGCAAGGGCGTGGAGCGCATCCTGCGCTTTGGTTTCGAACAGGCCCGTGCCCGGCGCGGCAAGCTCGCTTCCGTCACGAAGTCCAATGCGCAGAAATACTCCATGGTCTTCTGGGACGAGATCACGCAGGCGCTTGCACGTGAGTATCCAGATGTCGCGGTGACGAGCTACCATATCGACGCCATGGCCGCCCGCATGGTCATGGCTCCGGAAAGCCTGGACGTGGTGGTCGCCTCCAATCTGTTCGGCGATATCCTCACCGACCTTGGCGCTGCCATCCAGGGCGGGCTTGGCTTTGCAGCGTCCGCCAACATCAATCCGGACCGTACCGCGCCGTCTATGTTCGAACCCGTCCATGGCTCGGCGCCCGACATCGCCCATCTCGGCATTGCCAACCCGATCGCCGCCATATGGTCGGGTGCGATGATGCTGGATCACCTTGGCGAGAAGACCGCCGCCGAAAACGTGATGGCTGCCATCGAAGCGACGACGGCGCGCGGCATCGGCGCCATCCCCGGCAAGGACAAAACAGACGCAATCACAACAGCTGTTCTTTCAGCACTTGGCCAATAGGGAAGAGAGCATGATAAACGAGTTGAAGGACACCAGCCTGTTTCGCGAGCGCGGGCTGATCGACGGCGAATGGCGCGGCGCAGCATCGGGACGCAAAATCGAGGTCATCGACCCGGCAACGCAGGACGCGATCGGCGTGGTGCCGGACATGGACGGCAGCGACACCCAGGCGGCGATCGAGGCAGCGAAGAAGGCCTTTGGATCGTGGCGCAGGAGGACGCATGCCGAGCGCGCCGCCTTGCTGGAGGCCTGGCATGACCTGATGATCGAGAATCTCGAGGATCTCGCGCTGATCCTGACGAAGGAACAGGGCAAGCCGCTCACCGAAGCGCGCGGCGAGATTCGCTACGGCGCCTCGTTTGTCAAATGGTTTTCCGAGGAAGCCCGCCGCATCGGCGGCACGACCATTCCGTCACCGACAGCGGACCGGCGGATCGTCGTCTTGAAGGAACCGGTCGGTGTTTCGGCGATCATCACGCCCTGGAACTTCCCCAACGCGATGATCACCCGCAAGGTCGGCCCGGCGCTTGCCGCCGGCTGCACCGTTGTCATCAAGCCATCGGACCTGACGCCTTATTCGGCGCTTGCGCTCGGCGTCCTGGCGGAGCGCGCCGGCATTCCGAAGGGCGTTATCAACATCGTCACCGGCATGCCGACCGAGATCGGAAACGAGCTGATGGCGAACGAGACCGTGCGCAAGATTTCCTTCACCGGTTCCACCCGGGTCGGTGCCCTTCTTATGCGCGGCGCATCCGACAGCATCAAGCGGCTCAGCCTGGAACTCGGCGGCAACGCGCCTTTCATCGTCTTCGACGACGCCGATCTCGACCTTGCCGTCGAGGGGGCGATCGCGTCGAAATTCCGCAATGGCGGCCAGACCTGCGTCTGCGCCAACCGCCTTCTCGTCCAATCCGGTGTGTATGACACCTTCGCCGAGAAGCTGGCCGCCCGCGTGTCGGCCATGAAGGTCGGACCCGGCACGGAAGCCGGCGTCGATATCGGCCCGATGATCAACAAGGCCGCGATCGACAAGATCAATCGCCATGTCGATGACGCCGTCGCAAAGGGCGCTCGCATCCTCACCACGCCGCCTGCCATGCCGCAGGGCGAACAGTACACGGCTCCGATCGTCCTTGGTGGCGCGACGACCGACATGCAGCTCGCCAGCGAGGAAACCTTCGGGCCCGTTGCTCCCCTCTTCCGTTTCGACGAGGAGGAAGACGCGATCAGGATCGCCAACGCAACGCCCTTCGGGCTCGCGGCCTATTTCTACACCGAGAGCTTGAAGCGCTCCTGGCACGTCGCCGAAGCGCTCGAGTTCGGCATGGTCGGACTGAATACCGCAGCCATTTCGACGGAAGTCGCCCCCTTCGGCGGTGTGAAGCAATCCGGCCTTGGTCGCGAAGGTGCCCAGTGCGGTATCGAGGAATATCTCGAAATGAAGAGCTTCCATATCGGCGGGCTCAGCTGACCGACCGGCAAGAACAAAGAAAATGGGCGCCGAGAGATCATCCCGGCGCCCTCTTTCGTTGATCGCTGCGCGGTTACTGAAACCGGTCGAGAGTCTTGTAGTACAGCCCGACAAGCGGCAGGAACCACGGCTTGCCGAAATGGCCGGGAACGGCGGGCCAGTCGAGCCCCTTTACCGGATTGCGATCCGTCTTACCCAGAATGGCATCGGCGATGATCATGCCAAGGTGAGTGGACAATTGCGCGCCATGGCCGGAATAGCCCATGGCGTACCAGACGCCATCGATATAGCCGGCGCGCGGGTAACGGTCCTTGGTCATGTCGACGAGCCCGCCCCAGCAGTAATCGATGTCGACTCCGGCAAGCTGGGGGAAAATCTGCAACAGGCTTGCCTGAAGGATCGCGCCGCTCTTTGCATCCGAGCGCTGGTCGGACGTGGCGGAAAACCGGGCGCGGCCGCCGAAGATCAGCCGGTTGTCGGGCGCCAGCCGGAAATAATTGCCGATATTCATCGAGGTGACGCAGGTCCGGTTGCCCGGCATCGTCGCCGCTATTTCGGTTTCGCTCAGCGGCCGGGTTGCGATGATGAAACTGCCGACCGAAACGATGCGGCGGCGGAAATAACCAAAGACCGACGGTGTATAGGCGCCCGTCGCCACGAACACGTGATCGGCGGTGACCGTCCCGCGCTCGGTCGCCAGGCTGTGTCGTCCATTCCCCTTGCGATGGGCGGTCACCGCGGCCTTCTCGAAGATGATGGCGCCATGGCGCGCGGCGGCGGTGGCGAGCCCTACCACATAGCGTCCCATGTGCATCATTGCGCTCTTCTTCGACAACATGGCGCCATGGAATGGCGAGCCGACCTCGTCCTTCAGTTCGGTCGCCGTCAGAAGCGCGGTGTCCGGATCCACCTCGTTGTGTACAGCCTCGAAATTGCGGGCAATGGCATCGAAATGCTGCGGCTTGGAGGCGAGCTTGAGTTTACCGGCCCGGCGGAAATTGCAGTCGATCCCCTCCTCGGCAATGATCGCCTCGATCGTGTCGATCGAGTCATCGAGGGCCCGGTAGAGCGCGATGGCGCGCTCCTTGCCGAGTTCGGCCTTGGCGGAAATATAACTATGGGCAAGGCCGTTGTTGAGATGCCCGCCGTTGCGGCCGGACGCCCCCCACCCGACCCGTTCCGCCTCCAGGACGACGACGCGCACGCCAGCCTTCGCAAGATGACGCGCGGCAGCAAGGCCGGTGAAGCCGCCGCCGATGACGGCGACGTCGTAGTGTCCCTCGACGGGGCCTTGCTCAGCACCCCCGAAGGCCGGCGCCGTGTCGTGCCAATAGGATTGGAACTGCATCGCCATGCCCCCCATCAGAGCCCGACG
The DNA here is from genome assembly GCF_040126305.1 of Pararhizobium sp. A13. NCBI lineage: Bacteria > Pseudomonadati > Pseudomonadota > Alphaproteobacteria > Hyphomicrobiales > Rhizobiaceae > Pararhizobium > Pararhizobium sp. A13. Next base: position 12,238 of record NZ_CP149512.1, on the reverse strand, counting down.
ACGCCCGGCAGGCCCGAGATATCCGCGATTTCGACATAGCCGTAATAGGGGTTTGCCGGCTCGTGGCCACGATTGACCCAGACCTTGTTCTTGATCCCGAGGTCGTGCGCCGACATCAAGTCATAGCGGAAGGAGGACGAGCAGTGCAGAACGTCCTCAGGCCCGCAGCCCAGCATATCAAGCATATATTCGAAGCCTTTGAAGCGTGGCTTGTAGGACTGCGCCTGCTCCGCAGTATAGACCGCATGGAAGGGCGCGCCGAGTTTTTCGACATTCGACATGATCTGAGAATTCATCGCGTTGGAAAGGATGACCAGCGGAATTTCCTTTGCAACCTTGGCAAGGCCGGCCGGCACATCCGGATGTGGCCCCCACGTCGGCACACGTTCATAGACCATCCGCGCGGCTTCCTCATGGAATTTTATGCCGTTGCGCTTGCAGGCCCGTTCGAGCGAGTTGTGAACCACCTCGTTATAAGGCTTCCAGTCGCCCATGATTTCGTCGAGACGATAGGCGGCAAAGTTCTTGATGAACTCAGCCATTTGTGGCTCGTCGAACTGTTCGCCGTAAAGGTCGCGCGCAGCTTCTGCCATCTGGAAGTTGGTCAGTGTCCCGTAGCAGTCGAAGGTGATGTATTTCGGGCGGAAGTGAGCCATGACAGGGTCCTTGAAGTTTCCTGAAGCGATTTCGTCTGTCCCGATCATAGGCTGAGGCTTGCCCGCTGCCCGACTGAAATCGCAACTGCCGAAGCAGATTGTTTCGTATCCCGTGCGCTCTTTGGCAGGGAGTTGCGTCACCAGGGTAACGATATGGGGCTCTGTCCCCGGGACTTGGCCCTTTTGTCCAGAACTGCCGGCATAAGATGCGGCAAGTTGCCGAAGCTACGGCGGAAGATACCGCCGGCGGCCCGTCCTTGGGACGATCTTCTGACGGCACCGGTCTAAGACTGATTGAAACAGATTAAGGACCTCGTCGATGCAGAAAAGCCAGATCGATCTCGTGGCCTTCGGGCTCGAACATCTCGAGGATGCGGTGGCGCTTTCCCATCAGGCCGGCTGGCCCCATCGCCTGGAAGACTGGCAGATGGCGCTTGCGCTGAGCCGCGGCATCGTGGCGATCGAAGATGGACGCCGCGTTGTCGGGACGGTGCTTGTGACCTTTTATGGCGACGATTGTGCAACGATCAACATGGTCATCGTCGATGAATCCATGCGCGGCCGCGGTCTTGGCCGCAAGCTGATGGATGCATCGCTCAAGATTGCGGGCGAGCGGCAACTCCGTCTGGTCGCGACCAACGACGGCCTTCCGCTCTATCAAAAGCTCGGTTTCCGCCAGACTGGCCCAGACATCCTGCAACATCAGGGAATTGTGCCTGCAATCGCTGCGCCCGAAGGCGTGGAGCCGGCCAAGGCGGCTGATCTCGACATGATCGTGGCACTTGATCGCGCTGCCTTTGGCGCCGAGCGAAAAGGCCTCCTCGAGTACATCGCAGAAGTCGGCCGGTTTGCCGTTATACGGCGAGCAGGCCAGCTTCGGGGTTTCGCTGCACTTCGCGCTTTCGGGCGGGGCGACGTGATCGGGCCCGTGGTCGCCGCCGATGCGGATGATGCCTGCGCCCTGATTTCCTTCTTCATTGCCAGCCGGCCCGGCGCCTTCCTGCGTGTCGACACGACGGACGACACCGCAATCGCTCCCTGGCTCTCGAGCCACGGCCTTGCTTATGTCGGTGGCGGTATCGCCATGCGGGCCGCAGGCCGTGATGCCACGACAACCCCCGAGCTGAAAACCTTCGCTCTCGCCAACCAAGCCCTCGGCTGACCCGGAGACATCCATGTTTAGCAATTCCCTCATCGAACTCGACCGTGCCCATCTGGTCCATCCGGTTGCGTCCTATCACAGCCACGAAAAGCTGGGCGTGCGCGTTCTCGCCTCCGCCTCCGGCGCGACCGTCACCGATGCCTCCGGCAAGCAACTGATCGACGGATTCGCCGGCCTCTGGTGCGTCAACGCCGGCTATGGTCATGACAGCATCGTGGAGGCTGCCGCAAAACAGATGCGGGAGCTCCCCTACGCGACCGCCTATTTCGGCCTTGGCTCCGAGCCGGCGATCCGGCTCGCCGCAGAACTCGCCGACCGCGCCCCGGGCGATCTCAACCATGTCTACTTCACGCTCGGCGGCTCTGACGCGGTCGACAGCACGATCCGCTTCATCCATTACTACTGGAATGCCCGTGGTCTGCCGAAAAAGGACCAGTTCATCTCCATCGAGCAGGGTTATCACGGTTCGTCCACAGTTGGGGCCGGTCTGACCGCCCTGCCCGCCTTTCATGCCGGCTTCGGCCTGCCTTTCGCTTGGCAGCACAAGATTCCGTCCCACTATGCCTATCGCAACCCGGTTGGCACCGATCCGCAAGCGATCATTGCCGCCTCCGTTGCCGCATTGAAGCAGAAGGTCGAGGAACTGGGGGCCGAGCGTGTTGCGGCATTCTATGCCGAACCGATCCAGGGTTCGGGCGGCGTGCTTGTGCCGCCCAAAGGCTGGATGAAGGCGATGCGCGACGCCTGCCGGGAGCTCGATATCCTCTTCGTCGCCGATGAAGTGATCACCGGGTTCGGACGCACGGGTCCGCTGTTTGCATGCGCCGAGGACGGGATCGTGCCGGATTTCCTCACCGTCGCGAAAGGCCTGACCTCCGGCTATGTGCCCATGGGCGCTCTCTTCATGTCCGAGCACGTCTACCGGACGATCGCCGACGGCGCTGGCGCTTCCGCCGTCGGCCACGGCTATACCTATTCGGCCCATCCCGTCAGCGCCGCCGTCGGTCTGGAAGTTCTGCGACTCTATGAAGGCGGGCTTCTGGACAATGGCCGCAAGGCGGGCGCTCGCCTGATGGCCGGTCTTGAAGGCCTGCAAGATCATCCTCTCGTCGGCGACGTCCGCGGCCGCGGCATGCTGGCTGCGGTGGAGCTCGTCGTCGACAAGGATCGTAAGACGCCGCTTCCGGCAGCCGCCGAACCGGCCCGTCGCATCTTCGACCGCGCATGGGACAACGGGCTCGTCATCCGCGCCTTCGCCAACGGCGTGCTGGGCTATGCGCCGCCGCTCTGCTGCACCGATGCGGAAATCGACGCGATCGTCGAGCGCACGCGCCGGACGCTGGACGAAACTCTGGCTGATCCGGCCGTTCGCGCTGTCATGGCGTGAACGGGAAACTGTTTGCACGGCGGGGTTTTGCGCGAATCCCGAAATACCGTGGAGCCCACCATATTCGCAATTTTGTGCCGCCGGGCAGGTTCATTTCGGAGAATCCGGCGAGCCATTGCTGCGAAACTGGAGCTGAGAAAAAGGCGGCAATCCCGGAAAACCGGGGTTTTGCAGGAAAAGTGGGCGGAGCCGGTGGTATCCGCGACAGCATTAAATTCTGTAGACGGCCCGATGCGACGGCACGAGGCGCACACAACCGGGGAAATTCACGTGGCAAAGACCTTCGCTGATTTCAAATACCTCACATTCGATGTTGTCGGCACCCTGATCGACTTCGAAGGGGGCATCAAGGACTGCCTGGCCGGGATTGCCGCGGAGACGGGCGTGACCGTGGACGGCGAAGAAGCGCTGACGCTCTATCGCGAAGCTCGCTATTCGGACGATGCCGATCTCTTCCCCGACGATCTCGTGCGCGTCTATCTGGCGATTGCTCCAAGGCTCGGCCTGCCGGTGCAAGCGGCTTATGGCCAGCGGCTCCGGGATTCGGCCAAGAGCTGGAAAGGCTTTGCCGACAGCAAAGAAGCGATGGCCAGGCTTTCGAAAAAGTACCGGCTGATCGCAATGACGAACGCACGGCGCTGGGCCTTTGAGCATTTTTCCAAGGAGCTCGGCAATCCGTTCCATGCGGCCTTCACGGCCGACGATACCGGCACGGAGAAACCCGATCCGGCCTTTTTCGAGAAGGTGTTCGACTTCGTCTCGAGCGAAGGTAATGCGAAGGAGGATATCCTCCATGTGGCCCAAAGCCAGTACCACGATATCGGCATTTCGCGCCGTCTCGGCATGACCAATTGCTGGATCGAGCGGCGCCATGCGCAAAAGGGCTACGGCGGCACGATCGAGCCGGCTGAGTTTACCAAGCCCGACTTCCACTACCATTCCATGGCCGGTCTTGCCGACGCCGTGGAGGAGGTAGCGGCCTAGAAGCCCAGCCTCACAAACGGACAGAATCCGCCGGAAAAGGCGGGCGTCGCGGAAAATCCAACAAAAAGGGGAATGACATGAACGACAAGATCACGAACTGGACGAAAGCAGACGACGCGATGGTGGAAACCGCCATTCGTCGAGGCGCGACCCGTCGCGAACTTCTTCAGTTGATGCTGGCCGGCGGCGTCGCGACCGCAGCGGGCGGCCTCATTCTCGGCAACGCCACGCGCGCGGTCGCAGCCACGCCGGTGGCCGGCGGCGCATTGAAAGCTGCCGGCTGGTCGGCCTCGACAGCGGACACGCTCGATCCGGCCAAGGCCTCGCTGTCGACCGACTATGTGCGCTGCTGCGCCTTCTACAACCGTCTGACCTTCCTCGACGAGACCGGCGCGCCGCGGATGGAACTCGCTGAATCCATTGAAAGCAAGGACGCCCAAGTCTGGACCGTCAAGCTGCGAAGCGGCGTGACCTTCCATGACGGCAAGCCGCTCACGGCAGACGACGTCGTCTTCTCGCTGAAGCGTCATCTCGATCCGGGCGTCGGTTCGAAGGTTGCCAAGATCGCAGCGCAGATGACCGGCTTCAAGGCTGTCGACAAGCTGACGGTGGAGATCACGCTTGCCAACCCGAACGCCGACCTTCCGACCATCCTCGGCATGCACCACTTCATGATCGTCGCCGACGGCACGACGGACTTCTCCAGGGCCAACGGCACCGGCGCCTTCGTGCGCGAAGTCTTTGAGCCGGGTGTGCGCTCGGTCGGCGTCAAGAACAAGAATTACTGGAAATCCGGTGGTGCGAACGTCGACTCGTTCGAATACTTCGCGATCAGCGACGACAATGCGCGGGTGAACGCCCTTCTGTCCGGCGATATCCATCTTGCCGCATCGATCAACCCGCGGTCGATGCGCCTGGTCGAAAGCCAGGAAGGCTTCTTTCTGTCAAAGACGACATCCGGCAACTATACCAACCTCAACATGCGGATGGATCTGGCTCCAGGCAACAAGAAAGATTTCGTCGAGGGCATGAAGTATCTGATCAACCGCGAACAGATCCAGAAATCGGCTTTGCGCGGTCTGGCGGAAATCGGCAATGACCAGCCGGTTTCTCCGGCCAATTTCTACCACAATGCCGACCTGAAGCCGAAGGCCTTCGATCCCGAAAAGGCGAAGTTCCATTTTGAAAAGGCGGGTGTCCTCGGTCAATCCATCCCCATGATCGCTTCGGAAGCTGCGACCTCTTCGATCGACATGGCCATGATCGTTCAGGCAGCGGCCGCCGAAATCGGCATGAAGTTCGACGTCCAGCGCGTACCCTCCGACGGCTACTGGGACAACTATTGGCTCAAGGCGCCGGTCCATTTCGGCAACATCAATCCTCGGCCGACGCCGGACATCCTCTTCTCGCTGCTCTACACCTCCGACGCCCCGTGGAACGAGAGCCAGTACAAGTCCGAGAAGTTCGACAAGATGCTGATCGAAGCGCGGGGCTCTCTCGATCAGGCAAAGCGCAAGGAAATCTACAACGAGATGCAGGTCATGGTCGCTGAAGAGGCGGGAACCGCTATCCCTGCCTACCTCTCGAATGTCGACGCAACGACAGTCAAGCTGAAGGGCTTGCTCCTAACCCGCTTGGCGGCCAGATGGGCTACGCATTCGCGGAATATGTCTGGCTCGAAGCCTGACGAAGCGAATGGCCTGGGGGCGAAATTCGCCCCCCGGTCCGCTTTCCGATCGCGTATAGTCCATCAGCCGAACGCCAAAGGGAGCGCGCGCGTGAGCAATCGGGTTATGTCCCTCGTGATGAGCAGGTTGCTCATCGCCCTTGTCACATTGGTCATCGTATCGTTCGCGGTGTTCTTCGCCACGACCATGCTGCCCGGCGACACGGCAACGATCCTGCTTGGCCAGGCCGCAACGCCGGAAGCCGTCGAAGGGCTGCGCAAGGCCATGCATCTGGACGAGCCGGCCATCTTCCGGTTCATGCGCTGGTTTGCCGGGCTCCTGGCAGGTGATCTCGGCACGTCCTACGCCAACGACATGCCGATTGCCGAACTGATCGGCGGTCGCTTCATCAACTCGCTGAAACTCGCCGGCGTAACCGCCTTGTTCTCGGTACCGATTGCACTCACGCTCGGCATTACCGCTGCAATGATGCGTGGCTCCCTCTACGACCGGATCGTCACCATCCTGACGATCGGCGTGATATCGGTTCCCGAATTCATGGTCGCAACCTCGGCCGTCCTTCTCTTCGCGGTCTACCTGAAATGGCTGCCGGCACTCTCCTTTGCCAATGAGGTGCACTCCTTCACCGACTTGCTGCGGGTCTATGCCATGCCGGTGATCACGCTGACCTTCGTCGTTTCCGCCCAGATGATCCGCATGACACGTGCCGCCGTCGTCGAGACATTAAACACGCCCTATGTCGAAATGGCCCTGCTGAAGGGTGCGTCACGGCGCCGGATTGTCCTGAAGCACGCTCTTCCGAATGCGCTTGGTCCGATTGTCAATGCGGTCGCCCTGTCGCTGTCTTATCTGCTCGGCGGGGTGATCATCGTTGAGACCATCTTCAACTACCCCGGTATCGCCAAGTTGATGGTTGATGCGGTCGCCACGCGCGACCTGCCCTTGATCCAGAGCTGCGCGATGATCTTCTGCCTCGGTTACCTGATCCTGATCACGCTTGCCGACATTATTGCCATTCTTTCGAATCCGAGGCTCCGATGATGACAGACACCACGCAAAAGCCAATCGGACGCCGTGCCGGCTATCGCTTCAATTTAGTGGGAATGACAGGCCTTGCCGTTATCCTGTTGTGGGCTTTCATCGCCATTTTCGCCCCCATTCTCATCCCCTACCCGGTGGGAGAAATTGTCGACTTCGACTATTTCGGTCCGATGTCCGGTCAGTTCTGGATGGGCTCCGACTATCTCGGTCGCGATATCTTTTCTCGTATCCTGATGGGTGCGCGCTACACCGTCGGCATCTCTTTGGCCGCCGTCACGATCGCCTGCTTTACCGGCGTCGTGCTGGGTATGATCGCCGCGGTGACGGGCGGATGGACCGATACGGTGCTCAGCCGCTTTCTCGATGCGCTGAACTCCATACCGAGCAAGCTGTTCGGGCTTGTCGTCGTCGCAGCCGTGGGATCGTCGATCCCGGTTCTGATCTTTACGCTGTCGGTGATCTACATCCCCGGGGCCTATCGGTTTGCCCGTGCGCTTGCGGTGAACGTCAACGCCATGGATTTCATCACCGTCGCGCGGATTCGTGGTGAGAACGTCTTCTACCTCGTCGGCTCCGAAATCCTGCCGAACATCCTGGGGCCGGTGCTTGCCGATCTTGGTCTCCGTTTCGTCTTCATCGTGCTGCTCCTGTCCGGTCTGTCGTTTCTTGGCCTTGGCGTCCAGCCGCCCTATGCCGACTGGGGTGCCCTCGTCCGCGAGAATATCGGCGGCCTGCCCTTTGGCGCACCCGCTGTCATCTTTCCCTCAATTGCGATCGCAAGCCTCACCATCAGCGTGAACCTTCTGATCGACAACCTGCCCTACAAGATCCGGGACCGGAGCGCATGATGGCCAACCTCGTTGAAACCCGTGATCTGAAGGTCGAGGCGAAGACCGATTCCGGCCGTATCGTTGAGATCATCAAAGGTGTCAGCTTCGACGTCGCGGAAGGCGAAATCGTTGCGCTGATCGGTGAAAGCGGCTCGGGAAAGACGACGGTTGCCCTCACCCTGATGGGCCATGCCCGCGCGGGCTGCCGCATTTCCGGCGGCAGCGTGATGCTCGCGGGCAAGGATATGGCCAGGCTTTCGGAAAAGGAACGGGCTGCCGTTCGCGGCACCGAAGTCGCCTATGTGCCGCAGAGCGCGGCCGCGGCCTTCAATCCAGCCGCCACGATCATGGACCAGGTGATCGAAGTGACCCGCATTCACGATCTGATGCCGGTCGCCGAGGCAAAAGCCCGCGCGATCGAACTTTTCCGGGCGCTTTCCCTGCCCGATCCCGAAACGATCGGTGACCGCTATCCGCACCAGGTTTCTGGCGGTCAGTTGCAGCGCCTTTCCGCTGCCATGGCATTGATCGGCGATCCCAAGCTGGTGATCTTCGACGAACCGACAACGGCGCTCGATGTGACGACGCAGATCGAGGTGCTTCGCGCCTTCAAGGCCGTGATGCGTAAAGGCGGTATCGCCGGCATCTATGTCTCCCACGATCTCGCCGTCGTGGCGCAGATCGCTGACCGGATCATCGTGCTGAAGGGCGGCGAGGTTCAGGAAGCCGGAACCACGGACAATATCCTGTCGCATGCACAACATCCCTATACGCGCGAACTGCTTGCCGCCTTCGAGCCCAAGGCACGAGGTCCCCAGTCGGCGGCGGCTATGGACACGCCCCATATTCTCACGGTCGAAAACCTTATCGCGGGCTATGGTACAATTCAGAATGACGGTCTGCCCCTGGTGCGTGCCGTCCAATCGGTCAGCCTCAAGGTGGAACGAGGCCGCAATCTCGGCATCATCGGTGAATCTGGCTGTGGGAAGTCCACGCTGGCCCGAGCGATTGCCGGCATTCTGCCTGCCTCTGCCGGTCAGATCGTCTTCGACGGTCGGGAACTCGCGCAAAGCGTCCGCGGCCGCTCCCGCGAGCAACTGCGCGAAATGCAGATCGTCTTCCAATATGCCGATACGGCGCTCAACCCTGCAAAGTCGATCGAGGACATTCTGGCGCGGCCGCTTGCCTTTTATCACGGCATGGACCGCAAGGCCCGGGACAAGCGGGTCAACGAGCTCCTGGATATGGTTCGGTTGCCGTCATCGGTCCGCCAGCGGCGTCCGGCCGAACTTTCCGGCGGTCAGAAGCAGCGCGTGAACTTCGCGCGCGCCCTTGCGGCCGACCCGAAGCTGATCCTCTGCGACGAGATCACCTCGGCTCTCGACACCGTCGTCGCAGCCGCTGTGATCGAACTGCTGAAGGAACTGCAGCGCGAACTCGGCCTGTCCTATATCTTCATCAGCCACGACATTTCGATGGTGGAGGCCATCTGCGACGAGATCGTCGTGATGTATGCGGGCGAAAAGGTCGAGCAGATCACGCCATCCAACGCAGGAAAAAAGCCGAAGCATCCCTATTCGCAACTGCTCTTCTCCTCCGTGCCGAAGCTCGATCCGAACTGGCTCGACGGACTTGAGCAGGATCCGGAGCTGGTGCGCGCCTATTGCCGGCGTTGAGATCGTCTCTTCCTCAGAGAGGAAAGAGACTGGTCAGCGGCATATGGGCCTTGACGATCGGCGACTTCAGCACCACGAAGCTGAAATACTTGTCGATGCCGATATCCATGTCCGTCAGCCGTTCCATGATGGTCTGATACTCGCCGATCCCGGCCGTCACGAATTTCAGCATGTAGTCGTAGCCGCCGGAAACCAGATGGCACTCGATCACCTGGTCGACCTTCTCGACCGCGGCCAGGAAGCGGGCGAAGTCGATCTGCCGGTGATTCTTGAGGGTGACCTCCGTGAAAACCGTCAGGGTCTGGCCGAGCTTTCCGACATTGACCTGGGCCGAATAGCCGACAATATAGCCTTCGGCCTGCAGCTTCTTCACCCGCATCAGACAAGGGCTCGGCGAAAGATTGACCAGTTCGGCAAGCTCGACATTGGTGATGCGGCCGTTCTTCTGCAACTCGTAGAGGATCTTGATGTCGATCCGATCCAGTTTCATGTGAGACCTGCCATGTTGGTGTCATCGATGGATGGTTACAGCAGAAAATGCTGCGCTCATCCCCAGCAGACAATAGCACATGGCTCATCACTGTCATTATCTATGCATTCCTATTGGATAGCATAAAAGGTTGCCACGCCGCGCAAGACAGTAGAAAATGCTGGACATCCATGAACTCCAGCTACGCCTTCGCGCAGGCGCGGGTAGATTGACGGCTTGAGCCGGAGATCTGCAATGCGTGCGCCCCTTCAAAAGATCGAAACCAACCAAACCCTGCCTGAAAGCGCCGACGTGGTTATCATCGGCGGCGGCATCGTTGGCGTCTTCGCGGCCTACTATCTTGCGCGCCGGGGTCTGAAAGTCGCGCTTCTGGAGAAAGGTCTGATCGGCGCCGAGCAGTCGAGCCGAAACTGGGGCTGGTGTCGTCAGCAGAACCGGGATGCGCGGGAACTGCCGATCGCGACAAAGAGCCTCGACCTGTGGGAGCGTTTTGCGGCCGAAACCGGCGAGGACACGGGGTTCCGGCGCTGCGGCCTCCTCTACCTCAGCAACGACGATGCCGAACTCGCGGGCTGGGCCCGATGGCGCGACTTTGCCGGAACGGCCGGCGTGACAACGCATATGCTCGACAGCACGACGGCTACCGAACGCGGCAGGGCAAGTGGCCGCTTTTGGAAGGGCGGGGTCTTCTCGCCATCGGACGGCACCGCCGATCCCTCTCGTGCGGCACCTGCCGTCGCCAAAGCAATCGTGAAACTCGGCAGCAGCGTGCATCAGATCTGCGCCGCACGCGGCATCGAGACTACGGCCGGACGACTGAGCGCGGTGGTAACCGAAAGGGGAGCCATCCGCACGCCCGTCGCCGTCATGGCGGGCGGCGCCTGGGCGTCATCCTTCTGCCGTCAGATTGGTATCCGCTTTCCGCAGGCATCCATTCGCTCGTCCATCCTGTCGGTCTCGGCCGGGGCCGACGATCTGCCCGATGCGCTCCACACGGCTGACGTTTCGATCACGCGGCGCGGCGACAACGGCTACACTTTGGCGATCAGCGGGCGTGGGCGCGTCGATCCGACGCCGCAGCAGCTTCGTTTTGCAAACCAGTTCGTGCCGATGTTCCTGCGCCGGTGGCGCAACCTGGCACCGGGCGGTACCGAAGGCTGGCGCTCTGGCCACGAGACTTTGGCCCGTTGGCGGCTGGACGCCCCGACTCCGATGGAACGGATGCGCATTCTCGACCCGGTACCCGATCGCAGCACCATCGAGCTCACGCATCGCCGCGCCTGCGCGCTTTTGCCCTCGCTCGCCAAGACAAGTATCACCGCAGCCTGGGCGGGATATATCGACAGCACGCCTGACGGCGTGCCCGGCGTCGGCGAAATCGCTTCTGTCCCCGGTTTCATCCTCGCCGCTGGTTTCAGCGGCCATGGCTTCGGCATCGGCCCCGGTGCCGGACATCTGATTGCCGACATCATCACCGGCTTGGAGCCTCTGGTCGATCCCCAGCCCTATCACCCGAACCGCTTCAAAACCGCCGCTTGGGGCAAGGTGGCGGATTTCTGAACGAACCGAGCCACCGACGGTGGACTGGAACTGGTCAGGGAATCTGGGACGTCGAGATCCTGGACCGTGTTGCATGTCGCCGACGGAGGCGAGGATGGGACGAAACCTGATCCCTACCCTCTACCGGTAACGTATCTCAAGGCCCGGCAGAGCGCGGACGTGACGACTGTGGCATGATCCTCGTCGTCGCGGAGCTCGAACTTCACTGCGGCGTGAGCACCGAACGCGTCGGTCAGTTCGAGCATCAATTCCCGGACGTTGTCGATCATCCGCCGCGCTTGCCGGACCTGATGATAGCGCGGGCCAAATTGTTCCTTCGACTGCCAGGGTGCAAGATCCTGCTCCCATCCCCCGACCGCGGCGTAGACGCGCACCGCGCCGGCAAAGATCGCCCCGGCTTCGCGCAGGGACGCCGAGAGCCCCGGCCTGTCCCACCAGATCGAAGGGCTGAAAGCGATACAGCCGGCAAACATGCCGGGGTACTGCGCCAGAAGGTCGAGCGCGAAATAGCCCGCCAGCGAATGGCCGAGAAGGGTCCGCCGGGCATCGTCGATCGGGATATGCGCCGCGACATGGGGTAGAAGCCGATGGGTGAGAAAGCCGATATAGGCCGCCTGGCCGCCGCAGTCTGTGCCGTCCCTGTCGGGGAAGACGCCGGCATGCGCCGGTCCGCGGGTGAAGTCATAGTGCCTGCGATCGGCATTGTAGTCGCCGGTCTTCGGATAACCGATGCCGATCACCACGGCAGGATCGATGCCGGTCGC